>CAXVWQ010000061.1:0-2707 GCA_964263755.1 Roseomonas sp. | reverse complement strand
GAAGTCGCCGGACAGGCCGACGGAGCCGACGGAGATCGTCGCCGCGCCCGTCAGCTTCTTCGCCCAGCCCGCGAAGTTCAGGCCGTGCTCGCCGTCCACCTCCGGAAACTCCGGCTCCCAGAAGCGGCGCTGGGAGCAGTGCAGGATTTCGGCACCGGCCTCGACGAGCGGGACGAGCCAGTCCTCCATCTCGCGCGGGGTGGTCGCGAGGCGGGCGGGGAAATCCTGCTGCTTCCACTGGCTCAGGCGGAGGATGACGGGGAAGCCCGGCCCCACCGCCGCGCGCACGGCCGCAATGACCTCCGCGGCGAAGCGGGAGCGTTCCCGGATCGTGGCGCCGCCGTAGCGGTCGGTCCGCAGGTTGGCGCCGGCCCAGAAGAACAGGTCCAGCAGGTAGCCGTGGGCGCCGTGGATCTCCACCACGTCGAAGCCGAGGCGCTTGGCGTCGGCCGCGGCGCGGGCGAAGGCGGCGACCGTGTCGGCGATGTCCTCCTCCGTCATCGCGACGCCGCGCGGCGCGCCGGGGCCGATGAGGCCGGACGGGCTTTCCACCGGCGCGTTGGGCACCCAGTCCGTCATGAAGCTGGCCACGGCGCCGGTGTGCCAGATCTGCGGGCCCATGCGGCCGCCGGCGGCGTGCACGCCCTCGATCACCCGCTTCCATCCCGCCAGCGCGGCGTCGCCGTGGAAGAAGGGGATGCTCGGCTCGTTGCGCGACGCCGGGCGGTCCACCACCGTCCCCTCCGACAGGATGAGGCCGACCTCCGCCTCGGCGCGGCGGCGGTAGTAGGCCGCGACGTTCCCGCCGGGCACGCCGTCCGGGGAGAAGGAGCGGGTCATCGGGGCCATGACGATGCGGTTGGGGAGTTCGAGGGAGCCGAGGCGGAAGGGGCGGAACAGGGCGTCAGCGTGGGTGGCGGTCACGAGGGGGCGGTCCGGAAAGGTGGCGGGGCCAAAGGTATATCGCGTATACCTGTCTTCAATGAGGCACCCGGACGCGACCAGGTCACCTCGGGGAAACCACGATGCCCGACACCGCCATGCCCGACCGCGTCGCACCGGCCGCGGAGCCGATCTCGCACGCGGGGTGCCCGAGCCGGTTCCTGCTGGACCAGATCGCGGACAAGTGGTCCGTCCTCATCCTCGCCGCGCTCTGCCCCCGGCCGCTGCGGTTCAACGCGATCAAGCGCTCCCTCGACGGCATCACGCAGAAGGCGCTGACCGCGGCGCTGCGGCGGCTGGAGCGGAACGGGATCGTGGCGCGCCGGGTGCTGCCGGGATCGCCGGTGGCGGTGGAATACGCGATCACGCCGCTCGGCCGCACGCTGGAGGGGCCGTTCACCGCGCTGCACGCCTGGACGGTGGAGCACCTGCCGGCGGTGGAACGGGCGCGGCGGGATTTTGACGGGCGCGCGGTGGGCTGATCCGGGGCACGGCCCTTGCAGCCCTTCGTCCCGAACCAGGACGAGGCGCCCCGATGCTCGTGACCCGACAGAATGTCCTCCGCCGCTTCTGGTATCCCGTGCTGCCGATGTCGAAGCTCGGCGACGCGCCGGTGCCGTTCCGGCTGCTGGGCCAGGACATCGTGCTGTGGCGCACCGCGGACGGGTCGCCGGCGGCGCTGACCGACCGCTGCCCGCACCGGTCCGCGACGCTAGAGCGGATTCACCCTGACCGTCCGTAGCCGCAGTGGGCGAGGTAGCGGCGGCACTCGTTGGGGGCGAAGCGGTCGAGAAGGCGGCCGATGGCGGACCAGAGGGCGTCCACGGTGCGGGCGGCCTCGCTTCGCAGCAGGGCCTTGAGCTTGGCGAAGGCCATCTCGATCGGGTTGAGGTCGGGGGAGTAGGGCGGAAGGTAGAGAAGGGCGGCGCCCGCGGCTTCGATCGCCTCGCGCACGCCTCCGACCTTGTGGCTCGACAGGTTGTCCATGATCACGACGTCGCCCAGCCGCAGGGCTGGGGCGAGGAACTGCTCGACGTAGGCGCGAAAGGTCGGGCCGTTGATCGGGCCATCCAGCACGAGGGGCGCCACGATGCCGTCGGCCCGCAGCGCGCCGACGAAGGTCGTCGTGTGCCAGTGGCCGTGCGGCACGGCATCCAGCGCCCGCTCGCCGCGGGGCGCGCGGCCGTAGCGGCGGGCCATGTTCGTCGTGGCCCAGGTCTCGTCGAGGAACACGAGGCGCGAGGCGTCCCAGGAGGGCATCGCCGCCGACCAGGCCAGCCGCGCCGCGGCTACGTCCGGGCGGTCCTGCTCCGCGGCCCGGACCTGCTTTTTTTGAGCGTCAGACCGAGGCGGGCGATGGTCCGCCAGACCGCCGTGCGGCTCACCGCCACGCCCCGCCCGGCGGCCCAGGCGCGCAACTCGCCGCAGGTGGCGCTCGGGCGGCGCGCGACCTCGACCCGCAGCGCGTCCTCGTGTGCCGTCAGCCGAGGAACAACGTGGTTCCGCTGCGGCCGGGCCCGGTCCTCGCCCGCATCGCGCTGCCGCGCCCGCGCCTTGACCACGTAGGACACGCTCACCCCGAAGCGCCCTGCGACCTCCCGCGACGGACCCGGTGCGGCCAGCACCCGGTCCCGCAGGTCCTGCGACAACGCCATCCCACGCCGCCACGCCATCGCCGCCTCCAGCCCATGCCGGAGGACGATGAATCACCTCAGGCCCCCACCCCGGAAGCCCCCGCGATTCCACCCAGGCGCATTCCGCTCTA
>CAXVWQ010000060.1:0-18087 GCA_964263755.1 Roseomonas sp. | reverse complement strand
CCGCCGCCGCCGTCACCGTCGCCCTCCCCGACCCCACGCCGGCCCGGGTCGAGGCCGTGCTCGCCCTGCTGCGCGCCGACCCCGCCGTGGCCGCCGCCGCCCCGGTCGGCACCGAACGGGTCGCCGACCTCCTCCGCCCCTGGCTCGGCGACGCGCCGGGGCTGCCCCTGCCGGGCGTCATCGAGGTCACCCCCCGCGGCCGGGGCGGCGCCGCCCTCGACGCCCTCGCCGCCCGGCTGGCCGCGGCGGTGCCGGGGGCCGAACTCGAATCCCACGGCCTCTGGGTCGCCCGCCTCGCCGCCCTCGCGCGCTCCGTCGCCGGCGTGGCGCTCGCCACCCTCGCCCTCGTCGCGGGCGTCGCGGTGGCGGTGATCGCGGTCGCCACCCGGGCCGGGCTGGCGGCCCGGCGGGACGCCCTCTCCGTCCTGCATGACCTCGGCGCCACCGACGGCGACATCGCCGGCCGCTTCGCCCGCCGGATCGCCGCCCTCGCCGCCCTCGGCGCGGTGGTCGGCACGGCGCTGGCGGTCCCGGCGCTCACCGCCCTCGCAGGACTCGCCGCACCCTTCGTGGCCGATGCCCCGGGCGAGGCCGCCACCCCCGTGGCCGAACTCCTGGCGAACCTGCCCTGGGCCGCTCTCCTCGTCCTCCCGCCGGTCGCGGCGCTCATCGGCTGGGGCACCGCCCAGGCGACGGTGCGTCGATGGCTCCGCCGCCTGCCGTGAGGCCCGCCGCGGCCCCGTCGGCCACGCCCGCCCGCGCCGGGACCGGGGCCGCCCGGACGGGGGCGCATGGGACGCGAACGGCCGCCGCCTCCGGTTCACCGCCGTCCGGCCCCTCGCGCCGCCGCCGACGGTGGGCCCGGCCCCTGCTCGCCCTCGTCCTCGTCGCGCCCCCCCTCGGCTTCGCCGCCTTCGCGCTGCACGTCGCCCGCCCGCACGTCGCTCCCGGGGCGCCCGTGGCCGGCGGCATCGCCGTCCTCACCGGCGGCCCGGACCGGCTGGAGCGAGGGCTCGCCCTCCTCGCGGCGTCGCCGGAGGCCCGCCTCCTCGTCACCGGCGTTGGGCGCGACGTGACCCTGGCCGACCTCCTCCCCGAGGATCCCGACGGGCTGGCCGGGCGGATCGCCCTCGGCCACACCGCCACCTCCACCCGCGGCAACGCCCGGGAGGTGCTGGCCTGGGTGCGGGAGGAGGGACTGCCCGCGGTCACCGTCGTCACCGCAGGCTACCACATGCCCCGGGCGCTGCTCGAACTCCGCCGGGCGCTGCCGGGCGTGGCGTTGCACCCCGACTCCGTGACCCCGAACCTCGCCCGGCCGGGGCCGATGGTTCGGGAGTACGCCAAGCTTCTGGGGGCCGCCCTCGGCCTCTCCATCCTCTCGGACCGCCCACGCCCGCTGGCCGGGCGGCGCTGACGGACGTGCCGCCCCTTGTGGATGAAATCGTGGATTCCGCATCGCGGCGCTTGGCGCGGCACCCGAAGAGTCCGACCCAAGCCCCTGACTCCACGCGGTTTTCCCCCGGCACACCTCACCTGTGGATAAGAATTCGGCGTTTGTGATCAATGACTTGCGGTCAAGTCGCGGGTGTTGGGCGTTGCCTTGTGGATATCCTGTGGAAACTCCTGACTCCGCTGGCCCCGGGGTCGCCGGGGGTGTGGATGGATCAGGGGATTCGGCGTGGCCACCTCCCTCGCGCTCCGGGGCGGCGCCCTACGGCTGAACCCCCGCGTCCCGCCTTCGGGAGGATCATGGGCTCGTCACGGGTCCGTCACCCCATCCCGCGCCGAGGCCGCCAGCCAGCCGCCGCCGACCACGAGCGCCGCCGCGACGGCCAGCCGGGGCGTCGCCTCCCCCTCCCCGGCGGCCAGGAGGAGGAGGGTGGAGGCGACGGGCACCGCGTAGGCGAGGGTGCCGAGCAGCCGCGGATCGCCCCGCTTCATCCCGCGATCCCACAGGAAGAACGCCGCCCCGACCGGACCGAGGCCGAGGAGGAGGAGCGACAGGGCCGCCCGGGCGTCCGGGACGACCGTGGCCTCGAAGGCGAGGTGCGCCAGGGCCGCGAGGAGGGCGGCGCCGAGGCAGAACCCCGCCACCGCCTCCGTCGGCACGGCGGCGAGGCGCTTCGAGAGGACGGAATAGAGCGCCCAGGTCAGCGCCGCCCCGGCGGCGAGGAGGAACCCGGCCGCCGCCCCCGGCGGGAAGGCCGCGCCCGGCCCCACCAGAACGGCGCAGCCGGCCGCGCCGAGCGCCACCCCGCCGAGGCGGCGCGGGCCGAGGGGAAGGCCGAGGACGGGGGCGGAGAGGAGGACGATCAGCAGCGGCCAGAGGTAGTTGAGGAGGTTCGCCTCCACCGGCGGGGCCAGCGCCAGGGCGGCGAAGTAGAGGGCGTGGTAGCCGAACAGCCCCCCCACCCCGTGCGCCCAGGCGAGCGGCGCTTGCCGCAGCGCCCCCAGCCGTCCGCGGACCGCCAGGACGGCGACCCCCGTCACCCCCGCCACGGCGAAGGCCAGCGCCGTGACCTGCAACGGCGGCACCCCCGCCGCGCCGCGCGCCAGGATGCCGAGGAACGCCCAGAGGAGGAGGGCGCCGACCCCGGCGAGGTCGGCGCGGGACAGCGTCATCCCCGCCTCATGCGGCGGGCGCCCCGGGTGGCGCAACCGCCGGCCCGGCGCGACGTTGCCCGGGCGTCACGGACGCGCCCGCCCCCCGGCGGCGCCGCACGCGGCGTCCACCCGGGGAACGGCACATGGGCTTCCTGATCCGCATCGTCGTCAACGCGCTGGCCTTCGCGGTCGCGGCCTACTTCGTGCCGGGCATCATGATCGCGGGCACCGGCACGCTGCTCCTCGCGGCGATCATCTTCGGGGTGGTCAACGCGGTGGTCCGGCCGGTGATCGCGCTGCTGTCCCTGCCGCTGACCATCCTCACCCTCGGCCTCTTCACCCTCGTCATCAACGCCGCGATGCTCGGGCTGACGGCGCTGCTGCTGCCGGGGATGCGGGTCTCCGGCTTCTGGGCGGCCTTCTGGGGGGCGATCATCGTGTGGCTCGTGTCCTGGATCGCGAGCAAGCTCATCGCCGACCAGCAACGGCCCTCGCCGCTCCGCTGACGGGCCGACAGCGGCGTGATTTTCGGGGGGCGGCGCCCGTGACCCCGGGTGAAGGCGCTGCCTTTCCCCGGACCCCTGCGACCCGTTTTTCTTTGAGGTCCTCGCCCCGGAGGCCCCCCCTGCGGAGGGCCCCCGGGACGAGGACGTCTGAAACCGAACGCGGGTCCAGGGCCCCGCTGGACCCCCCTGGGTGGAGGTCCGGAGGAGGGCAGAGCCCTTCTCCGGAACCACAGGCGCAACCCCCGAAGATCGGGACGAACGCGCCCGCGTCAGGCGTTCGGGCGGGAGGTCGGGGCGACGGGGCCGCGGGAGGGGGTGCCGGGATGACGCAGGGCCCAGAGGCGCTCGTAGGCCTGGACCACCGCGATCATGTCGGCCCGCCTGCGCTCCGGCGGCGCCAGGGCCGCCTCGCGCCGGATGACCTGCTCGGCGAGGCCGAGGACATCCTCCGCCACGTCGAGGCTGCCGCCGTCGCAGGCGGCGTGGAAGACCATCAGCAACTTGTCCTGCAACCGGCGGGAATACCGCGGGGACACGGCGGATCTGTCGTGTCCGGGTCGCTCGATGGGGGGGTTACGGAACGGGTCGGCCATCGGCTCCTCCTGTCAGGCCTCATCCTAGGGATAGTCGGCCCGGCAAGTAACGTGAAATCGTGTTCCGGATGCGGAACGTCCAGTGAAACTTCCATCATGGACGGGATCGTCGGCCGGGCGCGGCTTTCCCGTTCTCAATACATGTGCTGCCCGCCGTTGATGGACAGGGTGGAGCCGGTGATGAAGTCGGCGTCGTCCGCGGTGAGGAAGGCGACGCCGCGGGCGATGTCGTCGGCCGTGCCGAGCCGACCGCGGGGGATGCGCGCGATGATCTTCTCCAGCACGTCCGGCGGCACGGCGCGGACCATCTCCGTGTCCACGTAGCCCGGGGCGATGGCGTTGACGGTGATGGAGGCGCGCGCGCCCTCCTGGGCGAGCGCCTTGGTGAAGCCGTGGATGCCGGACTTCGCGGCGGCGTAGTTCACCTGCCCGTACTGGCCCGCTTGCCCGTTGATGGAGCCGATGTTGACGATGCGGCCGAACTTGCGGGCCGACATGCCGTCCCAGACGAGCTTGCAGGTGTTGTAGCAGCCGCCGAGGTTGGTATCGATCACCTCGTCCCACGCGCGGCGGTCGAGGCGCTTCATCGTGTTGTCCCGGGTGATGCCGGCGTTGTTCACGAGGATCTCGATGGGGCCGACCTCCGCCTCGATCGTCCCCATCGCCGCCTCGGTGGCGGCGTAGTCCGCCACGTCGAACCTGTAGGTCCGGACCCCCGTCCGCTCGGTGAAGGCGCGCGCCGCCGCCTCGTTCCCGGCATAGGAGGCGACGACCGTCCGGCCGGCCTTCAGCAGGTGTTCGCTGATCGCGGCGCCGATGCCGCGTTGGCCGCCGGTGACGAGTGCGACGCGTGCCATGGATGGTCCCTCCGTTGGACGTTGCCGTTGAGCGGCTTGCGGGCAGCGAAACGCGGGGGACGCCCGCTGGCAACCCCCCCCCGCCGGCAGCCTCACCGGTCCAACGCGTGACCGCACGTCGCGCTTCCCCTGGACCGCGCCGCTGGTGTAAGCGGCGCGACCCCCCTTCACCGAGAGCCCCGATGGACACCCCGATCGCTGCGATCCTGTGGCCGGAGCATGCGCGCGCCGACCTGTCGGCCCTCACCCGTCTCATGGCCCATCTGGAGCGCCGCTGCCTCGAACTCGGGGCGGAGGACGCGGCCCACCACCTCGCGGAGGCGGCGGCCAGCCTCGTGCTGGACGGGGCGCAGCGGCGCATGGCGGCCTGACTCCGGGATCGTCTCCACGGCGTTCGAGGAACGCGGCGGAGTCCTCCCCGGGGTCGCGATCACCACCCTGACGTGTCAGGGCAAGCGCGGGTGCATCAGGTCGCCGCGTCGCCGGTCAGGCCCACGATCTCGGCGAACCAGGCGATCTGGTCGCGGTATTCCGACAGGTCGTCGGCGGGGAACATGAGGCCGCAGGCGTGGTCCACGCCGATGGCCGACAGCGTCGCGACGTTGGCGCGGATCACGTCGGGCGGGCCGACGAAGTTGGCGACCACCTGCTTCGACAGGTCGCGGCCGGTGTAGGCGAGCGACAGGCGGTGGGCGACGAGGCCGGAGGCCATGTAGCGCGCCTCCGCCTCCTCCATCGTGCGGCCGACGGTGACGGAGAATTGCGGGGCGATCTCGACCGCGTCCGGGTCGCGGCCGAGTTCGGCGGTGCGGGCCTTCAGGGCGGCGATGCGATCGGCCAGTTCGGGCCAGGGGCGCCAGCCCGGCATCCAGCCCTGACCGAAGCGCGCGGCGCGTTCGACCGCCGCGACGTTGTGGCCGCCGACGTAGACCGGCAGCGGGGTCTGGGCGGGCTTGGGGGCCATCACGACGTCGCGGCAGGCGTAGTATTTTCCTTCGAAGGTCGTGCGCTCCTCCCTGAACAGGGCGTGGATCATCGCCATCGCCTCCTCCAGCATCTCGCCCCGTTTGGCGGTGGGAGAGAGGCGGGGGGCCCAGGCCGCGAACTCCTCGCGGTAGGCGCCGATGCCGATGCCGAGGTCGAAGCGGCCGCCGGACATGGCGTCGAGCGTCGCCACCGTCTTGGCGGTCCAGAGGGGGTCGCGCATCGGCAGGACCGCGACGGAGGTGCCGACGCGGAGGCGGGTGGTCGCGGCGGCGCAGAAGGCCAGCACCGTCATCACCTCGTAGAAGCGGGGGATCTTCCCCGGGTATTTCCCCTCGACGTAGCGCTGGGTGGTGATGTGGTCGTTGCCCCAGACGCCGTCGTAGCCGAGGCGCTCGCAGAGCTGCGCGAGGGGGACGAAGTCGGTCGCCTCGACGAAGGGGATGGGATGCATCACGCCCTCGAAGCCCGTGGGGAGGCAGACGCTGAACTTCATCGGTCGGCTCCGGCGGCGGCGAGGGCGCGGGTGAGGGTTTCGGCGTCCGCGAGGTTGGAGAGGACGACCTCGTCGAGGCCGGCGTCGCGGTAGGCGGCGACGGCGGCGGCGTGGTTCGCGGCGGCGGCGTCGGTGACGAGGGCGGCGGCCTCGTCCCAGCGGTTCGCTTGCGTCAGGGCGTAGAGGGCGTCCTGGTCGAGTATGGTGCCCGCCGCCGCGAGGTTTTCTGAGTGGTGGGCGCCGCGGAGGATGAAGGCGAGGCGGCGGCGGATGGGGGCGAGCGCGGCGTCCCGGTCGGCGCCCGGGGCGACGAGGGCGGCGTAGACGAGGCCGATGCGGGCGACGGGGCGGCCGGCGGCGGCCTCCCCCACCATGTCGAGGCAGGCGCGGGCATGGGCGCGGGAGGTGGCGCCGGAGAGGAGGACGCCGGAGAGGAGGACGCCGTCCGCCACCTGCCCCGCGAGGCGGAGGGTGCCGGGGCGGGAGGCGGCGAGGATGATCGGGACGGCCGCGGCGCCGTTGACGAGGGCGCGCCCGCCGCCGGTGCGGAACAGGCGGCCCTCCACGCGCACCGCCTCGCCGGCGAAGAGGCCGCGGCAGATGAGGATGGATTCGCGCAGGGCCGTCACGGGGCTGGGGGCCTCGATGCCGGCGGCGTCGCGGTCGGCCGGGGCGCCGGTGCCGAGGCAGAGGACGACGCGGCCGGGGTGCAGCTCGTCCAGCGCGGCGGCGGCCATGGCGATGTGGACGGGGTGCATGGCGTAGGGGCTCATCGCCATGAGCGCGACGCGCAGGCGGGTGGTGGCGGCGAGGGCGACGTGGGCCGTCGTGATCGGGTCGCGGAGGAAGAGGTGGGAGGCGGCCCAGAGGGTGCCGCAGCCGCCCGCCTCCGCGGCGCGGGCGAGGGCGGGGACCTCGGCCAGGGGCTCGCGGCCCTCGAGGCTCATGCCGAGGCGGGAGGGCCAGGGGGTCATGCGTGCCACTCCGCGATGAGGCGTGCCGCGCGGGTGGTGCCGCCGCGGGCGCGGAGGGCGGCGAGGTCGTCGGGCGTGTCCACGTCGAGGGCGATGTTGGGGAGGCGGAGGATGCGGGCGGGGAGGCCGAGGGCCTCGGCGGCGCGGCGGTGGGGGGCGAAGCTGTCGTCGCCGTAGCGCAGGGGCATGGCGTCGGGTGGGGCGAGGAGGGCGGCGTTGGTGCCGCGGCCGTCACCGGCGGGGACGAAGGTGATGGGGGGGCCTTCGAGGACCGCGGCGATGTCGTCCGGGGTGATCAGGGGGACGTCGCCGGGGAGGGCGAGCATCGCGGCGCGGCCCTCCCTGGCGAGACGGCGGGCGGCGGCGGCGACGGCGGCGGTGTGGCCATCCGCCGCGCCGTCCGTGATGATCCGGGCGCCGGCGCGGGCGGCGGTGGCCGTCACGTCGGGGTCGAGGGTGACGATCGCGATGCCGGCGAGGCCGGGGGACGCGGTGAGGGCGTCCAGCACGTCGGCGAACATCGCCAGGGCGAGGGCGCGGCGGCGGTCGGGCGACAGGGCGGGGGAGAGGCGGGACTTGGAGCCCGTCGTCACCTTCATCGGGACCACGGCCCAGGTGCCGGTCACGCCACGGCGTCCAGCACGGCGCGGGCGAGGGCGATCTTTAGGTCGGGCGTGTCCATCAGGGTGTGCGCGGTGACGGTGCGGATGGGGATCGCCGGGGCCAGCGCGGCGTCGGCGTGATCGAGGACGTAGAGGTCGAGGATGTCGGCGTAGCGGGCGGCGACGGTGGCGGCGCTCACGTCGAGGCCGAGTTCGCGCATCATCTTCGCGGTCGGGCCCTTCACCGCGGCGCCGCCGATGATCGGGCTCACGGCGATGACGGGCACGTCGCGCAGGGCGCCGCGGAGGCCCGGGATGGCGAGGATGGGTTCCACGGAGATGAAGGGGTTGGAGGGGCAGATGACCACGGCCCGCAGCGCCGGGTCGGACAGGGCGGCGAGGAGGTCGGGGTGGGGGCGGGCGGTCTCTGCACCCTCGAAGGCGAAGCCGCGCACGGCGGGGGCGCAGCGGCGGGCGACGAAGTAGTCCTGGAAATCGAGCCAGCCGTCCTCCGTATCCACGCGGGTGCGGAGGCGGTCGTCGGTGGCGGGGATGAGGCGCGGGGCAACGCCGAGGCGCGACGCGACGGCGGCGGTGATGGCGGAGAGGGGTTCGCCGGCGCGGAGGCGGCGGGTGCGCTCGACGTGGAGGGCGAGGTCGCCGTCGCCCAGCGCGAACCAGTCGGGGGCGCCGAGGTCGCGCAGCACGCGCATGAAGGTCCAGGTCTCGTCGCGGCGGCCCCAGCCCTTCGCCGGGTCGTCCAGGCCGGCCAGCGTGTAGAGGAGGGTGTCGAGGTCGGGGGAGATGGAGAGGCCGAGATGCTCGAAGTCGTCGCCGACGTTGGCGACGATCATCAGGTCCTCCGGCGGGACGACGCGGCTCAGGCCGAGGGCGAGTTTGGCGCCGCCGATGCCGCCGGAGAGGGCGACGATCCGGGTCACCGGAAGCGGTCCTCGGCGGCGTCGCGCAGCAGGGCGGCGGCGGGGCGGGGCGGGGCGTCCCAGCGGAGGCCGCGAAGGAGGATGGCGGGGCGGGATTCATCGGCGCCGCCCATGAGGAGGGAGGCGGCGGCGGCGATCTCGTCGGCGAGGGCGATGAGGGTGGCCTCCATGCGGCGGCCGAACAGGTCGGGGCGGCCGCGCAGGTCGAGCAGGGCGGGGAGGCCGGCGGCGCCGAGGGCGACGCCGACGGTGCCGTGGCGCCAGGGGCGGCCGAAGGAGTCGTTGATGACGACGGCGGGGGCGGTGCCCAGCAGCGCGCCGAGGCGGGTGGAGAGGGCTTCGGCGCTGGCGTCCGGGTCCTTCGGCAGCAGCAGGGCGTGCGGGGGGCCGTCGGGGGCGGCGACGTTGGACTGGTCCACGCCGGCGTTGGCCATGATGTGGCCGAGGCGGTGTTCGGTGATGAGGAGGCCGGGGAGGGCGCGGACGACCCGGCGGGATTCCGCGAGGATGAGGGTGACGAGGCGCGGGTCCTTGCCGACCGTCGCTCCGAGTTCGATCGCGTCGGGCGTTGCGGTGACGGAGTCCAACGCGATCAGGCGGCCCTCGGCCTTCGACACGACCTTCTGCGCGACGACGAGGACGTCGCCCGCGCGTGCGTCCAGGCCGGCGCGGGCGTAGCCCTCCGCGAGCAGCGCGGCGAGGCCGTCGCCGGCGCGGACCAGCGGCAGGCCGGGGAGGGCCGTGAGGGTCAGGCCCGCCGTCACGTCAGCGCGTCACGTCAGCCGAAGCGGGCGCGCAGGCGCGGCAGCACCGCCTCGGCGTAGAGGCGGAGGAAGCGGTCCTGGTCGTGGCCGGGGGCGTGGAAGACGAGGTGGTCGAAGCCGAGGGCGACGTAGGACGCGATCCGCTCGACGTGCTCCTCCGCGTCCGTCGAGACGATCCAGCGGGACGCGGCGCGCTCCAGCGGCAGGGCGTCGCCGAGGCGTTCCATCTCCAGCGGGTCCTCGACGGTCATCTTCTCCTCCTGCGACAGGGCGAGGGGCGCCCAGTAGCGGGTGGCCTCCATCGCGCGGTCGCGGTCGGTGTCGAAGGAGACCTTCATCTCGATGAGGCGGGAGAAGGGGCCGGGACGCGTCGAGGCCTCGCGTCCCGCGGCGACGTTGGGAAGGAGGGTTTCGGTGTAGAGGTCCGGGGCCTTGCCAGAGGTGCAGATGAAGCCGTCGCCCGCGCGTCCCGCGTATTTCGCGACGTTGGCGCCGGCGGCGGCGACGTAGATCGGCACCGGGTTTTCCGGGCGGTCGTAGAGGGTGGCGTTCTCCGTGCGGTAGAACTCGCCCGCGAAGGACACGCGGTCCTCCGTCCAGAGGCGGCGGATGAGGTCGAGGGCTTCGCGGAATCTGGAAAAACGTTCCTTGAAGGCGGGCCATTCCACCCCGGTCGCGGGCACGTCGTTGAGGGATTCGCCGGTGCCGACGCCGAGGATCACGCGGTCCGGGAACAGCCCGCCGAGGGTGGCGAAGGCCTGGGCGATGATTGAGGGGTGGTAGCGGAAGGTCGGGGTCAGGACGCTCGTGCCCATCGTGATGCGGGACGTGCGGGCGCCGAGCGCGCCGAGCAAGGCGAGGGAGAAGGGGGCGTGGCCGTCGGTGTGGCGCCAGGGCTGGAAGTGGTCGCTGACCCAGACGGAGTCGAAACCGACCTCCTCCGCCGTGACGGCGAAGTCGAGGAGCTGGCGGGGGGCGAACTGCTCGGCGGAGGCCTTGTAGCCGAGCGTTATCATCCGTTGGTCCTCATGCGGCGATGGTCGCGCGGGGTTTGCGCCACGGCGTCTGCACGCGTTCGGCGAGGGGCGCGGCGGTGAGGGAGGCGCGGCGGCGCTCCTCCGGCGCCGGGGCGTAGAGGGTGGTGCGCTGCGCGGGGACGCGGCCGGCGTCGCGGATGAGGGCTTCCATCGCCGCCGGCGGGAACTCCTGGCCGTGCAGGGTGCCGGCGGCGCGGGAGATGCTCTCGTCCATGAGGGTGCCGCCCATGTCGTCGGCGCCGGCGTTCAGGACGGCGCCCGCGCCCTCGGCGCCGAGTTTGACCCAGGAAGCCTGGATGTGGGGGATGAGGGGGTGGAGTACGAGGCGCGAGACCGCGTGCATCAGCAGCGTCTCGCGCCAGGTGGGGCCGGGGCGGGCGGCGCCGCGGAGAAAGTTCGGGGCTTCCATGTGGACGAAGGGAAGCGGGACGAACTCGGTGAAGCCTCCCGTGCGGGCCTGGAGGTCGCGGAGGGCGAGGAGGTGGGCGGCCCAGGAGCGCGGGTGCTCGACGTGGCCGAACATGATCGTGGCGGTGGTGCGGAGGCCGGCGCGGTGGGCGGCTTCCACCACCTCCAGCCAGCTCCGTGTGCCAAGCTTGCCGGGGGCGAGGCGGTCGCGCACCGAATCGTCCAGGATCTCCGCGGCGGTGCCGGGGAGGGAGCCGAGGCCGGCGTCTCGGAGGCGGGCGAGGTAGGCGGGGACGGTCAAGCCGAGCGTCGCGGCGCCCCCCGCGACTTCCAGCGGGGAGAAGGCGTGGACGTGCAGGCCGGGGGCGGCCTCCCGCACCGTCCGCAGCAGCGTGAGGTAGGTGTCGCCGGTGTAGGCGGGGTTGATGCCGCCCTGCATGCAGATCTCCGTCGCGCCGCGGGACCACGCCTCGGCGGCGCGGCGGGCGACCTCCTCCAGCGCGAGGTCGTAGGGGCGGCCGCGCAGGGTCTCGTTCGCGCGGCCCTTGGAGAAGGCGCAGAAGCGGCAGGTGAGGGTGCAGACGTTGGTGTAGTTGACGTTGCGGGTGACGACGTAGCGCACGGTGTCGCCGTTGACGCGGGCGCGCAGGGCGTCGGCGGCCTGGGCGACCTGCGCCACCTCCTCGCCGCGCGCGGCGAAGAGGCGGAGGATGGCGTCCGGTTCCAGGCGGTCGCCGCGGGCGGCGGTGTCGAGGATAGGATCGAGGGCGCGGGCGCGGCGGATCAGCGGCGGCGTCGGCGGGACGGGGTGGAGGGCGCCGGGGCACCACGGGTCGGTGCGGGCGAAGCCCTCCGCGTCGGTCATGTGCAGCACGCGCGTGCGGAGGGCGGGGTCGAGCCAGCGGTCGCCGACGTGCGAAGGATAGACGGCGAGACGTTCGGTCAGGCGGAAGCCCGCTTCGGCGGAGGCGCGGTCGAGGGCGGCGACGGCGGGCCAGGGGGCCTCGGGATTCACGTGGTCCGCCGTGACGGGGGAGATGCCGCCCCAGTCGTTGATGCCGGCCGACAGCAGCCGGGGGTAGTCGGCGGAGAGGTTCGGCGGAACCTGGATGTTCATCGCCGGGCCGAGGACGAGGCGCGCGACGGCGGCGGTCCACAGCAGGTCGTCGGCCGATGGCTCCTCGCGCGCCGCCATCCGCGTATCCGGCTTGGCGCGGAAGTTCTGGACGATGATCTCCTGGATGTGGCCGTGCCGGGCGTGCAGGTCGCGCAGGACGAGCAGGGCCTCGACCCGTTCCAGGCGGGTCTCGCCGATGCCGATGAGGATGCCGCTGGTGAAGGGGACCGCGAGACGCCCCGCGGCCTCAATCATCGCGAGGCGGGCGGCCGGGTGCTTGTCCGGCGCGCCGTGGTGCGGGCCGCCGCGGTCGCACAGGCGATCGGCGGCGGATTCGAGCATGAGGCCCTGCGAGACGGAGACGCGGCGCAGCGCGGCGATCTCCTCCTCCGGCATCACGCCGGCGTTGACGTGGGGGAGGAGGCCGGTCTCGCGCAGGACGAGGTCGCAGGCGTGCGTCAGGTATTCGGTGGTGGTGGCGAAGCCGAGGTCCGCCAGCGCCCTTCGCGCGGCGGCGTAGCGGAGTTCGGGTTTGTCGCCGAGGGTGAAGAGCGCCTCCTTGCAGCCGGCCTCGCGGCCGGCGCGGGCGATACGCAGGATCTCGTCCGGGCGCAGGTAGGGATGCGGGATCTGCCGGGGGGACTTGGCGAAGGTGCAGTAGGCGCAGGCATCGCGGCAGAGGCGCGTGAGGGGGATGAAGACCTTGCGCGAATAGCTCGCGACGGTGCCGTGGCCGGCGTCGCGGAGGCGTGCGGCCTCGGCCAGCAGGTCGGGGAGCGGCGCGGCCTCCGCGCGGGCGAGGAGGGCGGCGGCTTCCGCGCGGAGGGCGGGGGTGATCACGGGGGCGGCGCCGTGCACGAATCATGCAAGGGCGGCGGGGGCGCGGCGTCCCCGGCGGCGGCGCGACGGGGGGCGGCGGTCATGGGATGCGCGGCCATCACCCGTTGACGGTGCCGCGCGGCGATCCCTAAAGTCAAGAAAGCGGGACAGTGTACCGATAATCGGAACAACGGGCGAGGGCGGATCATGAGCCTCGGCACGGGCGAACGGATGGCCGCGGCGTCGCCCCGGCGGCGCGCGGCCCCGCCCCCGGACATCGCCGGCGCGCGCGAGGGCGGGAACCAGTCGGTGGACCGGGCGCTGACCATCCTCGATCTCGTCGCCTCCCGCGGCGAACTCGGCGTGCGCGACCTGGCGCGCGACCTGCGGCTGGCGCCGAGCATCGCGCACCGGCTCGTCACCTCCCTCGCGGCGCGGGGCTACTTGGAACAGTTGCCGGCGAACGCGCGCTACCGGATCGGGCATCAGGCCTTCCGCGTGGGCAGCGCCTTCCTCGAGCACGGGGACATCGGCAGCCTCGCCGCCGGCGAACTCGCGCGGCTGGCGGAGGAGCACCACGTCAACGGCTTCCTGGGGGTCCTGCGGGGGCGGGAGGTCGTCTACCTCGCGAGCGTGCAGAGCCCGACGGCGCTGGTGATCACCCACCCGCCAGGGGCGGTCACGCACCCCCACACCACCGCGCTGGGAAAGGTGCTGCTGTCGGCGCTGACGGACGCGGAGGTGGAGCGGCTGATGGGGCCGCCGCCCTATCAGCGCCGCACCCCGCGCTCGCTCGTCACGCCGGGGCCGCTGATCGCCGACCTGCGGCGCATCCGCGCGGGCGGGGAGGCGCTGTCGGACGGCGAGAACTACGAGCAGGTCTACGCCGTCGGCGCGGCCTTGCGGGACGCGGCGGGGCGGACGGTCGCGGCGATCAGCGGGGCGTTGCCGCGGCACGGGCTGAGCGTGCGGGACCGGGCGAACCTGCGCGACCTGATCCGCGGCGCGGCGGAGCGCATCTCGCGCCGCCTCGGGGCGCCGCCGTCGTGACCTTCGCGACGGGGCTGCGCTGCACGCGGTGCGGGGCGGGGTATCCCCTGTCCCACCACGACCGCGACTGCCCGGCGTGCCACGGGGAGGCGCCGAGCGCGCTGGCGGTGGAGTACGACCCCGCGATGCTGGCGCCGCGCCCGCCCGCGCCCCATGGACGGGGGTTGTGGCGCCACGGCGACCTGCTGCCGGTGGACGAGGCGGAGGCGGTGTCGCTGGGCGAGGGCGGGACGCCGCTGCTGGCGCTGCCGCAGGTCGCCGCGCGGCTCGGGCTGGATGCGCTCTACGCCAAGGACGAGACGCGGGAGCCGACGGGCTCGTTCAAGGACCGCCTCGCCTGCGTCGGCGTCTCCGCGGCGCGGCGGATGGGGGCGCCGCTCATCGTCTCCTCCTCCTCCGGCAACGCCGGCGCGGCGGCGGCGGCCTACGCGGCGCGGGCCGGGCTGCCCTGCATCGTCTTCACCTTCCGCGAGGCGCCGGCCCCTCTCGTGACGCAGATGCGCGGCTACGGCGCCCGCGTGGTGTTCGCGGAACGGCCGGAGGATCGCGGGACGCTGCTGCGGGAGGGGATGCGGCGGCACGGCTGGTTCTCCACCTCGCCCTTCACCGACCCCGTCACCGGGTCCAACCCCCTGGCCATCGAGGGCTACAAGACCCTCGCCTACGAGATCGCCGAGGACATGGGCTGGGACGTGCCGGAATGGTGCGTGCTGCCCGTGTGCTACGGCGACGCGCTCGCCGCCATCCGCCGCGGGTTCGAGGACATGGTGGCGCTGGGCTGGACCCGCCACGTCCCCCGCCTCGTCGCCGCCGAGGTCTCCGGCTCGCTCGGGATGGCGTTGGCGAGCGGGGAGGACCGGCCGCCGTCGGTGCGGCGCAACGCGCCGACCGTCGCGACCTCCATCGGCGCGCCGGGCGGCACCTTCCAGTCGCTCGACGCGCTGCGGCGGACGGACGGGCGGGCGGTGACGGTGGGGGATGCCGACCTGATGCGGTGGCAAGCGACGCTGGGGCGCGAGGAGGGGTTCTGGATCGAACCGTCCTCCGCCGCCGCCCTCGCGGCGGTGGAGACGCTGGTGGCGGAGGGCACGATCCGCCGCGCCGACCGCGTCGTGGTGCTGGCGACGGCGGGCGGGCTGAAGGACACCGCCACGGCCGCCGCCGCCATGCCGCCCGTGCCGGTCGTGCCGACCGACCTCGACGCGGCGCTGGCGATCATCCGCGACACCTATGGTGCCGCGGCATGAGGTCACCGCCCGATCGGGACGATCTGCTCCACCACCACGCGGCGGTCGGCGATGCGCTCGATGACCACGGCGCGGGCGCCCTGGTTGTTCTCGTCGAAGCGCACGTCCTGGCCCATGGCGTTGGAGAAGCGGATGGCCTTCAGCGCGTCACGCACCCGCTCCGGCTCCGTGCTTCCCGCTTCCCGGATCGCCTGCACCACCAGCCGCATCGTGTCGTAGCCCGCCCAGGTCTGGAGGAGGGGGACGGCGTTGAAGCGCTCGCGCGTCTGCTCGACGAGGACGCGGTTCTCCGGGGCGTCGATCTCCGCGGAGTAGGTCCAGGCGGTGATGGAGTTCTCCATGCCGCCCGCCGCGATGATCGTGGCGTTGTTGCCGCCGGGATCGAAGCGGCCGGCATAGGGGATGCGGAGGTTCATCTGCATCGCGTTGCGCAGCATGTTCGCTTGATCCCCCGCCAACTGGAAGATCGCGATGGCGTCGGGGCGGGTCTGGCGGATGCGGGTGAGCAGCGGCGTGTAGTCCGGCAGGCTCTGCGGGTGGTAGTCGGTCGAGAGGATCGTCAGGCCGTTGCGGCCGGCGACCGCGGCGAAGGCGGCGGCGCCGCCGCGGCCGAAATCCGTGTCCTCCGCCACCACCGCGAAGCGCCGCATCCGGGAGGAGGCGTTCAGGAAGGTGCCGAGGGCGTCCATCATGTCGGAATCCGACGGGTTGATGCGGAACGTCCACTCGTTCCGCCCGGGGCCGGAGAGTTCCGTGATGCGCGGCGAACTCGCGATGCCCTCCACCAGCGGGATGCGCGCGGTGGCGATCAGCGGCATGGCGGCGAGCGTGGCGGAGGAGCAGTGCATCCCGAGGATGGCGACCACCCGGTCCTCGATGAGGCGGTTCGTGACGTTCACCGCCTCCGACGGGTTGCAGCGGTTGTCGTAGGACCGCAACTCGATCGGGCGGCCGAGGACGCCGCCGGCGGCGTTGATGCGCTCCAGCGCGATGTCGAGGCCCCAGCGCTGCCAGACGGCGGCCGCTGCCGCGGCGCCGGTGCCGGGCACGCCGACGCCGAGGAGGATGGGCTGGGCCGCGGCGGAGAGCGAGACGGCGACCGCCGCGCCGACCCCCAGGAGGAACGCCTTGAAGTTCATCGCCTGACCTTTCCGAACGGGTTTGGGTGGAAGGCAGCAAGCCGGATGCCACGGAGCGCCCGGATTCCGGAACACCCCCTGGCACATGCCTTGCTGACCTGCGGCGCCCGGAAGCCTAGCCGCGTCGCCGGGCCTGGGTGAAGCGGGATCGCATGGACGTCGACGCGACCTACCTCCTTGAACTCACGCTCAACGGCCTCATGCTCGGGCTGCTCTACGCGCTGATCGCGGCCGGCCTCGCGCTCATCTTCGGCGTGCTGCACATCATCAACTTCGCCCACGGCGAGCTGATGATGCTCGGCGGCTTCGCCATGGCGATCGCGCTGCCGTATTTCGGGCTGGCCTACTGGCCCGCCCTCGGCGTCGCGGTCATCGTCACCGCGATCGCGGGCGTGGTCATCTATGAACTCTTCCTCTCCCGCCTCGGGCAGAAGGAGTTCGAGCGCTCCATCCTCGTCACCCTCGGCCTCTCGATGGTCCTCCTCTACGGCGCGCAGTACGTCTTCACCGCCACCCCGCGCCTCGTGGACACCGCCTACGGGTTCGAGGGGGTGGAGGTCGGCAACATCCGCATCACCTGGACGCGGATCATCGGCGCCGGCGTCGCGGCGCTCGCCTTCGTCGCGCTCTACGCCACGCTGCGCTACACCCAGTTCGGGCGGGCCATGCGGGCGATCGCGCAGAACCGGGAGGCCGCGCTGATGGTCGGCATCCGCGCCCGCGCCGTGTCGCGCAACGCCGTCGCGCTGGCGGCGGGGCTGTGCGGGTTGGCGGGGGGCGCGCTGGCGCCGATCCAGGTCGTGCAGCCCGGCATGGGGCAGGCGGTGATCTTCAAGGCCTTCGCCCTCGTCGTCATCGGCGGCCTCGGCAACATCCCCGGCGCCGTCGTCACCGCCATCGCGCTCGGCATGATCGAGAGCTGGGTCGGCGGGTTCTTCGATATCGTGTGGCAGGAGGGCGCGGTCTTCCTCATCATGATCGTCGCGGTGATCCTGCGGCCGGACGGGCTGTTCCACCGCGGCGGGCTGCGCGTGGGATGAGCGGCGCGGTCATCTGGGCCGGCCGGGCCGCGGTCGCCGCCGCCGTCGCGGCGCTGGCGGTGCTGCCGCAGGTCGCGGGGTCCAACTACGTCGTCGGCACCGCGGTGTCGGGGCTCCTGATGACGGTGGCCGCCGCGGCGCTGAACCTCGTCTACGGCTTCGCGGGGCTGCTCTCCTTCGCCTCGATCGGCTTCTGGGGCGTCGGCGCCTACTGCTCGGCCATCATGGTGATGGACCTCGGCGGATCGTTCTGGGCGGGGGTGGCGCTCGCGGCGGTGGTGAACGGGCTGCTGGCGGTGGCCATCGGACTGCCGATCCTGCGGACGCGGCGGCACGCCTTCGTCGTGGTGTCCATCACCTTCGCCCTCCTCTGCACCCTCGTCTCCCGCGACTGGACGGGGGTGACGCGCGGGCCGATGGGCATCCCCGGACTGCCGGCGCCATCGGCCTTCGGCTACACATTCTCCGGCAGCGGGCGCTTCTACTACGTCGCGCTCGTCTTCTCGCTCGCAGCCCTCGCGCTCCTCTACGCGCTCGGCACCTCCCGCATCGGGCTGACGCTGAAGGCGATCAAGCAGAACGAGCCCCTCGCGCAGTCCCAGGGCATCGCGCCGCTGCCCTACAAGCTGCTGGCCTTTGTCGTCTCCGCCGTCGTCACCGGCATGGCGGGGGCGGTGATGGCCTTCCACCTCGGCGTCGTGGATCCGCTGATCTTCGACTTCTACTACATGCAGACCTTCCTCATCATCGTCATCATCGGCGGCGCCGGCTCCTTCTGGGGCGTGCTGCTGGCGGCCGTGGCGATGGTGGTGCTGCCGGAGGCGCTGCGCGTCTCGAACGACCTGCGGATGGTGATCTACGGCGCCGTCCTCGTCCTCGCGATGCTCGTCATGCCCCGCGGCGTGG
>CAXVWQ010000059.1:0-11702 GCA_964263755.1 Roseomonas sp. | reverse complement strand
TCATCGTCGCGGCCTCGGCCCCGCTGACGATGCTCATCTCCCTCGTCGTGCTCCGCGCCCTCGGCGTGGAGATGAACTCCGTCTCCATCGCCGCCTTCATCATCGCCCTCGGCATCCTCGTGGACAACGCCAACGTCGTGGTGGACGAGGCCGCGCGACGGCAAGCGGCGGGCGAGACGCCGGGGGCGGCCGCGCGGGGGGCCGGGCGCGGCATGACGGTGCCGCTCCTCGTCGCGTCCCTCACCTGCGTCCTCGCCTTCGCGCCGCCTCTGTTCACCGGCAACCTCTCCGCGATCTACATGCGCGTGCTGACGGTGGTCATGGCGGTGACCCTCCTCGTTTCCTGGGCGCTGTCGGTCACGGTCATTCCCCTTCTCGCGGTGCGGTTCCCTCCAGCTGACGGATGGGAAGAGCGCGGCGGGGGCGCCCGGCGGCGCCTGCGAGGCGGCGCCGCTGCACGGGAAGCTGCGCGAGGCCGCGCGGGAGCGGATCGCGGAGGGCGCCCGGGTCGAGGACATCAAGCGGCTGACGCGCTGCCCCGTCTGCAACTGCGGCATGCTCGCCGACATGCCGGAGGACTTCTCCAAATCGCTTCCGGAGTGAACCCGCCGGGTCAGGCGCGGAGGACGGTCGCCCCGGCCGCGAGGTGCGGGAACGCGGCCCCCGTGTCGCGACGATAGGCGTCCGCGAACAGCGCGCATTCATCGGCTTCGCAATGCTCAAGGTGACGGAGCAGCGCGCGTTCCGCGCGCTCGCCCCCTCTCGTCCGTCGCCACGCGCGCCAGAGGCGGAAGGCGTTGACCGCCCAGGGGTCGTAGGCGTGCACCCGCAACCGGGCGCGCACGCGCGGCGGCAGGGCGTCGTAGCAGGCCCACTCATCCCCGCTGTACCGGGTCCAGTGCGCCTCGCGCCTGGTGGTGTCGTTCGTGGGCGCCTCCACCGGACCGTCGGCGATGGATCCCGTCAGGCGCACGTGACCTCGCATACCTCAGGGCCACGGTGCGGCGACAGTTGGTTCAGGTCCGGCCGGGGAAGGTAACCTCTCTTCGCCGCGGGTCGGGTCGAGAGGCGGGGGCTTCCCCGGCGCGCCTTCGGCAGCAGGTCGGCCGAACCTGCGGCTCTCCGACCGGCTCGGGAAGGCGGCGAAGGCTCGCGGGTCACGCCATGGATCGTCAGTGCCGCTCACCCGTCACATGGACCAGCCGCACGTCGAAGGGACGGCCCTCCAGCGCGAGTTCGCGGTGAATCGCGAGCGTCGCGGCATCCACAATGAGTACCCGGCCGCGCTCCGGGTCGCTCACGGCCACGATCCCGCCCGCCGCCGAGAGCCGCGGCAGGGCCGCGCCCGCGGCGATCCGATAGCGCCCGGTCACGGCGGCGGAGCGCCGGACGGTGCCGTCGAGCGTGGAGAGGGCGTGCAGCGTCCCGTCTTCCGTCAGCACGTGCACCACGTCCGCGGCCGCCGGGTCGAGCGCGAAGTGCAGGCGCCGCGCCGGCAGCGCGACAGGGCGGATCGCGCCCTCCGCCGGGTCCACCACCGCCATCCCGTCCGGGCCGAAATCGGCCGCGAAGAGGTGCCAGTCCTCGCCGCCCAGCAGGTTGCGGACCGCCCGCTCGCCCGATCCGGGCGGGTTGGCCACCTTGCGGAAGGTGCCGGTGTCCGTGTCGAGCAGGAGTACGCCGTCGAGGCAGCCGAAGGCGATCACCCGGCCCGACCGCGCCTCCCCGTGCACGCGGGGACAGGTCGGGCTCCGTCCCACCTCCGCCCCGTCCGGCGCGACGATGACGACCGTGTCGGGCACCGTGCCCTCCGCCGGCGCGGAGGTGATCGCGACCCGGTCGCCCTCGCGCGAGGCGAAGGGGTAGGCGACGCCGTGGTGCGGGTGGGCGACGCGGAGCACCGTCGGCGGGGCGTCGAGGGCGTCCGCCCGCACCACCTGGGCGGTGCCGTCGCCGTCGAAGAAGGCGGCCCAGCGGCCGCCGCCTGCGACGACGTGGGAGGGCCGGGGGCCGGCGAAGGTCACCGGCAGGACGCGCGGGGCGGCGACGGTCACGTCGGCATGGTCGCCGTGGCCGTCGGTCGTCAGGCCGCTCTCGAGGAGCGTCACGCGACCCGCCGCGCCCCCGTAGAGCGCGACCTGGCCGTGATGGGCGCCGTGGCCCAGCCGCGCCGGTGCCCCGGCATCGTGGCGCAACAGCACCACCCCGTCCGCCGCGTCGAGAACGATGACGGCACCGCTCGCGTGCTCGGCGGCGACGAGGCGGGTCGCCCTGATCGTCTCGGCCGAGGCGGGGGCGGCCAGGAGGGTCGCGGCCAGGATGAGGTGTCGCACGGCGTGCTCCGGGTCGGGGAGGAACGTTATGTTATAACGTTCTTAAACGCCCCGCCAGCCCGCCTGCCGCGCGGTCGGGGCCTCACGGTGCACCCTCCCCGGGTTGAACGGCAGCGGCACCATCACCCCGCCGCCGGACGATGCCTCAGCTCGAACGTCCGAGATCGATCGGTGGCGGACCGGCGGCTCTCGCGCGAGCGCCCCGGGGAGCGGGCATGGCGCTCCGTGCGGGGGCGGCCTACTCGTCGGCCATGAGCGGGCTACACGCGAACTTCCTCGATCCGGAACGGATCAAGCGCTACATCGAACACGGGCCGCCCGCGTTCGCACCCGGCCATGCCGGACTGCTCCAGATGGTTGGGGTGTTGCTCGGGGAGCGCATGCCCCAAGACGGGAGCGTCCTCGTCATCGGCGCCGGAGGCGGACTCGAGACGCGATACCTCGCCCGCGTCGAGCCACGCTGGCGGTTCGTCGGCGTCGATCCCGCGGGTCCGATGCTCGACCTGGCCCGCGCGGTCGCCGGGCCGGTGGCGGGCGATCGGCTCACCCTCATAGAGGGAACGGTGCTGGATGCCCCCGCCGGTCCGTTCGATGCGGCCACATGCATCCTCGTGCTGGGGCTGGTCGCGGACGACGGCGGTAAGCTGACCCTGCTCCAGGAGGCGCGTCGCCGTCTCGGGCCAGGGGCGCCGTTCATCCTCGTTGATCAATGCATCGACCGCTCCGCTCCCGACGTCGAGCGAAGGCTCGCCCGCTACGCGGGTTACGCGCTTCGATCGGGCGTCGATGCCGGCACCGTCGCGCGTGCGAAGGCGTCAGTCGGCGCCCTCGGGAGCATGGTGCCGGACTGGCGCGACGAGGAACTCCTTCGGGAGGCCGGGTTCCACGGCGCCGAGCTGTTCTACGCCGGCATGGCTTGGCGAGGCTGGGTCGCCTACGCCTGAGGGGTCCACGTCGCCCCCGGTCGTCCGCCATGAGTGACGCGGCTGCTCCATCGCATGACCGCCGCCAGCCGTAGGCGGCCGGATGCAAGCGGTGACGTCACCGGGGCACCACGGGCATGCCTCGCCCGATGCGCGGCCGGACCTCGCGGTGCGTCGCGCCGACGCCCCCTCAGTTGAATGCCAGCGGGAACATCAGCCCGCCGTCGCGCCAGAGGCGGTTGTGGCCCCGCTCCAGCCGCAGGGGGGAGCCCATGCCGACGTTCCTCTCGAACACCTCCGCGTAGTTCCCGATCTGCTTGACGATGTTGTAGGCCCAGCGCTCGTCCAGCCCGAGCGCGGCGCCGTTGCCGCGCTCCACGCCGAGGAAGCGGCGGATCGTGGGGTCGGTGGAACGGAGCATGTCGTCCACGTTGGCCTGGGTGATCCCCATGGCCTCCGCCGCGATCAGCACCTGGAACGACCACTTCACGATATCGAACCAGCGGTCGTCGCCGTGGCGGACCGAGGGGGTCAGGGCCTCCATCTTGTCGTTCGCGGGGAAGATGATGAAGTCGTTCGGGTTGCTCGCGAGCGTGGCGCGCACCGAGGCGAGCGCCGCGGCATCCGTGATGAGCGCGTCGCAGCGCCCCGCGAAGAACGCCTGCCGCGTGGCCTCGACGTTGTCGTAGATCACGGGCACGAGGGCGAGGTTGCGGGTGCGCGACACGTCGGCGACGGTGACCTCCGTCGTCGAGCCGGTCTGCACGCAGACGGAGGCGCCGCGCATCCCCCCGACATCCGTCACGCCGGAATCGCGGCGCACCATCACGCCGGGATACTCGTAGTAGTTCGGGGTGGTGAAGTTCACGCCGTTGCCGTCGCGCTGCAGCGTCCAGGTCGTCGTGCGCGGCAGCACGTCCACCTCGCCGGCCTGAAGGGCGATGAGGCGCGCGCCGCCGGAGAGCGGCACGAAGCGCACGCGCGTGGCGTCCCCCAGCACGGCGACCGCGACCGCGCGGCAGGTGTCCACGTCCAGCCCGCGCCAGTTCCCCTGGCTGTCCGGCATCCCGAAGCCCGGCGTGCCCTGGGAGGCGCCGCAGGTGACGTAGCCCCGCGCCCGCGTCGCCTCGACGGTGCCCTGCGCGAGGGCGGGGGGGACCAGCAGCGCGAACGCCGCCGTGAAGCCGATCGTGAGGCGCATCGCCGTTCTCCCGCTCATCGTCCGTCCGCCCCGAAGGCGTCGAGCGCCGCTTCGAGGTCCGCCCAGAGTTCGCCCTCGTCCTCCACGCCGACGGAGACGCGGAGGACGACGCCCTCCTCCGTCCAGGGGACGACCGTGCGGTCCGGACGGATGTCCATCGGCACGAGAAGGGAGCGCGTGCCGCCCCAGGAGGCGCCGATGGCGAAGGTCCGCAGCGTTCCGAAGGCCGCTTCCAGGTGCGGTTCCGTGCCGGGGCGGAGGACGAGGGAGAACACGCCACTGCCTCCCGCGAAATCGCGCCGGAAGATCTCGTGGCCGGGGCAGGAGGGCAGCGCGGGGTGCAGCACGCGCGCCACCGCGGGATGCGACGCCGCGCGGCGCGCGAAATCCTCCGCGACCCGCCCCTGATGCCGCAGCCGCACCCCCAGCGTCTCCAGCCCCCGCAGCGCCAGCGCCACCTCGTCCGGCGCGACGCCGATGCCGAGCATCCGCATCGTCGCCTTCAGGTCCCGGTGCAGCGTCACGTCCGCGACGCTCACCGCGCCCATCAGCAGATCCGAATGCCCGCCGACGTGCTTCGTCAGCGCGTTCATCGAGAAGTCCACGCCGTGCGCCAGCGGCTTGAACAGCAGGGGCGAGGCCCAGGTGTTGTCGATCCCCGTCAGCACGCCCGCGGCCCGCGCGGCGGCGGCCATGGCGGGGACGTCGCCCACCTCCATCGTCGTGGAGCCCGGGGACTCCATCCACAGCAGCCGAACCGTGGGGTCGAAGGCCGTGGCGATCCCGGCACCGATCATCGGGTCATAGACGCGGTGGTGGATGCCGCGCGGGGCCAGGTAGTTGGCGCACAGCCCCCGCACCGGCGGGTAGGCGTTGTCCGGGATCAGCACCGTATCGCCGGGCTTGAGGACGGTGAGGAACACCGCGGCGATGGCGCCCTGACCGGAGGGCAGCAGGGCCGTGCGCTCCGCCCCCTCCAGCGCCGAGAGCTTCGCTTCCAGCACCCGGGTCGTCGGCGTGCCGTGCAGGCCCCAGGTGTAGCCGTCGGGGCTGCGCCGCCCCCGGCTCGCGTAGTCCGCCGCGTCCCGGAACGCGATGGTGGAGGCGCGGTGGGTCGGCACCGTGAGCGAGGCGTAACCCTCCTCGTTCACCGCCGGCTTCACCACGAGGCGCGTCAGGTCATGCATCGCCCGGGATGATGGCGGGGATCGCGATGCGCGGGTATTGCCGCCCGCGCACTGTCCCATGCCCGGACGTTATGGCCCGCGTGTTATGGGCTGACCTCATGAACCTGCGGCAGGTCGAGATCTATCGGGCGGTGATGGTCGGCGGCTCGGCCTCGCGCGCCGCGGCGCTCCTCGGCATCACCCAGCCCGCCGTGAGCCGGGCGGTGTCGGACCTGGAGGCGGCCCTCGGCTTCCCTCTCTTCGACCGCACCCGCGGCCGCCTCGTCCCGACGCCGGAGGGCGCCATGTTCTACCGCGACGTCGCGGCCTCCTTCGCGGGGCTGGACCGGCTGCGCGCCTCGGCCGCGGCGATCCGTGACTTCGGGACGGGCGGCCTCCGCATCGCGAGCCTCGCCGCCCTCGGCACCACCCTCGTTCCCCGCGCCATCGCCGCGTTCCGTCGCGCCTCGGCCGGCACCGCCGTCACGCTCCAGGTCGTGTCCTCCCCCGCCGTCCGCGCCCTCGTCGCGGATGGCGGCTTCGACCTCGGCATCGCGGCCGACGAGGTGGACCTCCAGGGCGTGGAGCACCGGCCCTTCTACGCGCTCGCGGCCGTTCTCGTCCTGCCGCCGGGGCACGACCTCGCGGCCCGGGACGTGGTCGGACCTGCTGACCTCGACGGGCGCGACTTCGTGGCGCTCGCCCCGGAGGACCGGGCGCGACGGCGGCTGGAGGCGTCCCTCGCCGCCGCCGGCGCCCGTCCCCACGTGGTCGTCGAGACGCCCTCCTCCAGCGTCGTCTGCGCCCTCGTCCTGGCGGGCGTCGGGATCGGCATCGCCAACCCCGCTGCGACCGCGGGCTTCGTGGAGCGCGGGCTGCTGCTCCGCCCGTTCCGCCCCACCGTCGCGTTCGGCGCCCACCTTCTCTTCCGCCCCGACGCCCGCCGCTCCCGCGAGGTCAAGCGCTTCGTCCGCGTGCTGGAGGCGGAACGGGCCGCGTCGTTCGACCGGGCCTGGGCAGCGCGTGGCGCCTGATCGCGGGCGCGACGATCCGCCGTGTTCGGCCATCCGGGTTTCGACTCCCGACGGTCAGAGTTCACGATGATCGTCCGTGTCGTCCGGATTTCCAGGACCTTGGCGGCGATCTGCCGAGCAGGGAGGCGGTCGAAGCGCCCGGTCGCGCGCACCACCGCGCGGCCGACGGCGGCATGCGGTGACGAGCCATGAAGCGCTCTCAAGCCGGTCCCGGCCGGCACGAGCGTCCGCTCCCGGCCCCACCCCCGTCGTAGCCCCGCGCGAGCAGCCGTGGCGGCACGCGAGCGCCCGCGTTTCTCTCCGGGCGGTTCTGGGCTCGGCCAGCGGCGGTTGGCAGCGCGGGACGCTTCGTCGCCGGCACGCCCGACCCGCCGTGGCGGCGACGAGTGGAACGGCCGTCATCCTTCGGCCGCCCTGCGGGGGCGGGAGGGCCGGGCGCGCGGCCCGGCCGTCTTTCCTCGATGCCGGGCGGGCCACACGATGTCGGTCATGACGCCGATGCAGGACCGCCCCGCCGCGCTGCGCCGCCTGGAGGCCGTCGGCGGCGTCCTGGACGTCCTCGCCTTCGCCGGCGCGGGCGGGACGGAGGACGACCACCGCGCCGCGATCGCGGAAGCCCTCGCCCGCGTGCCCCTGCCACCCGCGATGCGGATTCCGGTGGACCGCGCCGCGCTCGACCGCCTCGTCCCGCGCCGGCTGACGCGGGAGGCGTTCCTCGGCGACTGGGCGGACCCGCGGACCGGCGACCTCCTCCACCGCGGCCGCCACCGGCTCTCCGACCGGCGCGAGGTGGCCGACCCCACGCTGCGCCGCCTGGAGGCGCTGCGCGTCGGGGGCGTCCAGATCGTCGCGGGCGGCTCGCCCATCCCGGACCCGGCGGAGGGCGGCTTCGCCTACGCCTTCTCCCACCCGCCCTACGCCCCCTCGGCGACACCGGGAGAGGTGCAGGCGCTGTTCGACGCGGCCCTCGCCTGGCTCCTGCCGCACTGGCGGGAGGCGGCGATCCTCGGCTGGGCCGGACCGGGCCTCCCCGACGTGCTGCCCTCTTACTTCCTCCCCGGCCTGGAGTGGTGGGGGGCCTTCCTCTGGACGGTGCACCTGCCGGAGGAGGGGCGGCTCACCGTCATCTCGGCGGCGACGACGGATTGAGGGAGGCGCTCCCCGGCGCGGGCGCGGACGCCGGGCCACGCGGCACGATGCCGCTCGCCACCCCACGATCCGAGGACCGCGACGGAGCGGCCGTTGCAGGACTCGACAGGCGTCACAGGTCTCGTCAGATCGGTCCCCCTCGCTCCCGGAGAACGTGCATGGACCCGAGCCGATCGCCCCCGCGCCGTTCCCACCCCGTGGGGTGCCGGCTCGTCCTGGCCGGGCTTTGTCTCGCCGCGACCCTTGCCTCCCCCAACCCGGCCTCTGCCGCGCCGGGGGATGCCGGGTGCCGGATCAAGGGCTGGTCCGCCGACCCCCGCGGGCTTCCCGTGCACGCCGCGCCGTCCGCCGCGTCCCGGAGGGTCGGGCGGCTGCCGACCTTCGTCCTCCACGGCGACGAGCCCTACGGCCCGGGTTTCGACATCCTCGCCGCGCGGGACGGCTGGCTGCGGGTCGCGGAGGTGACGGACAGCTACGGTCCGGCGGACCGGCCGCCGCGCCGCTTCGCCGGGACGGGCTGGGTGCGCGGCGAGTGGGTGCGCTTCGCCGTGCAGTCCGCCACGGGGCGTGAGGCGCCGCGGGCGGACGCGCCGGCGATCGTCACCATTGCCGAGGATGACTGGCTCGCCGGCGCGGGCGAGGTGCGGGCCGTCACGGACTGCCAGGGCCGCTGGGCGCGGGTTCGCTACCGCCTGCACCCCACGACACCCGCCACCGGCCCCCGCGCGGGCGAGGCCTGGTTCACCGCCATCTGCCCGAGCCAGCGCACGACCTGCGATGGCGTGCTGGCGCGTTGAGATGACCCCTCGGCGCACGCGGGTGAGAGCGAGGCCGGGATGACGGCGAGCGTGATCGGAGACGGTTTCGCGATGCCGCCGAAGCCGCGGGTCGCGGGGTGGCGACGCCCCCTGCCCGGCCTCTCCCCCGCGCTCCTCGCCGTTCTCCTCCCCCGCGCGGCCACCCCGGCGGGGGCGCAGGGCGTCCCGGTGGCGGGGCTGCCCGGTGCGGCGCTGGACGCGCGCGGCGGCCGCACGACCCTGCGCCTCGCCGGCGGCCCCACCGTCCCGCTTGGGCGCGACGGGCCGTGCGAGCGCTGCGCCCTCGACGAGGCCCGCCTCGTCGGGGGACCGCCGGGCGCGGCGCTCGTCCTCGTCGTGACCTACCTCTCCCGTCCCGGGAACCCGATGGCAATGTGCGGCGCGGGCACGGAGGAGGTGCTGCACGTCGTCTCCCTTCGCCCCCGCCCGCGCGAGGCCGTCGCGCTGCGCCTCTCCTCCTGCTGGTCGAACATGGAAGCGGACCACCCCCCGTCCTGGGACGCGGAGGGCGGATCGCTCGTGGCAGGGCGCTGGACGTCCGCGAGCGGCGGCGCGCCCGAGCGCCGGACGTGGCGCATCGGCCGGGACGGGCGCGTCGTCGCCGTCGCGCCGCCGATCCCGGCGCGGTGACGGGTCGGACCGTTCGCCCCCTCAAGGCGTAAGGCGGGCGTGCGACACGGCGACGCACGGGATGGGATGCGACCGCCCTCCCGTGGCGGTCAGCGGCTCCCTCCACGCACCCGGCTCCGCTGGCGAGGCCGGGATGCGGCGGCACATGATCCTGCGATGGCCCGGGCCATCCGTCGGAGGGCACGGTGCCGCGCGTCGCCGGGGCGAACGGGGCCGCGCCGCCCCGTGATCCCGGCCCGGCTCCCGCCCCGGTGCCGATCAACGGAGGTCACCCGTAGCCGACCTCGACCCAGGTCGAAGAGGACCGGGTGGGACTGCCATCGTCGTGTACCGTGGTCGCGGTCTCGTTCTGCTTGGCATGGAGGAACAGCCCGGTCGCGGCGTCCACGAGCACCACGGCCCGCCGCGCCGCGCGATGCGTGATGCCCCCCTCCACCCGGGACCCGGCGCGGCCCCCGCACCGCAGCACCAGCAGCGGCCGGCCGTCGTGGCGGGCCCGCCCGGCCGCGAGGCAGGGCGGCGCGTCGACCCCCGCAAGGCCTCGAGGCCGAGGGAGTCGATCGCGCGGATGCGGACCTCCCCGCCCCCGGCGAGCCGGCAGGGCGGCGCCAGGGCATGGTCGAGGAAGGAGAGGGCGTGAGGGGCCCGGCCGCCCGTCGCCCAGGGCGGCGGCACCGGCCGATCCTGCCGCCGGACGTCCGGGAGGGCGCCCGTATGGCTCCGGTCGAAGCGCATCCGGCTCGGCGCGGTCGCCCGCCCGACGGTCACCCGCGTGCCGCCCGGCACCGGCGAGGCGGCGGGGAGGCGGATGCATTCCGGCTCCGACCTGGACTCCGACCCGTCCGGGAACCGGCGGCTGAGCTCGAGGCAGACACGCCGGAAGGGCCCCACGCGCTGCCACCGACCCCCATCGGCGCCATCAGGGACCCGACGACGATGCCCGGCGGAAGGATACCTCCCGCGGCATCTCCGGCCCCTCCGCCGCACGCACCGCCGCGGCCGCGGGTGTCGGCTCGCCGGGCCGGAGCGCGCCGGGAGGCGGCGGGACCGGTTCGGCCGCCGGCAGCACGGCCCGGGCGAGGGGGGAGCCGCGGCAAGGGCGACCGTGAGCACGACCGCGAGGACGTGGCGCATCACGGCGATGCTGGCACACCGGCGCCCGCTGCGTCGCCCACCGACATCGCCCCGGCCTCGGTGGAGCGTTCCCGCACCTCTTCAGGCCACGTCACGAACGAGTCGCCCGACCTCTCCTGGCGCTCAGGTGCTCCGATGGGACGGGTGCGTCGTCATGCACGGGCGCCGTCCCCCTCCTCGTCTCCTCACCTCGCGCCCCGGACAAGGCCCGGCGACGCGGTGACGGGACGCGGCCGTTCAGCCTTCGTTGACCCGATTGGCGGAGAAGGATGCGGGCGCGTGGCCGGCCCGCGGAGGAGAGGTTCCCCGGATGATGACCGTACTGCCATCCCCCTTCGGGGCCCTCGCCCTTCCTGCCGTCCGACGCCCGGGCCCGGCCTTCGGTCTCCCCACGCTCCCCTCCGGCCTCGGCGCGGGAAGCCTTCAGGTCGAGTTGTCGGCCATGCGGTCGCTCCTTCGATCGCAGGAGGGATTCGGCAGCAGGCCGACTTCGGTGCCGCCCGCCATCGGCGCGGGAACGGCGACGGCCCCGCCGCGCGGTGAACGGCCCTCCGCTCCGGCGGCGGCCGACGCAACGGATCGCCTCTCCGGCATCGTCGGTCGCTCGGTCGGCTCCGGGCAGTGCGTGGCGCTCGTGCAGGCCGCCGACCCCGGCATCGGCCGGACGAGCGGATGGAGCGGCGGCGAGGCCGTGCGCGGCAACCTCGCGCTACGTCCCGGCACGCCGATCGCGACCTTCGACGGCTCGGGGGCCTACGCCAACGCGCTCGACGGCAGCAGCCACGCCGCGATCTACCTTGGGCAGGACGAACGCGGCCTCCGGGTGCTGGACCAGTGGGCCGGGCGCGCGGCGGCGGTGCGCACCATCCCGTGGTCGGGGTCGGGTGCGGCGGCGAACGCGGGCGAGCGCTACCGCGTGGTCGTGACGGAAGGGCGCTCCGCGGGTGCCCGTCGCCCGACGACGGCGACGTGAGCGCGGCGCCGGCACGAGCCGGTCACGGCGCGTCGACGATCCGGGGGCAAGCCCCGGAACCCGACGTGACGGGAACGACGGTCACGGCACGCCGGAGGAGGCCCGCGACCGGGCAACCGCCGGGATCTCCACCTTTCCTCCGCCGCGTCCGCGGCGACCGGGGCGCGGACGGAGGGCGCGGCTCCTTCGGAACGGCCGCCCCTCAGAGGTTCCGCTCGAGAAGCCTCGTGATGGCCTGGGTGCGGTCGCGCAGGTCGCCGGTGTTGGCGTAGGGGCGCCAGTTGATGCCGAGCGTGCCGCCCTCGAAGGACAGGCCGTTGGGGTAGTTGGACGCCGGCGCC
>CAXVWQ010000058.1:0-4319 GCA_964263755.1 Roseomonas sp. | reverse complement strand
CGTCCTCGGCGGCTTCGTGACCTACTCGAACGAGGCGAAGGCGACGATGCTCGGCGTGGATCCCGCGACGATCGCGCGCGTCGGCGCCGTGAGCGAGGAGGTCGCGCGCGCGATGGCGGAGGGCGCGCTGCGCGCCACCGGGGCGGGGATCGCGGTCTCGGCCACGGGTGTGGCGGGACCGGGGGGCGGCAGCCGGGACAAGCCGGTCGGGCTGGTCTTCATCGGCGCGGCGCGCCGCGACGGGCGCGCGGAGGTCCGCCGCTGCCTCTTCGGCGGCGACCGCGGCGCGGTGCGCGCGGCGACGGTGGACGCGGCGCTGGAGATGGTCGCGGCCCTGTCGCGGTGACGGGCCGCGCCGCGGGATCAGGCGGCGCGGAGGACGCGGGAGACGGCCGCGACCGTCTCCCCGATCATCGGCGCGGACACGTCGAGGTGCGTGCAGGCCCGCACGCGTCCGCCGAGGACGCTCAGCATGATCCCCTCCGCCCGCATCGCCGCGACGAGCGCGTCGCCGGTCATGCCGGCCCCGGCCGGATCGAAGAAGACGAGGTTGGTGTCGGGGTCCTCGACCGCGACGCCCTCGATCTGCCGCAGCCCGCGCGCGAGCGCCTTCGCGTTCGCGTGGTCCTCCGCCAGCCGCTCGATGTTGTGGTCGAGGGCGTGGAGGCACGCCGCGGCGACGATGCCGGCCTGCCGCATGGACCCGCCGAGCCGCTGCTTCCAGCGCCAAGCGGTCCCGATGAACTCCTCCGACCCCGCGAGGACGGCGCCGAGCGGCGCGCCCAGCCCCTTCGTGAAATCCAGCCAGACGGAGTCGAAGCCGCCGCACATCTCCGCGGCCGGCACGCCGGCGGCGACGCAGGCGTTCATCAGCCGCGCGCCGTCCATGTGCGTCGCCCAGCCGTTCTCCCGCGCGACGCCCGTCAGTTCGGTCAGCGTCGCCAGCGGCCAGACGGTGCCGCCGCCGATGTTCGCGGTCTGCTCGATCTCCAGGAGCGTCTGCGGCGGGGCGTAGCGGGAACGCGGGCGGATGGCGGCGCGCAGCGTCGCCGTATCGAACAGCCCGCGCGGCCCCCGCAGCGGGTTGATCTGCACACCGGTGATCGCCGCGTGGTTCGCGCCCTCGGAGGTGAGGATGTGCGCCGTCTCGTGCGCCAGCACCTCGTCGCCCGGGCGGCAATGCGTGGCGATGGCGACGACGTTGCACATCGTGCCGGAGGGCAGGAACATCGCCGCCTCCTTCCCCAGCAGCGCCGCCATCCGGTCGCACAGGGCATGGACGGTCGGGTCGTCGCCGTGCTGCTCGTCGCCCACCTCCGCTTCCATCATCGCCGCCTTCATCGCGGTGGAGGGACGGGTCTGCGTATCGGAATAGAGGTTGATGCGGACGGGCGGGGCGCCGGCAGGTGGGCGGGCGGGGGCGTGGACCACGATGCGAACCCTCAACTTCCGGTCGGGCGACGGAGGACGCCGCGAAACCCGGTGACGATGGCCGCGTAGAGTGACAGCGCGCGGGCGATGTCGCCAGGGCGGACGGGGCGGAGGTTCCATGCTTCGGGACAGGGCACGCGCGACGTCGGGAATCGCCGGGCCGCCGCCCGCATGACCGAGGCGCGCGCGCTCCGCATCGCGGTGGCCCTCGCCTGCTTCGTGCCGCTGATCGGCGGCGCCGCGGGCGCACTGACGGGGGGCGCGATGCTGGGGCTGCTCCCGGCGGACCACGTCACCGCCGACAGTCACGTGCGTTACCTGTCCGGGCTTCTCCTCGGCATCGGGATCGGCTTCGTCACGACGATCCCCGACATCGAGCGGCGAGGCGCGCGGTTCCGGTCGCTGACGGCCCTCGTCGTGGTCGGCGGGCTCGCGCGGCTCGGCGGCCTCGTCCTGCACGGGGCGCCGGAATGGCCCATGCTGTTCGGGCTGGGAATGGAACTGGTGGTCACGCCGGCGCTGTGCGCCTGGCAGTGGCGCGTCGCGCGCCGCGCCGCCCAGCCGGGCTGAGGACGGCGGCACGGCAAACGACCGGGGTGCGCCGGCGTTCTCCCCCAGGCACGGGGGAGGCGGCAATGGAGGCGGATTGGCGCGAGGCTCGGCGGGCCGCGTTGGGCGGCGTGACGCTGCACGTGGTCGAGGCGGGGCCGGAGGATGGCCCGCCGATCATCCTGCTGCACGGCTTCCCCGACTTCTGGTGGGGCTGGCGGCGGCAGATCGGCCCCTTGGCGGCCGAGGGATACCGGGTGATCGCGCCGGACATGCGGGGCTTCGGGCGGAGCGACGTGCCGGCGGCGCTGGAGGCCTATCATCTCGACGTGCTGGCAGACGACGTGGTCGCGCTGGCCGATTCGAGCGGGGTCGGGCGGTTCCGGCTGGCGGGGCACGACTGGGGCGCGATCGTCGCGTGGTGGACCGCGGCCCGGCATCCCGAACGTGTGGAGCGGATGGTGGTGATGGACGGGCCGCACCCCGACGTCTGGCGGCCCCAGGCGCTGCGGCACCCGACCCAGGCGCTGCGGAGCACCTACGTCGCGTTGTTCCAGCTGCCCTGGGTACCGGAGGCCGTCCTCCGCACGCGGGGCTTCGCCGTCCTGCGGGGGATGGTGCGGGGCATGGGGAGGAGCGGGACGTTCTCCGACACCGATCTCGACCGCTACGCCGCGGAGTGGGCGCGTCCGGGGGTGCTGACGGCGATGCTGAACTACTACCGCGCGCTGCGGTTGCGTTCGGCCACGCGTGAGGCGTCGCGGATCGCGCCGCCGACTCTCGTCCTCTGGGGCGGGCTTGACCCGACGCTGGAGCGGCACGTGGCCGAGGCGGGCGCGGCGCTGTGCGACGACGGCCGGCTGGAGGTGCTGCCGGAGGCCATGCACTGGGTGCAGCTCGAGGAGCCGGGGCGCGTGAACACGGCGATCCTCGCCTTCCTTCACGGGTGAAGCCGGGTGCGCCACACGTCCTCGCCGGGCTTGGCGATCGGGGTTGCGAATCTTCTCGACCCTGATGGCGGGGGACATCACGGCGACCAGCCCACCTCGGGGCGACGCCAAAGCGCCTGCGCCTTTCGGACGCGCGCCCCGGAGGATCCGAGCGACACCGCGACCCCATCGCGCCGGTCACGGGACCGACGCGTTCAGGGAGGCGCGAGCCACCCCGGCGGCAGGGCGTGGATGCTCGTCGCGAAGGAGTAACTGCTCAGCAGGGCCTTCAGCCCAACATGGTTCACGCCCACCGTTCCCAGAACGGTGCGTCCGTCCGGCGACACGATCTCCTTGCAGTTGTCGTCGTTCCAGGCAGGGGGGGTAGGGATGACGCAAGCCGTGCTCACCAGATGCGTCAGATTCGCCGTGACCCGCGTGGAATGAATGCCGATCAGGTCACCGGCCCCATCGAACACCGGTCCTCCGGACGTACCCGGCAACATGTCGCTGTCGTAATGGAGGCGATACGGAACCTCCCCCGCCGTGGCCGCGATGCTGTAGAGCGAGCCGCGATGGATGGTCAGGGCCGGTAGACCTCCGTGGGGGTTGCGAGGGTATGAGAAGGGCAACCCCGCGAAGCCGACGACCACGACCTCCTCGCCCGGTATCTGGAAGCGTGCGGAGAGGCGCGCGGGCGCCAGTCCGGAGCCCGCGAAGTCGGCGATCTGCCAGAGCGCCACGTCCTCGAAGGTCAGGCGATCGAGCATTCCCTGATCGGGCGCATCAACCCCGTCGCCTCGCCGCGCGATCAGGACGGCGCTCAGATCAGGGGCGGGCATGACGTAGGGAGACCTCACCCTGCCCATGCGAGCAACCGTCGCGTCGAGGCAGCCGCTGCCGACGTGAGCGGCCGTCAACACGTGGCCGAGGTCGCTGACGACGACCCCGCTTCCCTGGAAACCTCGCCCGTCGGGGCAGGTGATCCAGACGAGCACGACACTGGCACGCCATGCGTCCATCCGTTGCAGGGCTGCCGCGGCGCGCGGATCGGGCTGGGCGACAGCACCAGACCGGGCACCGATGGCCACGAGGATGGCAAGGCAGAGAGCGAATATGGGCGTCAGCCCCGCAAGCCCGGTGGGCCACGGGGCGGATGTCGGCTCCCTCCCGTGCCGCCATCCGTTCATCTCGCCCTCACCCCTTCTGGTCGGGCGCCGGGTCGGAGTTGAGGAGGGTGTAGCGCTCGATCCCGATCTTCTCGATGAGCGTGAACTGGGCGTGGAGGAAGTCGGAGTGGTGCTCCTCGTCCGTCAGGATCTTCAGCAGCAGGTCGCGCGACACGTAGTCCCGCACCGCCTCGCAATGCGCGATCCCCTCCTTCAGGTCGGCGATCGCCTTGATCTCCAG
>CAXVWQ010000057.1:0-6302 GCA_964263755.1 Roseomonas sp. | reverse complement strand
TCGTCCGGCACGCTCGATGGCGGGCACGGGGTGCCGGCGTACTGGTTCGGGAAGAACAAGGCGTTCTCGCTCTTCGGGACCTCGCCGCCCTGGTTCGGGGACGCGAACCAGCTGCTGGGGTGGTATCACTACGGCGGGGGCGAGGCGCTCTACACCGAGCTGCTGAGCGACGTGGTGCGGGTGAACATCCAGTCCTTCATGACGGGGCCGATGCCGACGCAGCCGCTGGGCTGGTTCAAGAACCCGATCGAGCGGGCGGACCAGATCCGCGGGCTGAAGTACCGCACGGTCGGGCTGGCGGCGGACCTGATGGCGGAGATGGGCGCTGCGGTGGTATCGCTTCCCGGCGGCGAGATCGTGCCGGCGCTGGAGCGCGGCGTGATCGACGGGGCGGAGTTCAACAACCCATCCTCCGATCGCGTCCTCGGGTTCCCGGACGTGGCGAAGAACTACATGATCCAGTCCTATCACCAGCGGACGGAATCGTTCGAGGTGATGTTCAACAAGGGGCGCTTCGACGCGCTGCCGGCGGAGCACAAGGCGATCATCAAGTTCGCCTCGGAATCGTCCTCCGCCGACATGTCGTGGAAGCTGCAGGACCGGTATTCGCGGGACCTGCTGGAGATGTCGCAGCGGCAGGGCGTGAACGTGCGGCAGACGCCGCGCCCCGTGCTCGACGCGCAGCTGCGGGCCTGGGACGCGGTGATCGGGCGGCTGGAGGGGGACAACTCGGCGCCGGGGAACGGGCCGTTCTTCAAGAAGGTCTGCGACTCGCAGCGGGAATGGTGCCGGCGCGTCGGCAACTTCTTCCTGCGCTACGAGGCCTCGCCCGTGGTGTCCTACAACCACTTCTTCGCGCGCCAGGGCTGAGGCGTCCGGGCGGTTCGCGGCGGGGGCGGGGTTTCGTGCCCTGCCCCCTTCTCGTGCGGGGGGTATCGGGATGCAGGGCGTCCTTCTCGGGATAGACCGGCTGTCCACGGTGGTGGGACAGGCCTTCGCGTGGTGCATCGTCGGGCTGACGGCGACGATCTCCTACGAGGTGTTCGTGCGCTACGCGTTCCGCGCGCCGACGACCTGGGGCTACGACGTGTCCTACATGCTGTACGGCACGCTGTTCATGATGGCGGGGGCCTACGCGCTGTCGCGGAACGGGCACGTGCGCGGGGACTTCCTCTACCGCATGATGCCGCCGAAGCGGCAGGCGACGCTCGACCTCGTGCTCTACGTGCTGTTCTTCTTTCCCGCGATCTTCGCCTTCATGATCTCGGGGTGGGGGTTCTTCTGGGAATCCTACGGGCAGAACGAGCGGTCCATGTTCTCGCCGTCGGGGCCGGTGATCTGGCCGTTCAAGGCGCTCATCCCGATCGTCGGCGTGCTGCTGCTGCTGCAGGGACTGGTGGAGGTGGTGCGCTGCGTGCGGTGCATCCGGGAAGGGGTCTGGCCGCAGCGGCTCTCGGACGTGGAGGAACTGGACCAGATCATCCTCGCGCAGGCGGAGGCGCGGGGAGCGGAGGCGGTGGCGGCGGACCTGTCGCGTGGCGCGGGGATCGCGCCCGCGGCCGCGCCCATCTCAGCGACGGCAGAGGCGGTGCGGCGCGAGCGCGCGGGCGATCAGCAGGACGGACGTTGAGATGAGCGACCCCGCCCTCGGGCTGACGATGCTGGCCCTGTTCCTGGGGTTCATCCTCCTCGGCTTCCCCATCGCCTTCACGCTCATGGCGATGGGGCTGTTCTTCGGCTACCTCGGGATGGGGGACCGGATCTTCCCGCTGCTGGTGCAGCGGACGTATGCGGTCATGGCGAACGACGTGCTGATCTCCGTGCCGCTGTTCGTGTTCATGGGCTACGTGATCGAGCGGGCGAACATCCTCGACCGGCTGTTCCGAAGTCTCCAGATGGCGTCCGGGAACCTGCCGGGGTCGCTCGCGGTGGCGACCCTCGCGACCTGCGCGCTGTTCGCCACCGCCACGGGGATCGTCGGCGCGGTCGTGACGCTCATGGGGCTCCTCGCGTTCCCGGCGATGCTGAAGGCGGGCTACGACGTGAAGCTGGCCTCGGGCGTCGTGTGCGCGGGCGGGTGCCTCGGCATCCTCATCCCGCCCTCCATCATGCTCATCCTCTACGGGGCGACGGCGGGGGTTTCCGTGGTGCAGCTCTACGCCGCCGCCTTCATCCCGGGCGTGGCGCTGGCGACCTGCTACATCCTCTACACGATCATCCTCGCGATGGTGCAGCCGCACAAGGCGCCGCGGCTGCCGCTGAGCGAGCGGAACGTGCCGATCGGGACGATCCTCCTCGCGCTGGCGACGTCGTTCATCCCGCTCGGGCTGCTCATCGCCTCCGTGCTCGGCGCGATCCTGCTGGGGCTGGCGACGCCGTCGGAGGCGGCGGCGATGGGGTCGCTCGGCTCCGTCATCCTCGCGATCGTCTATCGCGCCTTCACCTGGGCGAAGCTGCGTGAGAGCGTCTATCTCACGGCCCGGACGTCGGCGATGGTGTGCTGGCTGTTCGTCGGGTCCTACATTTTCTCGTCGGTGTTCGGGTATCTCGGTGGGCAGCAGGTGGTGGAGGAGTTCGTCAAGTCGCTCCCGCTCAACTCCTTCACCTTCATGATCCTCGCGCAGGCGATCATTTTCGTGCTGGGCTGGCCGCTGGAGTGGACGGAGATCATCGTGATCTTCGTGCCGATCTTCCTGCCGCTGCTCGACGATTTCGGCATCTCGCCGCTGTTCTTCGGGGTGATGATCGCGCTGAACCTGCAGACGTCGTTCCTCTCGCCGCCGGTCGCGATGGCGACCTTCTACCTCAAGGGGGTGGCGCCGAAGTGGGTGCGGCTGGAGGACATCTTCGCGGGGGTGATGCCGTTCATCTACATCGTCGTGGCGACGATGCTGATGGTCTACATCTTCCCGGGGATCGTGACGTGGCTGCCGGAGACGCTCTACGGCGGGGTGACGGCGGGGGACCCGGCGTTCGGGATGGAGGCGCCCCCGGCGGGCGGGTTCCAGGAGGAGGAGACGGTGCGGTAGTGGGCCGGCGCACGAGGGCCGCCCCGTCCCGCGCGGAGCGGGCGGCGGCCTGGGTCGCGGAGGCGGTCTCCACCGGCAACCCGCTCGCCGCGCTGCCGCCTGACCTCGCGCCGCGGACGCGGGCGGAGGGGGAGCGGGTTGCCTTGCTCGCGCTCGCGGACCTCGGGATCGCGCCCTGCGGGGTGCGAGTGTGCGACGGGATCGCGGGACCGGTGGTGGAGGGGCGGATGGTGCCGGAGGGCACGCCGCTCGCGGGGCTGCGGCATCCGCGGGCGACGGCGGCGGTGATCGGGGTGCTGGCGGCGGCGCTGGAGCCGGGGGAGGACGGGGCCCCCGCCCTCTCGCGGCCCGTTTTCCCGCCACCTGCCTTCTCGATGGTGCGCGCGGCGCTGGACGTGGGGGACAGCCGGTTCTCCGTTCCGCCGCAGGGCGTGGCGGGACGGTCGGCCGATCTCGGGGGGCTGGGCTTCGTCGTGATCGGGGTGGCCCTGGGCGAGGCGGAGGGCGCGGCGGCGCTGGCGCCCGCGGTGGCGGCGGCGCGGCGGATGGGGGGATTGCCGGCCGGCGCGGTGCTGGTCGTGGCCGGGCTGGGCGAGGCGACGCGGGACGGCGGGTTGCTGCGCGCCGGCATCGCGGCGACCCCGGGGACGATCGGACGGGACGGGGCGGTCACGGCGAGGCTGGCCTGACCGGGGCTGGCCTGACCGGGGCTGACCTGATCGCAGCTTGCCTGACCGGGGCGCTGCGTCGCCGCCGCCACAGTTTCGGCACCAGTCTCGCCATCGCGTGAAGGGCGCTGGCGCCAACACGATTCCGTGGTCTAGCCTCTCCCCGCACGGGCCCGCGCGATGGTCCATTCCGGCATGCCGTTGTCCCCGCGCCACGCGGCGGGCGGCGACCACGGTTCCGGGCGTCGCGCCCCGGGGGGAAAGGGATTCAAGATCACATGAGCACGGCTTATCCGGGCACCGTCGCGCCGACGCGCGCGGGCCCGATGACGCGGGAGGAGCGGAAGGTCATCCTGGCCTCCTCCCTCGGCACGGTCTTCGAGTGGTACGACTTCTACCTCTACGGCTCGCTCGCGGGCATCATCGCGGTGAAGTTCTTCTCCCAGTTCGACGAGGCGACGCGGAACATCTTCGCGCTGCTCGCCTTCGCGGCGGGCTTCCTCGTGCGGCCGTTCGGCGCGCTCGTGTTCGGGCGGCTCGGCGACCTCGTGGGACGGAAATACACCTTCCTCGTCACCATCGTGATCATGGGCGCCTCCACCTTCGTCGTCGGCATCCTGCCGACCTCCGACCAGATCGGGATCACGGCGGCGGTGCTGCTGATCGTGCTGCGCTGCCTCCAGGGGCTGGCGCTCGGCGGCGAGTATGGGGGGGCGGCGACCTACGTCGCGGAGCACGCGCCGAACGGGAAGCGCGGGTTCTACACGTCGTTCATCCAGATCACGGCGACGGCGGGGCTGTTCCTCTCCCTTCTCGTCATCCTCGGCACCCAGGCGGTGCTGCGGGACTCGTCCCTCCCCGACCCGGACGCGGCTTTCAAGGACTGGGGCTGGCGCGTGCCGTTCCTCCTCTCGGTGTTCCTCCTCGCCATCTCCATCTGGATCCGGCTGCAGATGAGCGAGAGCCCGGCCTTCCAGAAGATGAAGGCGGAGGGCACGGTGTCGAAGGCACCGCTATCGGAGGCGTTCGGGCAGTGGAAGAACGCGAAGATCGCGCTGTTCGCGCTGCTCGGCCTCGTCATGGGCCAGGCGGTGGTGTGGTACACGGGGCAGTTCTACGCGCTGTTCTTCCTCGGCTCCGTGCTGAAGGTGGACCCGTTCACGACGAACATGCTCATCGCGTGGTCGCTTCTCCTCGGGTCCGGGTTCTTCGTCGTGTTCGGGGCGCTGTCGGACAAGATCGGGCGCAAGCCGATCATCCTCGGCGGCTGCCTTCTCGCGGCGCTGACCTACTTCCCGCTGTTCAAGGCGATGAGCAACCAGGCCAACCCGGCGCTGTCGGCCGCGCACTCCAACATCCCCGTGACGGTGGATGCGGACAAGGCGAACTGTTCCTTCCAGTTCAACCCGACGGGGCAGGCGGGCCGCTTCTCGCAGCCTTGCGACGTGGCGAAGGCGGCGCTGGCGCGGGCGTCCGTCAACTACACGGTGAACGACCGGCCGGGGAACCCGGCGGTGACGGTGCGGGTCGGCACCCAGCCGCCGATCGAGGCGGCGGGCAACGCGGGCTTCGCGGCGCAGCTGACCTCCACGCTCAACACGGCGGGGTATCCGCTCGCGGCGAACACGACGGTGGTGCGGATGTCCGGGGTGTTCGACATCTTCCGGCCGCAGGTGGCGATCCTCATCGGCATCCTCACCATCCTCGTGATCTACGTCACGATGGTCTACGGGCCGATCGCGGCGGCGCTTGTCGAGATGTTCCCGACGCGCATCCGCTACACCTCCATGTCGCTGCCCTACCACATCGGCAACGGGTGGTTCGGGGGGCTGATGCCGGCCACGGCCTTCGCGATGATCGCGCAGACGGGGGACGTGTATTACGGGCTCTGGTATCCCATCGTCATCGCGCTCGCGACCGTCGTCATCGGCTTCTTCTTCGTGCCGGAGACGAAGGACCGGGACATCTTCGCGGCCGACGAATCCATCGGGCTCGGGGCGGGGACGGCGTCGCGCACCTGATCGGCGCGGCGTGACTCGAAGGGGGCGTCGGGGAAGCCCGGCGCCCCTTTTTCGTGCGCGGCGTGTCGAGGCGGGCGGGGGACGGGACTCATGGGGGAGCGCGGGATCGGCCCGCGCGGGACGCGAGGGGACGGCGCGATGCGATACGTGATGCTCATCCAGGAACACGCCGACGACATGGCGGAGCGGGACGATCCCGCGAAGGCGCCGGGCTACTGGGGCGGGTGGATGGCCTACGCGACGGCGATCCGGGAATCCGGGATCTCCGTCGGCGGCAACGGGCTGGCGGTGCCGGGGGCCGCGACGGTGCTGCGGCTGCGGGACGGGCAGCGGATCGTGCAGGACGGGCCATACGCCGACACGAAGGAGCAGCTGGGCGGCTACTTCGTGCTCGAGGTTCCGTCGGTGGAGGTGGCGCTGGACTGGGCGGCGCGGTGCCCGGCGGCGGCGCGCGGGACGATCGAGCTGCGGCCGGTGCTGCCGGCGCCGGGGTGAGGGCGGTGGGGTGACGGTGGTGGGCCGGGCGGTCCGCCGGCCGACGCCCCGCGCCGGCGCGGGGCGATGAGCGGGACGGACGGTCCCGC
>CAXVWQ010000056.1:0-6773 GCA_964263755.1 Roseomonas sp. | reverse complement strand
GGCGCCCCCGGCACCGCCCGGGTCCTGTCGCCGCCGCGCGCCGAGGCCGACCGCCTCGTCCTCTCCGTCCTCCGCCCCCCCGGAGGCCCCGCGGCCACCGCGGGCGTGCTGGCGCTGACCGCCGACGGCCGCGCCCTCGGCCGCGCCGCGCTGGACCTGGTGGCGGGCGCGACGCGGGCGGAGGGCGCCCTCGAACTCCCCGTGGAGATCCGCAACGCCGTGACCCGCCTGGAATTCGAGGGGCCGGAATCCCCCGGCGCCGCCGGGGTGACCCTGCTGGACGAACGCTTCCGCCGCCGCCCCGTCGGGCTGCTGGCCGCGGCGGAGGAGGCGGCCGACGCGCCGCTGACCGGCTCGCTCTACTACCTCGACCGCGCCCTGAACCCGACGGCGGAGGTGCGGCGCGGCACCATCGAGACCCTGCTGTCCCGACGCCTCGCGGTCCTCGTCCTGGCCGATCGCCCCCTGGCCGATGGGCCGGAAACCGAGGCCGTCGCGCGCTTCGTCGGGGGCGGCGGCCTGCTGCTGCGCTTCGCCGGCCCCCGCACCGCGGAACGCGGCGATTCCCTCCTGCCGGTGCCGCTGCGCGCCGGCGAACGCGCCCTCGGCTCCTCCCTGTCCTGGGAGCGCCCCCAGACCCTCGCCCCCTTCGCCGAGGGATCGCCCTTCGCCGGCCTCACCCCGCCCCCCGAGGTGACGGTGACGACCCAGGTGCTGGCCGAGCCCGTCCCGCGGCTGGCCGAACGCTCCTGGGCCCGCCTGTCCGACGGAACGCCCCTGGTGACCTTCGAGAACCGTGGGCAGGGCCGCATCGTACTGTTCCACATCACGGCCAACGCCGACTGGTCGGACCTGCCGCTCTCCGGCCTGTTCGTGGACATGCTGCGGCGGCTGGTCGCCCTGTCGGCGGGCGTCGCGGGGGCCGAGGGCGAGGCTCCCCTGGCCCCCGTCGAGACCCTCGATGGCTTCGGCCGCCTCGGCGCTCCCTCCTCCACCGCCGCCGCCATCGCCGCCGCGGCGCTGGAGACCACCCGCCCCGGCCCGCGCCACCCGCCGGGCTGGTACGGCACCCCCGGCGAGGGCGCCGAGCGCCGCGCCCTCAACCTCTCCGCCTCCCTCCCCCCGCCCCGCGCGATGGCCGAGCCGCCCGCGGGCGCGCGTGTCAGCGCCATCGGCGGCGTACCGGCCGAACGCGACCTCGGTCCCTGGCTGCTCGCGGTGGCGCTGGTCCTCCTGGCGCTCGACCTGCTGCTGTCCCTGCAAGGCCGCGGGTTGGGTATCCGGCGGCTGCGGGCCGCGGCCGTCGCGTTCGCCCTGATCCTGCCGGGCGCCGCGTCCGCCCAGGACGGCGCCTCCGCCCTCGCCACCCGCCTCGCCTACGTCGTCACCGGCGATCCCGCGGTGGATGAGGTCTCGCGCCAGGGCTTGTTCGGCCTGTCCGACTACGTCAACCGCCGCACCGCCACCGCCCTGGCCGAACCCGCCGCCATCCGCCCGGGGCAGGACGACCTGTCCTTCTACCCCCTCCTCTACTGGCCCGTGGTGCCCGACGCCCCCGCGCCCGACGCCGCCGCGATCGCCGCCCTCAACCTCTTCATGCGCAACGGCGGCATCATCCTCCTCGACACCCGCAACGACGGCTCCGGTGCCGGAATCTCCCTAGGCGCCGACGCCGCCCTGCGCCGCGTGACGCGCGGCCTGCAGGTGCCGCCCCTCGCACCCATCCCCGACGACCACGTCCTCAAGCGCGCCTTCTATCTCCTCCCCGATCTTCCCGGCCGCTACGCCGGCGGCACCGTCTGGGTGGCGCGCGAGACGGACCGGGCGAACGATTCCGTCTCCCCCGTCATCGTCGGCGGCCACGACTGGGCCGCCGCCTGGGCGGTCGATGGCCGGGGCGGGAACCCCTACGCCGTGATGCCCGGCGGGGCGCGGCAGCGGACGCTCGCCTACCGCTTCGGCGTCAACCTCGTGATCTACGCGCTGACCGGGAACTACAAGGGCGACCAGGTCCACGTGCCGGCGATCCTGGAGAGGCTGGGGAACTAATGAGCAACGAAGAGGTGATGGACATTCATCCTCTCGCAGACCGGGTCGCTCGGCTGGAACACGAGTTGCGACGTACGAACCGACTGCTTGGCCGCGTCGCGGTCGCTACCTTGGCGGCCTCCCTCACCGCGCGAAATCTGGGGCACGAGACCGCGAAGATCATTAAGTCAGCGGGTTTGGAGCCCGCCGTTCTCCCCCTCCTCCACATACTGCAGGAGCAGATCGAGTTGCTGAACAAGGCCGTTGCCGAGGCTGCCAACGGTGAGTGAGGCACGTTTTCCCGGCATCGTTGATGAGATGCGCCGGATGGCGAGCGCGGGAGGTCCGCCAGTTCCGCCCATTGAACCCCCGGCGTCCCACGACGATGATGACGGCATGGAACCCCGCGTGAAGCGCCTGGAGGACGACGTCCGCGCGATCCGTTCGGACCTGACGACGATCAACGGCCGGCTGTCGAACGTCGAAGGCAAGCTCGACATGCTGATTGTCCAGGTCGCGGATGTCACGAAGCAGGGCAACGCGCTGGCGACTCAGATGTCCGACCTCTCGGGACAGATGCGAACCCTATCCACCCACGTCGTCACGAAGATCATGGGGCCCTGGCAGCTGGTCGGCGCCATGCTCGTTCTCTGCACCGGGCTCATCGGCATCGGCACGGCGGCCGTGAAGCTGATGCAATGGCTCAAGATCGTCCCGGCCTGACGTGAACCGCACTCTCGCCTCGGTGGACTTCGCTCCCGTCCTCCCCCTCTGGCTGATCCTCGTCCTCGGCGCCCTCGCACTCGCGGCGCTCGTCCCCGCCATCGTCCGACGCGCCCGCGGCGCCGCATGGCGCGGGCTCGCCTTCCTCCTCGTCCTCGGTGCCCTCACCAACCCCCGCCTCGTGCAGCAGACGCGGGAGACGCGGCCCGACATCGCCCTCCTCGTCACCGATCGCTCCGCCTCCACCGACGTCGCCGGCCGCGCCGCCGCCATCGAGGCCGCGCGCGCCGCCGTCACCGCCCGCGCCGGCCGCCTCCCCGACCTCGAACTCCGCACGGTGGTGGTGGAGGAGGGCGGCAACCAGGGCACCCGCCTCTTCGCCGCCGCCGAGCGCGCGCTGGCCGACATCCCCCGCGCGCGGCTGGCGGGCGTGGTCGCCATCTCCGACGGGCAGGTCCACGACGTCCCCCGCTCCTGGCCCGGCGAAGTCCCCTTCCACCTCCTCCTCCCCGGCCGCGCCGGCGAGACCGACCGCCGCATCCGCGTCATCGAGGCGCCGGGCTTCGGCATCGTCGGCCGCACCGTCGAACTCCGCGTGATGGTGGAGGACCTCGGCGTCCCGGCGAATCAGGCGGCCCCCGTCCGGCTCACCATCCGCCGCGACGGCGCCGCCCCCCGCACCGAAGGCGTCGTCGCCGGCCGGGAACACCGCATCGCCGTCCCCGTCGAGCGCGGCGGCGCCTCCGTCATCGAGATCACCGCCGAGGAACGCCCCGGCGAGGTCTCCACCCTCAACAACGTCGCCGTCGTCACGGTGAACGGCGTGCGCGACCGTCTCCGCGTGCTGCTGGTGAGCGGCGAGCCGCACGCCGGCGAGCGCACCTGGCGTCGCCTGCTGAAGGCCGACCCGAACGTCGATCTCGTCCACTTCACCATCCTCCGCCCGCCGGAGAAGGACGACCTCACGCCGCTAAACGAACTCGCGTTGATCGCCTTCCCCGTGCGCGAGCTGTTCCAGCAGAAGCTGCGGGACTTCGACCTCATCGTCTTCGACCGCTTCTCGAACCGCGGCATCCTCCCCGCGCAATACCTCCGCAACATCGCGGACTACGTGCGTCAGGGCGGTGCGCTGCTGATGTCCGTCGGGCCGGAGTTCATCGGGCCGTCGTCCCTCGCGCTGACGCCGCTCGGGACGGTGCTGCCGGCGCGCCCGCTCACGGGCGCCGGGGCCATCGCCGAGACGGCCTTCCGCGCCCAGGTCACCGAAGCCGGCCTGCGCCACCCCGTCACCGAAGGCCTCACCGGCGCCAACGCCACCGCCACCACGGCCGCCACCTGGGGCCGCTGGTATCGCCACCTCCGCGTCGACCCCCGCGCCGGCGCCACCGTCATGGGCGCCCCCGGCGGATCGCCCCTCCTGCAACTCGACCGCGTGGGGGAAGGCCGCGTCGCCCTCCTCCTCTCCGACCACATCTGGCTCTGGTCCCGCGGCCATGACGGCGGCGGCCCGCAGGCCGAACTGCTCCGCCGCATCGCCCACTGGCTCATGCGCGAGCCGGAGCTGGAGGAGGAGGACCTGACGGCCGCCATCGCGGCCGGCCGGCTCACCGTCACCCGCCGCTCCCTCGCCGACGGCGCCGCGCCGGAGATCGCGGTGACCTCCCCCGACGGCACCGTCACCCGCCGCCCGCCGGAACGCGCCGGCGGGGGGCGCTCCCTCGTGGAACTCCCCGCCACCCGTTCCGGCGTCTGGTCCGCCACCGACGGCACCCGCACCGCCTTCGCCGCCGCCGAGGCGCCGAACCCGCCGGAGATCGCCGACCTCCGCGCCGACCCCGCCCGCCTCATGCCCGTGGTGAACGCCGGCGGCGGCGCCGCGCGCTTCGTGGGTGACGGCACCGCCATCCCCGACCTCCGCCGCGTCGCCGCCGGCCGCGACGCCGCCGGCCCCGGCTGGCTCGGCCTCGTGCGGCGAGAGGACCACACGGTCACCGGCATCTCCGCCCTGCCGCTGCTGCCGGCTTGGCTCGCCCTCGCCCTCGTCCTCGGCGCCGCCGTGATGGCGTGGCGGCGGGAGGGGCGGTAGCGGCCTACGCCGCCTCCGCCCCGCACCAATCCGTGACGAAGGCCGCGATCGCCAGCGTCGTCGTCTTCAGGAACGCGAGGTCCGTCCGCTCGTCGAAGCCATGCGCCCCCTCCCCGCGCGGGCCGTAGCACAGGCCGGGGATGCCGAAGTATCGCCCGTAGTAGCGCGTGTCGTTCACCCCGGTGGAGACCCGTTCCCCCATCGCCTCCCCGAACGCCGCCGCGTGCGCCGACGCCAGCACCCGCTCCGCCTCGCTCCCCGGCTCCAGCACGTAGCCGTCCGCGACGAAGCCGTGCCACGTCACCTCCGGCGGGTTGTTCGCGAGGAAGGCATCCCCCGCCCGCGCCGCCGCGACGCGCCGCTCCACCCCCGCCTTCGCGTCCTCCACCTCCGTCCCCGGCAGCAATCCGATGCGGCAATCCACCTCGCACCACGCGGGGGTGGATGACGCCCAGTCGCCGCCCCGGATGATGCCGGGCGAGAACTTGATCGGGTTCTCCACGCCCCCGAACCACGGGTCCGCCTTCGCCGCGGCGTTCAGCGCGGCGGTGTGGTCCCCCAAGGCGCGGAGGAGATGCATCGCGGACAGGATCGCGTTCGTCCCGCGATCCGCCACCATGACGTGCACCGGCACCCCCGTGACGCGCAGCCGGAACCACAGCGTCCCCGTATGCGCCCGCGTGATCGCCCCGCCGGTCGGCTCCGGAATGAGGCACGCATCCGCCCGGTAGCCCCGCAGCAGCGTCGCGAGCGCGCCGTTCCCCGTGCTCTCCTCCTCCGTCACCGTCTGCACGTGCACGTCGCCGCGGAGGGTGAGGCCGGCGGCGCGGATCGCGTCCATGGCGAAGACCATCGCCGCCACGCCGGACTTCATGTCGTGCGCCCCGCGCCCGTGCAGCCAGCCGTCCCGCACCAGCCCGGAGAAGGGCGGGTGGGTCCACATCCCCGCCGGCCCCTCCGGCACCACATCGATATGCCCCTGGAGGATGAGGCTCCGCGCCGAGGGATCGCGCCCCCGCCGCGTGGCCACCACCTGCACCGACCCCGCGGGGTCCACCCCCACCATCGGCGCGGCCTTCGGGTGCGACTCCAGCGGCACGTCCGCGAGCGTGAAGCGGTCCACCGCGTAGCCCCGGGCCGCGAAGGCGCGCGCGAGATGGTCCTGCAACCCTCCCTCCGCCCCCCGGCGGGAGGGAAAGCGCACGATCCCGGACAGGAAGGCCGTCTCGGCCGCGAAACCCGCCTCCACGGCGGCGCGCAGGCGTTCGAGGATGGCGGCATCGGGCATCGGGGCGGCTCCGGCAGGTCGCGCGGCAGGGTGGCCCGGCCGCCACGCCGCGCCAACCAGGGCCCGCCCTTCGCGGCGCAGCATCGTTTCCGCCGTGCGGCGACCCCGGCCCGCGCGCATCGCGCTTGAAGGGGGGGCGCCGCCGGGCGTATGGGCGCGCCATGCGCCACCTCCTGCCCGCCGCCGCCCTGCTCCTCGCCGCCACCCCGGCATGGGCGCAGTTCAACGAAACCCGGCCGACCGGTCCCATGCGGGGCGCGGAGCCCCCGGGTGCCGGCGGACGTCAGGCGCCGCCGCCGGCCCTTCCCGGCCTCGCGGGCAACCGCCCGCCGGAACCGATCCCGTCGGAGGCACCCCCCGGCTCCCTCTCCCCCAACGCCGCGCTGTTCGATTCGATCAACCGCGGCGACCTCGCCTCGGCGCGGGACGCGATGGCCCGCGGCGCCGACCTCAACGCCCGCAACCCGCTCGGCCTGACCCCGGTGGACGCGGCGGTGGACCAGGGACGGAACGAGATCGCCTTCTACCTCCTCTCCGCCCGCGGCTCCGCCGGCTCCGGCCCGACCCGCGTCGCGGCCGAGCCGCCCCCCTCGCAGCGCGGCGGCCGGCAGCCCCGGCGCCCCGCGGCGGAGCCGGCGACCCAAGCGG
>CAXVWQ010000055.1:0-4293 GCA_964263755.1 Roseomonas sp. | reverse complement strand
GTGGACCTGCGCTCCGACAGCGCCGACGAACTGCGACGCCTGGACGCCGCCTTCGCCGAGATCGTGGAGCGCGCCGTGGCCGAGGAGAACGCGACGCGCGACACCCGCAAGGGCCCCGTGACCGTCGAGGTGAGGCTCATCGGCGACCGCCCCGCCGGCGCGATCGATACGTCGAGCGACCTCGTCGCCCACGCCCGCGCCGCCGCGTCCGCGCTCGGCTTCGCGCCGCGCTCCGTCGCTTCCTCCACGGACGCGAGCATCCCGATCTCCCTCGGCATCCCCGGCATCGCGGTGTCCGCCGGCGCGGGCGGCGGGGCGCACACGCTCGGGGAATGGATCGACGTGGAGCCGGCGCGGTCCCTCCACGACGCGCAACTCGCCTTCGCGACGATCCTCGCGATGGCGGGGATGGAGGCGGGCTGACACCGGGCGGCTTCTCGTCCGACTTCCTCGGGCGTTGCGCCTGTTGGCCGGGAGAAGGGCGTTGCCCTCCACCCACCAGGGGCCGACGGGCCCCTGGACCGCGTTCGGAAAGTGAGATGCCCCGGTTGGGAGGGTGGTCGCCACGAGCGCTTGCGCCGCGTGGCGACCAACCTCCGAACGGGGGCATCTCTTTTACAAGACGCGGGTCCAGGGCCCGCCGGGTCCTGGTGGGTGGGAGGTCCGGAGGGAGGGCAAAGCCCTTCCTCCGGCCCACAGGCGCCACCTCCGAAAGGTCAGGAGAACCGCTTGCCGGGGGGTATTCGGCGCGATCTGGTGCGCCGTCGGCGCGACGAACGGAAATGGGGCGGCCCTTGCGGGCCGCCCCGTCCTCGATGTGCGCGGCGCGGTTACGAGCGGCGCGCGGTATCCGTGCCGAGGTTGCGGTCGAGCGCGCGCTCGGCCGCCGTGCCCGGCGGGTTCACCGCCGTGCCGTCGGACTGGGACGGGTAGGCGCCGGAGACGTTCGTGCCGGCCGTGCGGTCGAGAGCGCGGCTGACCTCGGTGCCCGGGGGGTTGCCGGGCGTGCCGTCGCGGGAGGCGGTGCCGCGCGTCTCGTTCTCCGGGCGCGCGCCGGAGATGTTCGTGCCGGCGACGTCGTCCACGCCGCGGGACAGCATCGTGCCCGACGGGTTGCCCGGCGTGCCGTCCGGCGCGCCGCCGACCCGCACGCGGGAGGACGAGGAGCCCGTCCAGCCGGTGGAGCGGTAGTTCGTCTCGAGCGTCGAGCGGTCGGCCGCGTTGTGGCGGTCGAGGATCATCTCCGCCTCGGAGGCGCGCGTGTCGTCCGTGCGCAGGGTGACGAGCGAGCCGCCGCGGTTCACGCCCTCGGAGTAGACCTCCGCGTCGGCCGCATCCACGCCGGCGCCCGTGAGGGAGCCGACGAGGCCGCCCGCCGCCGCGCCGACGCCCGCGCCGGTCAGTGCCGCGACGAGCCAGCCGGCCGCGACCACCGGGCCGACGCCGGGGATGGCGAGCGCGCCGATTCCGGCCAGCAGGCCGGCGCCGCCGCCGAGGACGGTGCCGATGGTGGCGCCGGTGCCGGCGCCGGTCTCGGTGGCCTCGCCGTCGGTCGTCGTCGTCGTGGTGCCCGTAGTGGTGTCGCGGGCGATGATGGAGATGTCGGCGTGCGGGAAGCCCGCCGCCTCCAGGGCGGTGACGGCCGCCCGGGCGTCGGTCTGGCTGTCGAACAGCCGGGTGATGGTGCGCGTGGCCATGTCGTATGGCTCCTTAAGGGGTGGGGTTGCGGGGGTTCAGCGCGCGGGGGTGGCGGCGCCGGGCGCCGGCGTCGCGGTGCCCGAGCCCGGGGCCGCCGCGGAGGAGCCGGTGCCGGTCGGCGTCGCGGAGGTGGACGTGTTCCCGGCGGGGGCGCCGCCCGTCACGACGTTGCCCTGGAAGTCCAGGCCGACCTCGGCGGACTGGCCGCCCCGCATCGCGCGGCCGCGCCACACGCCGCCCTCGTCGCGACGCAGTTCCTGGACGTTGGAGTAGCCCGCCGCCTCGATGCGCGAGCGTGCCTGGCCTTCAGTGAAGGAGTTGGCGCCGGCGGCCGGGGCCGTCGTCGTCGGCACGGTGCCGGTGACGGAGGGGGCGGTCGTGGAGGGTGCAGTCGTGGAGGGTGCAGTCTGGGCGGACTGGGTTCCCATGCCCGCGCCGCCGGCCGTCGTGCCGGACGGCAGGTTGGTCGGGGAGCCCGCGGCGTTGGAGCCCATCGCGGGGGGCGTTGTGGCGGCGGTGCCGGGGCGCACCGTCACCGGGTTATTCGGGGCCATGGTGGCGCCCATGTTCGGGTTCGCGGCCGGACCGGTGGTGGTGCCGGGGGCGGCGCCGGTGCCGGACTGCGTCGGCGGCGCCATCGTCATCGCGGGGGCGTTGGTCTGCGACCCGGGGTTCGCGGTGTTGCCCTGCTGGGCCAGCGCTGCCCCTGCGGGCAGCAGGAAGGCCGCGGCCAGCGCCGCGGTGATCGTCTTCGTGTTCATGGCCTTCTCCCAGTCCGTTCATTCGGACACGGTGCTTCCGTGTGGCGGCGTAACGCCGCGGGGAGCGTCCCGTTGTCGCCTCCGGTTCACGGGGGCGCGAGCGCGGGGGGGGCCGGGGCACTGGGGGTGCCGGGCGGGGCGCGGTTGGACGCCCCCGCCCCCCCTGCTATACCCCCGCCCGACCGGCCGCGGGCCCCGCGTCCCCAGGGGGCTCCTCCCCCGGGGGCCCCGCGCGGCCCCGCGGCCCCAGGATTTCGGGAACCCCCCACGATGGCCCGCAGGCGGCAGGTGTACGAAGGCAAGGCGAAGGTCCTGTTCGAGGGGCCGGAGCCCGGGACCCTCGTGCAGTATTTCAAGGACGATGCGACCTCCGGGAACGGCGCGAAGAAGGGGATCATCACCGGCAAGGGCGTGCTGAACAACCGGATCTCCGAGCACCTCATGGTCAAGCTGGGGGAGATCGGGGTGCCGACGCACTTCATCCGCCGGCTGAACATGCGGGAGCAGCTGATCCGGGAGGTGGAGATCATCCCGCTGGAGGTGGTGATCCGCAACGTCGCGGCCGGTTCGCTGGCGACGCGGCTGGGGATCCAGGAGGGGACGCGGCTGCCGCGGTCGCTCGTCGAGTACTACTACAAGAACGACGCGCTGAACGATCCGCTGGTGTCGGAGGAGCACATCACCTGCTTCGGCTGGGCGGCGACGCAGGACCTCGACGACATGGTGGCGCTGGCGCTGCGGGTGAACGACTTCCTCGCGGGGCTGTTCCTCGGGGTCGGGATCACGCTCGTGGACTTCAAGCTGGAGTTCGGGCGTCTGTACGAGAACGAGGAGATGCGGATCGTGCTGGCGGACGAGATCTCCCCGGACAACTGCCGGCTGTGGGACGCCAAGACAGGCGAGAAGATGGACAAGGACCGGTTCAGGAAGGACCTCGGCAAGGTCGAGGAGGGGTATCAGGAGGTCGCCAAGCGGCTCGGCATCCTGCCGGAGGCGGGGGTGCGGGACCTGAAGGGTCCGGAGCTGATGCAGCGGCTGCGCGCCGTATGAGGGTTCGCGTCTTCGTCATGCCCAAGCCCGGGGTGCTGGACCCGCAGGGGAAGGCCATCGGGACGGCCCTCGGCAACCTCGGCTTCGCCGGCGTGGGGGAGGTGCGGGCGGGGAAGGTGATCGAACTCGACCTCGACGCGGCGGATGCGGACGCGGCGCGGGCGGCGGGGGAGGAGATGGCGCGGCGGCTGCTGGCCAACGCCGTGATCGAGTCCTTCCGGGTGGAGGTGGGGTGAGATGGTCAAGGCGAGCCTCATCATCATGACGGTGCTGACCATCGCCTTCTCCTACGGGCTGCGGTGGCGGGAGGGGCGGATGGCGGCGATGCCGGCGACCCGGGCGGCGAAGCGCGAGGGGTGGATCGCGGCGCAGAAGCGCAAGGCGAACCGGTGGGTGACGGCGGCGATGTTCGCGGCGGTCACCACTCTCCTCGTTCTCGGCGGGCTGCACTGGCTGCGGGTTTGGCAAGGGTGAACGCGGCAGTCGTGGTCTTCCCGGGGACGAACCGGGAGCGCGACATGGCGATCGCGCTGGAACGGGCGTCGGGACGGGCGCCGGCGATGGTGTTCCACGCGGAGACGGCGCTGCCCGGCGGGACGGATCTCGTGGTGCTGCCCGGTGGGTTCTCGCACGGGGACTACCTGCGGACGGGGGCGATGGCGGCGCATTCGCCGGTGATGCGGGCGGTGCGGGATCATGCGGAGCGGGGTGGGCTCGTCCTCGGCGTGTGCAACGGGTTCCAGATCCTGTGCGAGGCGGGGTTGCTGCCGGGGGTGCTGCTGCG
>CAXVWQ010000054.1:0-14769 GCA_964263755.1 Roseomonas sp. | reverse complement strand
GGGGCGTTCAGGGCGGAGACGAGGCCGACCTTCTTGATGAGGAAGATGAGGCGGAGGCCGCCGAGGCGGGCGGCGCGGCGGCAGGCGCGGACGACGTAGTGCTCCAGGCGGCGGATCGGGTGGGCCTCGTGCAGGTTCGGGTCGGCGAGGGCCTGGAGGAGGTGGTGCCAGAGGCCCCCGTGGGTGAGGCGGCGGAAGAAGCGGGAGACGGTGTCGGGGCGGCCGTAGACCTCGGGGACCTCCCGCCAGGGGGTGTGGTAGCCGCGGCAGGCCATGTGGAAGATGGCGTCCATCCGTTGGCGGAGGTCGCCGGCACCGTTGCCGACGGGGCGGCCCTGGGGGGCGCGGTGGAGGAGGTAGGGGTAGAGGGCGCACCACTCCTCGTCGGAGATGGGGGCCCAGGGGCGGGGTGGGGTGTGGTGGGCGGGGGCATACATCGGGGCGGGCCTCCGCGGGTGGGGGGCGGGGATTGCACGAAGACCCCCGGAATGTCAATGTTTTCCTAATGGTGGGGTAACGCGACGCGCCGGATGACATCGGCCCGCCGGATTGCCGCGGCGACAGCATGGCGCCGACGATCCTGGACGGTCAGACGTTGCTGGGTGACTTCTCCGCCCAGAGCATCCGCGCGAGCCGCATCCACGTCCTCGAAGTCCTGGCGGGCACGGTGGTGAAGCGCATCCAGGTGAAGATGGACGGCTCCCTCCTGATCGTCTCCGACAACCCGCCTGTTCGCCCGAGACGATCACCCCGAGCGGGCGCGACCCGATCCGGGTTCTTGGCGAGGCTGTTGCCCTCATCGGCCCGACCCGCCTCCGACGGGTGCGGACGCCGAGGCTTTCAGCGTCGCGCATCACGCCTCGGATGATCCCGGTGATGCGGTCCTCCAGCCGCCTCCCGTCGTTCGGGGGAAGGGCGTTGCAGACCGGGTCCGCGCGCCGGAGGCAGGCCCGCCCCCGGTGACGATCCATCGCCCGCCGCCGCTCCGCGTCGGCCCACGATGAATCGCATGGCCACCCCACAGCGAAACCCTCATCGTGATTCCGGCCGGCCTGGGAACGGTCCAGCGGGATGCGCGAAGAAGCGCTCGACCTCGGCCTGCACGAGCGGGCGGTTGGCCTTGAGCACGAAAAGCCGGTCGCGGACGATATCGACGCGGCGCTGAACAAGGCTGCGGTCCCGGCCGAATGACGATGGCGCACCAGGCGGAGGTGGGCCATCGCGTCCCGAAGGTTGTTCGCAGGGCCGTCGCGCGGGCTGGTGATGCCGGGCGCTGCTGACGTCCCGACCGTCCAGCCGCCGCCCTCCCAGGTCGGGATCCATCATCGCCCGGCCGGCACCTCGACGAAGTCGCCGCGGAGGAGCGCGCGCACCGTCAGCGCCGAGACCCCGGCCACGATGACCGTCGCGAAGGCGAGCGCCACGACGGCCGCGACGCCCAGGGGCACGGAGGAGAAGAGACCCGCGTAGGTGATCACGAGGGTCGCGAACGCCGCGCCCGGGAAGGTCAGGGCCCACCAGGTGACCGAGAAACGGGTGCCCAGGATCTTCCGGGAAGCGAGGCGACGAGCACGCTGATGAAGGCGCCGAAACCGAACAGCGCGTGGGTGACCGGGCCCGCGGTTCCCCCGTTCAGCGCGAGCGCGGCCAGCCCGCCGACCGCGGGTGGCGCGAGGAGGATGAAGAGGCTCGGGGCGGCCCGGTCCGGCAGGGGGCCGGCGAAGAACGGCCGGTGGGTCATGACGGGCGCGAGGATGAGCCAGAACACCGCGCCGACGGCGAAGAGGAACCAGCCCGCGCCGACGAAGCCGAGCGGCACGCCCACGACCGGCATCAGGAGCGTGCCCACGACCGGGATGAACCAGGCCGGGCTCGCTTCCTCCTCCTCGCGTTGTTCGGCGAACCAGCGCCGGGCGATGACGAAGGCGAGGGCGAGGTGCAGGCCGGCGGCGGCCACCCAGATCACGCGCGCCACCGGCTCGGCGCAGGGGGCGAGCCCGCCCGTGACGATGGCCGACGCCACCGTGAGGGCCGGCACGAGGTTCGCGCTCTTCGGGTCGCTGAATTCGGCGACGTGAGCATGAGGATATCGGACGAGGCGGGCGACCTGCACGGCCGCGACGGCGCCGAAGGCGAGGCCCGCGAGGAGCATGAGCCCATCGCCGAGGGTCGTCGTCAGCCTCGGAGCGGGACGACGTGGCGGTGCGCGAGCGGCGCTCCGTGGACGCCCGCCGTGCTGGACACGGGATCAGATGGTGCGGGACGACCGGCTTACCTGCCGTTGCGTTCTTGCAGCGATGCAAGGAACGTTCTGCCGGCCGCCGTGTTCCGATCATCCGCGCGGCGTGGTCGTCCGGCATGGCCGACCCGGTTGTTCGCCGGGATCGGCGGCACGACCATGCGCGGCGCTGGACCATCGTGCCGCGGGCACGCCACCCGCCGCCCCGACGCGCCCGATCCCGGGCGTGCCCGGCCGATCATCACGTGCCTGGCAGCCAGGCAAGGAGACACCGACATGTTCGAACGCACGGCGAGGGGCACGCGGCAGACCGCGACCGTCCTGATGTCCACCGATCCCGAGCGTCTCGCGCTGCAGGAGGGGAACGGCTTCGCCGACGCGATCGTGGCGGGCGACGACGTCATCCTGTCGGGCGCCGTGACGGAGATGAAGGCCGGTGACGCCGACCTGGAGGCCGCCTGTGCACGGACGTTCCAGGCCACCCCCCGCGCCGCGAGGCAGGTGGGGACGGCCGCTGTTCGGTCCCTTACGCCCCGATGATTCACCGATGCCTCGGCTGCGCCTCCAGTCCGGCGATCACGCAGTCCACGAAGGCTGCGAAGCCATCCTCCATCGGCGCCGCGACGCCGTTCTGCCAGCGCAGGATGAACGCGCGGTTGGCGAGCGTGGGCAGCAGGCGCACGAGGTGGGGGTGGCGCGCGGCGTCCGCCGTGGCGAGGCCGGCGCGGATGGCTTCCTGCCACCCGCCCACGTCCTCCGTCGGCATGCGCGCGAACTCCTGCGTCACGAAGCCGACGAGGGCCGCCTGCACCGCGTTGTAGGTCGCGGGGACCGCGTCGTCGGCGAAGCCCGCGTCCACGAGCGCTGACAGGATCGCCTCGACGAGGGTGAGATCGGGCCGGACGTTGGTCACGGCGTCGGCCCCGATCAGCGGCGCGGCGTTGGGGTGGCGCCGCACGGCCGCGCGGAAGCGTACGAACAGGGTGCGGAGCCGATCCTGCCACGGGGCCCGGGTGGCCATGTCCGGTGGCACGACGTCGCGCAGGACGAGTGCGACGACCTCCGCCAGCAGCACGTCGCGGCTCCCGACGTGCCAGACGATGACGCTGGCGTTGACGCCGAGCCGCCGCGCGAGGCCGCGGAGGCTGAAGGCGGCGAAGCCATCGCGGTCCAGCTCGTCCAACGCGGCCGCGATGATGGTCGGGGGATCGAGGCCGACCGCCACGGGCGCCGCGCGGGGAGGCGCGACGGGTGCGTGGAACGGCGGGGCACGGCGGGCGGTGGTCCGGGGCAACGCTCATCCTCGTCCCCGCGCGAGGGATGCGACGGGTCCGCCGCCTGGAACACGTAAGGGTCCATCGCCGCAATCCACCGGGGGATGCGATTCTTCTTGCACACCGATCAAGAGACCATCAGTCTGCTCCCGGCAGAGGATGGAGGCCGCGTGCGCGACGAGCCAGCCGGACGTTCGGGCGAAGGCGATGTCGGCTTCGGGCAGGCGGCCTTCGCCCGCCCGCCCGGCGCGCCGCCCCTGCCACGCATCGCGCGCGGCGACGGCGTCTGGCTCACCGACACCGAGGGCAACCGCTACCTCGACGCCTCCTCCGGCCCCGTCGCGAGCAACCTCGGGCACGGCCATCCGCGCATCCTCGCGGCGATGGAGGCGCAGGCCCGCAGCGCCGTCTTCGCCTATCCTTCCCAGTTCGAGAGCGCGGCGAACCTCGACTTCGCGGAACGCCTCGCCCGGCTCGCCGGCCCCGGCCTCGACCGCGCCTTCGTCGTCTCCGGCGGGTCCGAGGCGGTGGAGAGCGCGATCAAGTTCGCCCGCCAGCACGCGGTGGTCACGGGGCAGGGATCGCGCTGGAAGGTGATCGGGCGCCAGCCCGGCTACCACGGCAACACGCTCGGCGCCCTCGCCGTCTCCGGCGACGACCACGCGCACGAGATCTTCGGGCCCCTGCTGCGCGCCGTGCCGCGCGTCCCCGCGCCGCTCACCTATCGGCTGCCGCCGAACCACACGGCCGGGAGCCACGCGCGCGCCTGCGCCGCGGCGCTGGAGGAGGCGATCGGGCGGGAGGGTCCGGAAACCGTCCTCGCCTTCATCATGGAGCCGGTCGGCGGCCTCGCCACCGGCGCCCTCGTCGCGCCGGATCCCTACTACGCGGCGGTGCGCGACATCTGCACGCGGCACGGCGTCCTGCTGATCTTCGACGAGGTGATGAGCGGGGCCGGGCGCACGGGGCGCTTCCTCGCGGCCGACCACTGGCCGGACGCGCGGCCCGACATCGTTGTCCTCGCGAAGGGTCTCTCGGCCGGCTACGCCCCGCTCGGCGCGGCCCTCGTGCCGGAGGCGATGGTGCGGACCGTGGCGGCGGCCGGCGGCTTCATGCACGGCTTCACCTACAGCGCCCACGTCATGAACTGCGCCGTCGGCGCGGCGGTGCTGCGGGAGGTCGAGGAGGCCGACCTCGTCGGCAACGCCGCGCGCATGGGCGACCTGCTGCGCGGGCGCCTGGATACGATGGCGGCGAACAGCCCGATCATCGGCGACGTGCGCGGGAAGGGTCTTCTGCTCGCGGTCGAACTCGTCGCCGACCGCACGACGAAGGCGATGATCCCCCTGGACCGCGTGGCACCCGCCCGGGTCGCGGGGATCGCGCTCCGCCACGGCCTCGCCCTCTACGCCCGCCGCACCTCGCGCGGCGCCTACGGGGACTGGATCATGGTCTCGCCGCCGCTGACGATCACCGCGGACGAGGTGGACATCCTCGCCACGCGCCTCGGCGCCGTGCTGAACGACTTCGCGACGGAACTGCGCGCGGACGGATTGCTCCGCTAGCCATGGGGGACGGGACATGAAGCACGCGATCACGCGCCGCGGGGCGCTGCTGGCGGGGGCGGGCGCCCTCGCCGCGCCCTCGCTCTCGCGGGCGCAACGGGGCGCGGACCCGCGGGTGCTGCGCTTCGTGCCGCAGGCCGCGCTGTCGAACCTCGACCCGATCGCCTCGCTCGCGGGCGTCTCGGTCAACCATGGCTTCTACGTGTTCGACACGCTCTACGGCGTGGACGCGGCGATGCGCGCCCGGCCGCAGATGGCCGAGGGGCACACCGTGTCCGACGACGGGCTGGCCTGGACGATCCGCCTGCGCGACGGCCTGTCCTTCCACGATGGCGAGCCGGTGCGCGCGCGGGACTGCGCGGCGAGCCTGCGCCGCTGGTGCAACCGCGACACCTTCGGCCGCACCCTCGGCGCCGCCGTCGCGGCCTGGGAGGCGCCGGACGACCGCACCCTCGTCGTGCGCCTGTCCCGCCCCTTCCCGCTGCTGCTGGACGCGCTCGCCAAGCCCGGCACGGCGCCCGCCTTCATCATGCCGGAGCGCCTCGCGGCGACCGAGGCGTTGCGGGCGGTGCCGGAGGTGGTGGGGTCCGGCCCCTACCGCTTCGTCGCGAACGAGTTCGTCCCGGGCAGCCGCGCCGTCTATCAGAAGTTCGACCGCTACCAGCCGCGCGGCGAGGCGCCGGAATGGACCTCAGGCGGCAAGGTCGTGAACTTCGACCGGGTGGAATGGCTCATGATGCCGGACCAGGCGACGGCCGCCGCCGCCCTGCAATCCGGCGAGGTGGACTGGTGGGAGCAGATCTCCGCCGACCTCATTCCCCTGCTCCGGCGCAACCGCGACATCGTCATCGCGAACGGCGATCCCGCGGGCTACATGGGCGTGTTGCGGCCCAACCACCTGCACCCGCCCTTCGACAAGGTGGCGGTCCGCCGCGCGGCCATGGCCGCGATCAGCCAGCCGGACTTCATGGCGGCGGTGACGAACAACGACGCCACGGCCTACAACGTCTGCCACTCCTTCTTTCCCTGCACGACCCCATACGGCCGCGCGCCGAGCCCCGACCCGATGGCGGGCGGCGGCCCCGACCGCGCCCGCGCCCTGCTGCGCGAGAGCGGCTACGCGGGGGAGCGCGTGACGATCCTCATCCCCTCCGACTTCCCGTCCATCGCGCCGTTCGGGATCATCGCGGCCGACCTGCTGGGGCGCGTCGGCTTCAACATGGACGTCGTGACGACGGACTGGCCGACGGTCGTCGGGCGGGTGAACAACCGCAACCCGCCCGCCAACGGCGGCTGGAACCTGTATCCCGTGTGGTGGAGCGGCATGGGCATCGTGACGCCGACCCAGAACGCCCTCATCCGCGGCCAGGGTGCCGGCGGCTGGAGCGGCTGGTACGACAGCGCGGAGATGGAGGCGCTGAACGAGCGCTGGCTCGCCGCCCCCGCCGACGCGGACCGGCTGCGGATCGGGTCCGCGATGCAGGACGTCGCCTTCCGGGACGTGCCGACCATCCCGCTCGGCCAGTTCTTCATCCGCACGGCCTACCGGCGCTCGCTCACCGGCGTGCTGGAGGGGCCGCGCCCCGTGCCGTGGAACGTGCGCCGGGCGTGACGGCGGCGCTCCCGCCGGTCACGGGCTACCTCGACCGTCTCTCCCGTCGGCCGGGGGAGCGGATCACCGCCCATGTCTCGCTCCGCGAACCCGGCCGGTGCCGGGCGCGGCTCGTGCGCGTGGTCAGCGCCGATCCCAACCCGGACGGGCCGGGGATGGACCTGCGCCCGCTGCCCGGCGTGTTCGACCACGGCTTCGACGGCCTGCACCAGTCCGCGCGCATCGGTTCCTGGGGCCTCGTGCGAGGTGGCCCGCGCCTCGGGCCGGAGGAGGCGCGGTGCTGGGCCGTGCTCGTCCACGCCGTCCGCGACATGCCCGCCGCGACGGTGCTGGCGGCCGAGGGCGGCGGCGACCGGGTGGTGATCCGCGCGGGCGCGGGCGGTGCGGAGGCCGAGGTGACCACCGGCGGCGTGACGACGCGGCTGGCGACGGGCGTGCCGCTGCGGGCCGGCGCGTGGCATCGGCTCTGGCTGTCGCACGATCCGGCGTCGGGGCGGGTGCTGCTGGGGTCGGCGACCCTCGGCGACGACGCCGGCACGACGGTGACGATGGTCCTGCCGCTCGGCGCCGTGCCGCCGATGGAAGCCGTCACCCTCGCCGCGCGCGATGCCGCCGCGCCATGGGACCACTACACCGGCAAGGTGGAGGACCCGCTCGTCCTGGCGGCTTTCGTGGAGGCTTGGCCAAACCCGGTGGAACCGCACCCGTCGGCGGGCACGCCGCGCGCCCGCTGGGACCTCTCCCTCGGCATCGCCACGGACGCGATCACCGACACCGGGCCCGACGCGTTGCACGGGACCCTGCGGAACGCGCCGACGCGCGCCGTGATCGGCGCCCGCTGGACGGGCCAGGAAACCTGCTGGCGCCACGCGCCCGCCGACTACGCCGCGATCCGCTTCCATGTGGACGATGTCGGCGACCTCGGCTGGTCGGCCTCCTTCGCCTTCGACGTGCCGGACGACCTGCCGAGCGGCGCCTACGCGCTGCACCTGACCGCCGCGGACGGGGAGGACTGGCTGCCCTTCTACGTCCTCGCTCCCCGCAAGGGGCCGCACGCGGCGGTCGCCTTCCTCGCCTCGACCTTCACCTACCAGGCCTATGCCAACCACGCGCGGGGCAATGCCAACGCCGCCTATCAGGCGCGCGTCACGGCGTGGGGCGCCTACCCCCACAACCCCGACGCGGTGAGGGCGTTCGGCCACTCCACCTACAACCGCCACCCCGACGGCAACGGCGTCTCGCTCTCCTCCCGCCTCCGCCCGATGCTGACGATGCGGCCGGGCTTCCTCACCTTCGACGACGCGCGCGGCTCCGGGCTGCGCCACTACCCCGCCGACACGCACCTGCTGGCGTGGCTGGAGGCGCGCGGCATCGCCTTCGACGTGATCACGGACGAGGACCTGGACGACGAGGGCGAGGCGGTCCTCGCGCCCTACCGCTGCGTGCTGACCGGCACCCACCCCGAATACCACACGGGGCGGATGCTTGATGCGCTGACGGCCTACCGGGACGGCGGCGGGCATCTCTGCTACCTCGGCGGCAACGGCTTCTACTGGCGCATCGCGCGCGATCCGGCCCGCCCGCACCTCATCGAGGTCCGCCGCGCCGAGGGCGGCATCCGCGCCTGGGACGCGGAGCCCGGCGAATACCACCATCAGCTGGACGGGGCGCTCGGGGGCCTGTGGCGCCGCAACCGCCGCCCGCCGCAGGCCCTCGTCGGCGTCGGGTTCAGCGCCCAGGGCCTGTTCGAGAGCACGCATTACCGCCGGCTGCCGGCTTCCCACGACCCGCGATACGCCTGGGTGTTCGAGGGCGTGCCGGAGGTGTTCGGCGACACCGGCCTCTCCGGCGGCGGCGCGGCGGGCTTCGAGCTGGACCGGGCGGACACGCGGCTCGGGACGCCGCCGGACGCCGTGATCCTGGCGCGTTCGGAGAACCCGCCGGCCTCCTTCGTCGCGGTGCCGGAGGAACTCCTCTCCCACGTCAACACCGTCACGGGCGAGAGGCCGGATGCCCTCAAGCGGGCGGAGATCGTGCTGTTCGGGACGGCGAAGGGCGGGGCCGTGTTCTCCGTCGGCTCCATCACCTTCTGCGGGTCCTTGTGGGACGGCCGAGCCTTCGACGGGCCGGTCTCCAGGCTGCTCGAGAACGTGGTTCGGCGCTTCGCGGGCGACCCGCCCTGACCCCTGCTCAGACGATGAGCACCGGCGTGACGGGCGAGGCGGTGCCGCCGACGAAGTGGATCGACAGGAGGAGGAAGGCGCCGGTCCGCCTCCGCCACGTCGCCGGCGCGCATGAACAGCGGCGGCTCGCGTTTCATGCCGACGCCGCCGGGCGTGCCGGACACGATCACGTCCCCCGGCAGCAACGGCAGGACCGTCGAGACGTGGGCGATGAGCGCGGGGACCGAGGTGATCATCGGGTCCGTCGTGGTGTCAGCGCGGGATGCCCCGTCACCGTGCGCCCGGTCCCGGCGACGTGGTCGCGGTCGTTCAGGCCGACGCAGATGATCTTGTCGGGGTCCGGGATCACGGGCGCGAAGCGCGGCCCGTCGAGCGGCAGGTCGGGCGGCAGGTCGGGCGGGCCGGCGGCGGCGTCGCGCGCGGCCTCCAGCAGCCCCGCGGCCAGCAGCGCGCGGAGCGCGGGCGTGCCGAGGCGCGCGGTGAGGTCCACGAGGCCGCCTCCGGAGACGACGCCGCAGCGATTCGTGCCCGTCGCATCGTCCGGATGCCCGAAGGACGGCAGTCTCATCGTCCGGACCGCCCCGTGCGGGCGCCGTCTCGCTCCGGTGGGTCCAGCGCGACCGCGATCGCGGCGAGGGCGAGCGCCATCGTCGCCTCGTAATGGTGGGCCAGGGCCGCGACGGCGGCCGCCGCATCCCGCGCGAGGGCGGCGGAGGCGATGGCGCGGTGCTCCCCCGCCACGTCGCGCGCGTCGTGCGGCACGGCCGGGACGGTGAGGCGGTGGTAGCGGTCGCTCTGCGCGAAGAGGGTGGCGCGGAACCGCATGAGCCAGTCCGAACCGCAGGCCGAGAGAAGGGCGTGGTGGAAGGCATCGTGCACCCCCGCCCAGGCCTCGTTCGGGAGCGACCGGTCGTCGGTGCGGCGCGACGGGGTGGCGATGAGGGCGTCGAGCGTCGCGCCGACCCGCGCCTCCCACGCCGCGTCGCCGCGGGCGATGGCGTGGCGAAGGGCGATGCCCTCGATCTCGATCCGCGCGCGGGTGGTGTCGCGCAGGTCGTCGGGGGAGACGGGGGACACGCGGAAGCCCTTCTGGTCCTCCGCGACGACGAGCCCGTCGGCGACGAGGCGGGACAGGGCCTCGCGGACGGCGGAGAGGGAGACGGCGAAATCCCGGGCGATGGCGGCGGGGCGCAGCCGCTCACCCGGGGCGATCCGGCAACCGAGGATGTCGTCGCGGAGACGGAGGAAGACCGCGGAGGTGAGGGACCGTGGACCGCGGGGCGCGCCCGTGGTGCGGTCGAGGGCGACGATGGACGGCACCCGACGCCTATCGCAACCAGGAGCCGCCGGATCAATAGATAATCGATTTTCGCCGGACGACGAGGCACGGTCCTGATCGTCGCCCTGCGCATGGTTCGGGTAGGGTGCCGCAAGGTTCTTCGCCGCAAGGTTCTTCGCCGTCCGGGACGAACGTCCCCCATGCCACCGCGCTTCGATCGGTGGCCGGCGCGTGGAGCGCCGCGGTGCCTGCCGGGGATGGCGGCGCTCCTCATCGGAGTGGCGTGCGGCGCCATCGAACCCGGCTTCACCGACCCCCTGGCCACCATGGGCCCGTGCAAGTCGCCCCGACATCCATCACGATGGGACGCCCGCAGAGGTCGAGGAGCGCCGCCATGACGCCACGCCGAAAGCTCGTATCCGCCTTCGTCGCCGCGTCCGCGTGGCCGGCCGCGGGCCTGTTGCCCGGCGGACCCGCGGGCGCCCAGACCGCCTCGCCGAGGGACGGGACGGCGATGAGGCAGCTCACCATCATCGTGCCGTTCCCGCCCGGCGGGACGACGGATGCCGTGGCGCGCCTCGTCGGGGAGGGACTCCGGGGCAGCTACGCCGCGAACGTCGTCATCGACAACCGCGTCGGCGCGAGCGGGCGGATCGGCCTGGATCATCTCAAGGGCCGCCCCGCGGACGGCAGCGTCCTGCTGCACGCGCCCGCGTTCCTCCTGGCGATCTTCCCGCACATCTACCGCCGCCTGTCCTACGACGCCCTGGGCGACTTCGCGCCCGTGGCCCTGACGTCGCGGGCGGCCTACGGCCTCGCGATCGGGCCGGCGGTTCCGGCCGCCGTGACGGACCTGCGGGGCTTCGTCGCCTGGTGCGGGGCCAACGTCCCCGCCGCCACCTTCGCCACGGTGATGGGATCGAGCCTGCACTTCGCGGGCGTCGTATTCGCGCGGGCGGCGGGGATCGCCCTCGAACCCGTGCCCTACCGCGGCGGCGCGCCGGCCATGGCGGACGTGATCGCCGGCCACGTCCCCTCGATCGTGAGTCCGCTGGGGGAACTCGGCCCCCTGATGAGCGACCCCAGGCTTCGCGTCCTCGCCGTCACCGGCGCGAGGCGGTCGCGCTTCCTGCCCGAGACCCCGACGATGTCCGAGGCCGGGCTTCCCGACGTGGTGGTGGAGGATTGGTCGGGCTTCATCGCGCCGGGCGGGACGCCTCCCGGGGTCGTCCTGCGCGCCAACGCGGCGATCAACGCCTACCTCGGATCGAGGCGGGGCGCCGACGCCTTGCTGGCGATCAGCACCGAGGCCGAGGTGGAGGACGTCGCCGGCTTCGCGGCGACCGTCCGCTCGAGTTGGGAGCGGTATCGCGGGATCGTGGGCTCCACGGGATTCGTCGCGGAGGAGTGAGCGGCCGGCGGGCGACCGGCGCACGGGTCCGGCCGATCAGCGTCCGCCTTCCTCAGGGACGCATGCCGGGATCGCCGTCGCCCGCCGTGCCTCCGGCGAGATGTCCGATGGCGACGAGGCGACGTCGCAGCCAGGCGTGCGCCGGGCTGTCGCTGAATCGTCGATTCCAGACGAGGCGGAACGCGGTCCGGGGGACGTCGAAGGGAAGGTCCAGCACGGCCAGCGGCACCGCCTCCGCGAAGCCCCGCGCCGCGCCGCGCGTGACCGACGCGACGAGATCCGAACGCGCGAGGGCGACGACCGCCGCGAGGCCGTGCGGCAACTGCATCGCGACCTTGCGGTGCAGTCCCATCGCCGCGAGCGCCGCATCCACCGCGTCCGCGCCATCCCCGCTCATGCTCACGCGCAGATGCGGCGCGCCGAGGTAGCGGTCGAGGGTGAGCGGCGCCGAGGCGAGCGGATGGTCGGGGCGCATCGCGCAGGCGTGCCCGTCCGAGAGCAGCCCGCTCGTCACGAACCGGTCGGGGAGCCCCCGGAACGCGCCGATGGCGACGTCCACCCGGCCGGAATCCACGCCGGCGAGGATGTCCTCGACGGACCCGGAGCGCACGGTCAGCGGGATGCGGGGCGCCTCCCGCCGCATCGCGTCCACGATGCCGGGCAGGAGGACGATGGTCTCGTAGGTCTCCACGGCGATGGTGAAGGCGTCCTCGGCCTCGGCCGGATCGAAGCGGGCCGGGGCGAGGGCCGCCTCGATGCCCTGGAGGGAGGCGCGGACGGGCCCGGCGAGCGCGACGGCGCGCGGGGTCGGCTCCATCCCGGACCCCGTGCGCACCAGAAGGTCGTCGCCGAGCAGCTTGCGGAGCCGGTCGAGCGCGTGGCTCGTCGCGGACTGGCTCAGCCCGATCCGCGCGCCGGCCCGCCCCACGCTCCGCTCCGCGAGGAGGGCATCGAGGACGACGAGGAGGTTCAAGTCGATCCCGCGGAGGTTCACGGGGACCATGCCCATCGGCGGCGTGGGCCGGGCGTCACGGAACGGGGCACGGCCCGATCGGGGTTCCCGCCGCATCGCCGGCCCCCATGATCGCGGCTGGGGGACATGCATCCAGGGCCTTGGCACGCCTCTTCGGCGGGGATGCGGCGGCGGAGCGATCCATGGCGTGCATGATGCGACCCCCGAACTTGCATTTGCAAGGCATCGGGCCGCACGACACATTCACCCCAAGGGCCGGAACCACCGGCCGATGCCGGGAGGCTTCGGGGTGAGGATCAATTCATCGGGGTGCCCGCGAGGACGCGAACGTCCGGGGTGCGGCACGGCTCCGACCTGCGGAGGCGCCGCATGAGCCGCCACGACGTCGCGATCGTCGGCTACGGGCCGACGAGCATGACCCTCGCCGCCCTCCTCGGCGCGCAAGGCCACGGCGTGGTGGTGCTGGAGCGCTACGAGGGCCTCTACAACCTCCCCCGCGCCGCCTGCTTCGACGACGAGATCATGCGGACCTTCCAGAAGATCGGCGTCGCCGCCGAGGTCGGCCGCGGCGCGGTGGTGCAGCGCGACTACGAATGGGTCAACGCCGCGGGCGAGACCCTCGTCGAGATCGCCTACGCCGACCCCGCGCCCTGCGGCTGGGCGCAGCTCTACATGATGTTCCAGCCGCACGTGGAGGACGTGCTCGACCGCCACGACCGGTCCCTGCCGAACGTCGGGATCCGCCAGGGCGTCACGGTGACGGAGATGGAGGAGGAGGACGGGGGCGTCGTCCTCCGCACCCGGGACGCGGGCGGGGCGACGGCGTCCGTGTCGGCGCGCTACGTCGTCGGCGCGGACGGCGGCAACGGCCTCACCCGCCGCCACGTCTCCCCGGAGGTGGAGGATTACGGGTTCCAGGAGAACTGGCTCGTCTGTGACTTCCGGATGCGCCGCGCGGTGCCGGGGCTGCCCTCCTTCCGGCAGGTCTGCGATCCCGCGCAGCCGACCTCCATCGTGACCATCGGGCCGGATCACCACCGCTTCTCCTTCATGCTCAACCCGGGCGAGACGCCGGAGGAGGCGGTGCGGCCCGATCGCGTCTGGGCCCGCGTCGCGCGCTACGTCACGCCGGACGACGCGGAGATGATCCGCGCCGTGAACTACGTCTTCCGTTCGCGGGTCGCCGCGCGGTGGCGGCGCGGGCGCGTGCTGCTGGCGGGCGACGCGGCGCACGAGATGCCGCCCTTCCTCGCGCAGGGAATGTGCTCCGGCATCCGGGACAGCCACAACCTCGCCTGGAAGCTCGACCTCGTGCTGCGGGGCCTCGCCGACGAGGCCCTCCTCGACACCTACCAGCCGGAGCGCGAGCCGCACGTGCGCTTCATCACGGAGAAGGCGATCGAACTCGGCCGCGTGCAGACGACGCGCGATCCGGAAAAGGCGCGGGAGCGCGACGAGCGGCTCCTCGCGGCCCGCCGCGCCAACCAGGCGCCGGAGAAGCTGCGGTTCCCGCCGCTGCGCGGAGGCCTGATCGCCGATCACGGCGGGCTGTTCCCGCAGGGGCACGTGCGCTCCGGTGACCGGACCGGACTGTTCGACGACGTCGTCGGCGCGGGCTGGTGCCTCGTGGCCTCGGATCCCTGTCTGCTCGACCCCCTCACGCCGGATCTGCTCCACGCCTGGGGCGCGATCGGCGGTCGTGTCGCCGTCCTCGGCACGGAGCCCGGCGACGGCGGGCTGGAGGACCTGGACGCCGTCTACCGGCCCTGGTTCGCCGCGCACGCGTGCGCGGCGGCGGTCGTGCGACCGGACTGGTATGTCTACGGCACGGCCCGGACGGGCGAAGAACTCGCGGCCACCCTCGGGGGCCTGGCGCGGGCCCTCAAGCCCCAGCGGGTCGTCGTTCCGTCCTGAGGCGCGACGCCGGCGCCACACCATGAACCGAGGGGGCGTCGTCCCCCGAACGAACGGGAGAACGACGATGCAGGGCAAGGTGGCGTTGGAGGAGCATTTCGCGACCCCGGACACGCTGATGGACAGCTTCGGCTTCCTCGGCGACACGGTGTGGGAGGAGCTGAAGTCGCGCCTGCTCGACATGCAGGACCGGCGGCTGCGCGAGATGGACAAGCACGGCATCGAGGTGATGCTGCCCTCGCTCAACGCGCCGGCGGTGCAGGCCATCCCGGACGCCGCGCGCGCCGTCGAGATGGCGCGCCGGGCCAACGACTTCCTC
>CAXVWQ010000053.1:0-11842 GCA_964263755.1 Roseomonas sp. | reverse complement strand
TGCCGCTGGCGGCGCCGGTGACGACGGCGACCCGGCCCTCGGGCGCGAAGCCTGCGGTCAGCGCGGCCTCCCCCGCATGATTGGTCTGACCAATACGGCGTGGACGGTGCGCCCGTCAACGGGCGCCGAACTTGCTTCCGGACCGGCGCCTTGCGACAGACGGGCGGCCCCCAGGAGTGCCGGATGGACGCCGTCCCGCCGAACCCCGCGCCGACCGCCCCCTCCCCCGCCCCGGACACCCGCGCCGTGCCCGCCTTCGCGCCGGTGCGCCCGCGCCGCGCCATCGAGGAGATCACCGGCCAGATCCGCGACCTGATCCGTGACGGCGCCTTGCGGGAGGGCGACAAACTGCCGGCCGAACGGGCGCTCGCCGCGCAACTCGACGTCAGCCGCAGCACCTTACGGGAGGCGTTGCGGATGCTGGAGATCGGCGGCTTCGTGGTGCAGCGGAAGGGCGCCAAGGGCGGCTCCTTCATCACCGCGGCCGATCGCCACGGCGTGGGGGAGCAGCGGGTGGGGCCGCTGCGGCTGACCGACTTCTCCGTCGCCGACCTGACGCGGGCGATGCGGGCGGTGACCGCCATGCTCGTCGAGGCCGCGCTGCCCTCGCTCACGGAGGACGACCTCGCGGCGATGGCGGCGAACATCGCCGCCGCCGAGGCGCTGGGCTCCGACCCGGAGGGGCGGTCCGACCTCCTCATCGCCTTCTACCGACTCCTCGCCGAGGCCACCGGCAGCCCCGTCCTCGTCGCGCTGACGACGACCTTCGTGGACCTGCTGCGCGACTGGGTGCGGCGCGCCGGCGCGATCTCCGACGACCGCGTGATCAAGGCCCGCCGCGTCCTCCTCGGCCACCTGCAGCGGCGGGACGCGAAGGCGGCGCTGCGGGGCGTGGACGCCTACTTCGAGGGCCTGCACGACTACTGGCTGCGGGACCACCGGCCCGCCGCGGCCGGACCGGCTCCGGGAGGGCACGCATGAGCGACGGCGTCAGGGCCCTGGCCACCGGCCTCGGCTTCGTCGAAGGCCCGGCCCTCGGACCCGACGGCCGCCTGCGCCTCGTCTCCATCACCGGCGCCTGCCTTCACGTCCTCGGCGCCGACGGCACGGTGGAGGAGACGATCCCCGTGGGCGGCGGCCCCAACGGCCTCGTCCTCTCCGGCGGAGCGATGTTCGTCGCGCAGAACGGCGGCGTCTTCGGTGCGCCCGCCCCCGCCGCCCCGGGCGTGCAGGTGATCCGCGACGGCGCGGTCACCACGCCGTTCGACCATCCCTTCGGGGCCCCGAACGACCTGTGCTTCGGCCCGGACGGCCGCCTCTACGTCACCGACCCGGTGAGCCCGCGCGCCCTGCACGAACCCGTGCCCGGCCGGGTGATCGCCTGCGACCCCGCCACCGGCCGGAGCGAGGTCGTCATCGAGGACCGCAACTTCCCGAACGGGATCGCCTTCGACGCGACGGGCGAGCACCTCTACCTCGCCCGCACCTTCGACCGCGTGGTGGAGCGCTTCACCCTGCGCGACGGCGCCCTCACCTCCGACGGCGTGCTCTGCCGCATCGCCGAGACACGCCCGGACGGCATCGCCGTGGACACCGAAGGGCGGCTGTGGGTCTGCACCCCCGGCTCCGGCGGGCTGGAGGTGTTCGAGGCCGACGGCCGCCCCGTCCGCCGCATCGAGTTCGGCGCGGGGACGATGACGACGAACCTGTGCTTCGGCCCGCCCGGCTCCGGCCTGCTCTACGTCACGGCCGCCGGGACGGGGACGGTGCTGGCCGTTCCCGTCGAGGCGGAGGGTCTGCCGCTGCGCGGGTGACCGGCGCTCACTCCGGCTGGAAGTTCGCGTCGCGCAGCAGCGCCGCGTTGCGCTCCACGTCCGCCGCGATGAAGCGGGCCATCGCCGCCGGGCTCTCCGCCGTCGGCACGGCGCCGATCGCGTAGAGGCGCGCGACGACCGCCGGATCCTCCACCGCCCGCGTCATCACCTCGTTCAGCCGGGTCACGATCGCCTCCGGCATCCCGGCCGGGCCCCAGAGACCGTACCAGCCCACCACCTCCAGGCCGGGCATCCCGCTCTCCGCCGCCGTCGGCACATCGGGGATCGCGGGGTGACGCCGCGTGCCGGTGATGGCGAGGGCGCGCAGCCGCCCCTCCCGCACGTGCTGCATACCGCCGGGATCGATCATCAGCTGCGTCTGCCCGGCGATGAGGTCGATGAGGGCGGGCCCCGACCCGCGATAGGGCACGAGCGTCAGGTCCACCTCCGCGAGGCGGCGGAACTGGAGGATGGCGAGGTGGCTCGCGGCGCCGAGGGCGGCGAGGCCCATGCTGTAGTCCTGCGGCCGCGCGCGCAGGGCGGGCAGCAACTCCCCGATCGTCCCCCCCGGGACGGCCCGGGGGTTGGCGAGGACGAGCATCGGCCCTTCGGCGTAGCGCGCGACCGGCGTGAAGTCCCGCTGCGGGTCGTAGGGCGAGGCGCGCAGCACCTGCCGCGCCAGCGTGTGGGAACTCGGGGAGGCGAGGAGGGTGTAGCCGTCCGGCGCCGCCTGCCGCACGAAATCCCCGCCGATGGTGCCGGAAGCACCGGAGCGGTTCTCCGTGACGACGGAGACGCCGAGCGCCTTCTGCAGTTCCAGCGCGACGAGGCGGCCGGTGGCGTCCGCCGCGCCGCCCGGCGGGTAGGGGACGATCACGCGGATGGGGCGGTTGGGCCACGCGCCCTGCGCCGCCGCCTCCCCCATGCACAGCAGGCCGATGAGAAGTGCGATCCAGCGCATCGTTCGTGTCCTCCGGTTCGTTCGGGGGGCGTCAGGCGGCCAGCAGGTGCGCGCAGCCCGCGCGCTTCGCCCAGTATTCCCAGGCCCGGCGCTTCTCCGGCGCGTCCGGCCCGACCTTCCCCTTGATCGCGATCTCCTCCTCGCTCAGCGCCTTCACCGCGCCGAGCCGCAGCGCGTCCAGCAGCACCCGCGCGTTCCGCGGCATGTAGACGCCCTGCATCACCACCTCCAGCAGCGAGCGCCCCGCCGCGGAGAAGCCGTGCCCGCGCATCAGCACCGTGCGGTGGCACGCGAGGCAGCCCGCGAGGTCGCGGCCCTGGTCCATGTTCGTGACGAGGAGGCTGGTGTGACCGAAGCGGTCCGCGATGTCCCACACGGGCACCGTGCCGCCGATGACGTGGGCGACGTGGATCACCGGCCGCAGCGGGGCCGACGTGATGGAGAAGGGCAGCACCTCGTCCGCGTGGCTGTGCATCACCGCGTGGATGTCGGGTCGCGCCTCGTAGATCGCGCCGTGGATGAAGCGTTCGAGGTAGGGCTGGCGGCGGTCCTCCCCCACGGGCGTGCCGTCCAGGAGGAACTCCATGATGTCGTCGGGCTCGACGAGTTCCGGGCTGCGGGAGCGCGACAGGAGGTAGCGCCCGGGGTCGTGCGGGTGCCGCGCGGAGACGTGGCCGTAGGCATCCACCACCCCCTCGTGCGCGAGGATGCGGTTGGCGATGACGATGTCGTCCCGCAGCCGCTCGATCCCGCCCTCGTCGCTCATTCCGGCTGGATCCCCACCTCGGCGATGACGGCGGCGACGCGACGGTATTCCGCCGCGATGAACCGCGCGAAGGTCTCCCCGTCCATCGACATCGGCTCGCAGCCCTGCGCCTCCAGCAGCCGCGCCACCTCCGGGTCCGCCGCCATCGCGCGCGTCGCGTCGTTCAGCGGGCGCAGCACCTCGGCGGGCAGGGCGGGCGGGCCCCACATGCCGTACCACACCGCGAACTCCACGCCGGGCACGCCGCCTTCCGCGATCGTCGGGATCTCCGGCGCGATGCGGCTGCGCTCGGCCGCCGCCACGCCGAAGGCGCGCAGCCGGTCGTCCCGCACGAAAGGCAGCACCGACAGCATCGGCGCCATCATCAGCGCGACCTGCCCGCCCATCACGTCGTTCAACGCGGGGGCGGTGCCGCGGTAGGTCACCACCAGAACGTCCGGCGTGCCGATGGCGCGCTTGAAGCGCTCCGTCGCGAACAGGCCCTGCGCGGCGGCGGAGGAATTGGCGAAGGCGAAGTCGCCCGGGCGCGCCTTCATCGCCGCAACGACGGACGCGAGGTCGCGCGCGGGGAGCGACGGGCTGCCGACGAACACGATCGGCCCGCGCGCCGCCGGACCCACCGGCGTGAACTCCGCGACCGGGTCGAAGGGGATGTCCCGGATCACCAGCCGGCGGACGAGGTGCCCCTCGCTGCTGAACAGCAGCGTCCGCCCGTCCGGCGCGGCGCGCCACACCGCCTCCGTGCCGACGCGGCCGCTGCCGCCGGAGCGGTTCTCGACCACCCAGGTCTCGCCGAGGCGGGCGGAGACGCGCTGGGCGGTGAGGCGCGCGATCGTGTCGATGGCGCCGCCCGGGGCGAAGGGGACGATGAGGCGCACGCCCCGCCCCTGCGACAGGGCGGGGCGCGGCAGCGCCGCCGCCGGGATGGCCGCGGCGCCGAGGGCGCGGCGTGTCGCGCGTGCATCCATGCCTGATGTCCTCCCTACGCCGCCGTCATCGCCGGGACCGGTTCGGCGCGGGCGACGCCCGGACCGACGCCGCGGACGGTGTCGAGAATGCGGGCCGCCTCCGCCGCGTCCGGCGCCGCGTCGGACCGCCAGGCGACGTGCCCGTCCGGGCGGACGAGGACGAGGCGGCGGGCGTAGAGAGCGTGCACCGCGGGCTCGTCGAGGGCGATGACGGAGAGGGGCACGCCGCGCGCCCGTGCCGCCGTCGCCAGCGTCGCCGCGTCTCCGCCGCCGAAGCGCAGCAGGACGAAGCCGCGCCCGAACAGGTCGAGCGTCGAGCGGCCGTCCGCGAGCCAGGCGTGCGGCGCGCGGGAGCCGGGACGCGCGGTCTGGGTGTAGGTCGTCACCTCGTCCGGCGGTGGCGGCGTGCCGTCGGGGACGATCACCGGCGATCCCTCGTAGACGAAGCCGAGGTGGATGCCCGGCGTGTACCATTCCCGCCGCATCATCTCCGTGTAGCGGTCGCCGAAGGCCTTGCGGGCGGCGTCGTGCTCCGCGCCGGGCGCGAAGACCTCCGGCGCCGGCTTGGCGTCGCGCGGGGCCAGCATGCGCTTGAGGTTCGCCGTCGCCTCGTTGACGTTGCGGATCGCGACCGGGCGGCGCTCCACCTCGTAGGAGCGCAGCAGGTCGGGGCCGCCCCAACCCCCCAGCACCGCCGCCAGTTTCCAGCCGAGGTCCACGGCATCCTGGATGCCCATGTTCATCCCGAAGCCGCCGGTGGGGGAGGTGAGGTGCGCCGCGTCGCCCGCGATGAACACCCGGTCCGTGCCGTAGCGGTCCGCGACGAGTTGCCGCCGCACCCAGGGCAGGATGGACAGCACCTCGAAGTCGAAATCGCGGCCGACGGCGCGGATGATGGCGGCGCGCATCTCCGCCTCGTCCGGCGTGCGGCGCTGGGCGTCGCCGACGAGGGAGAAGCGCCACTCGTCGCGGCCGTTGATCGCGACCATCGTGGCCCAGGTGCCCTCGGGGCCGATGAAGATGTAGCGGTAGGCCGGGGCGAGGCCGTGCAGCGCTTCGAGGTTCGCGCGGCGGAAGATGACGTTGGTGGTGTAGGTGAGGGCCGCGGGGCCGGTCATCGGGATGCCGAGGTGTTCGCGCACCGCGCTGGAGCCGCCGTCGCAGCCGACGACGCAGGCGGCCTCGATCGCCTCCTCCGCCCCGCTCCGCAGGTCCCGCACGCGGGCGGTGACGCCGTCGGCGCGCTCCTCCATCCCCAGCAGTTCCGTGTCCCGCCGGATCGTCACCGTGGGGAAGGAGGAGGCGAAGCGCGACAGCACGGGGTCGAAGAAGTTCTGCGGGCAGCGTTCGCCGCGGGAATACGGGCTCTGCGGCAGCGCCACTTCGTCCTTCGGGGCGGGGAAGGGTTCGCGCCCGAACTCGTGGCCGGTGAGCGATGACACCCAGGCGCAGTCCTGCGGGTAGGCGCGGTTGTAACCGGCGGCGTGCACCCAGGGGACGATGCCCCAGCGCCGGCAGAACTCCATCGTGCGGACGCCGACGAAATCCATCTTCGGCTGCGTCACGCGGCCGTCGCCGCGCTCCACCAGCGTACAGGCGACGCCGCGCCAGCCGAGTTCGCCGGCCAGCGCCAGCCCCACGGGGCCGCCGCCGACGATGAGGACGGGGGTGCGGCACATTGCGGCTCGATCCGGGCGGCGCGGAGGATCTCGCCGACCGACGCGGCCTCCTCGCGGATGGCGGCGGCGAGCACGGCGGGCTCGCTCGCGACGAGGTCGAGGCCGCGAGCGGTGACCTGCGTCTCGGCGAAGGCGGGCGTGCGGAGGACGGCGCGCACGTCCGCGCCCACCCGGTCCACCGCGGCGGCGGGCGTGCCGGCGGGGGCGAACAGGCCGTACCAGATGGAGGCGAGGAGGTAGGGATGCCCCTGTTCCCCTGTCGTGGGCACGTCGGGGAAAGCGGTCAGGCGCCGCGCGCCCGCGGTGGCGATCGCCTTCATCCGCCCGGCGCGAACGAGTTCGCCCGCGACGGCGGCGCTGCCGGTCGCCAGCATCACCTCCCCCCGCGTCGTCGCCAGCATCAGCGGCGCGATGCCGGTGTAGGGGACGTGCAGGATGTCGAGGTTCTGCCGCTGCTTCAGCGCCTCGTAGACGAGCTGCGGCTGGGTGCCCGGACCGAAGGAGCCGTAGGTGAGCCGTCCCGGTTCCCGCCGCGCCAGCGCGATCAGCGCGGGCACGTCGTCCGCCGCCACCGACGGGTGGGCCAGCAGCATGTGGTCGCTCTGCACCATGAGCGAGATGGGCAGGAAGCCGTTGTCGGGGTCGTAGGGCAGGGCACGGAACAGGTGGCGGTTCGTCGTGAAACTCTGATTCACCGTGCCCAAAAGCGTGTGGCCGTCGGGCGCGGCGCAGGCCACCGCCTCCGTCCCGATCACGCCGCCGGCGCCGCCGCGGTTCTCGACGACCACCGGCTGGCCCCAGCGGTTGGCGAGTTCGCCGGACAGGGCGCGCACGAGGATGTCGATGCCGCCGCCCGGCGGAAACGGCACGATGATCCGCACGGGGCGGGACGGGAAGGACTGGGCCCGCGTAGGCGCGGCGAGCGCCAGGAGGGACGCGGCGAGAAGCGAGCGTCGCTGCACCGTCGGGCTCCTCAGAACACGCGCGGGGCGGCGTCGGCCGCCTCGCTCACCGTCAGCGTCATGCGGCCGACGCGTTCCAGTTCGATCGTCACACGGTCGCCCGGCACCACGGGCCCGACGCCTTCCGGCGTGCCGGAGGCGATGACGTCGCCCGGCCGCAGCGTCATGACGGACGAGACGAGTTCGATGAGGTCGGCGACGCCGACCGTCATGTCCCGGGTGTTGGCGTCCTGCCGCAGGTCGTCGTTCACCCACAGCCGGTTGGACAGCGCCCCGGGATCCGGCACCTCGTCCGCCGTCACGATCCAGGGGCCGAGGGGGGTGAAGGTGTCGAAGGATTTTCGCGTGCAGCGTTCCTCCGCCACGCGTCCCGGCTCGATCCGCATCGTCAGGTCGATGAGACAGGAGTAGCCGAACACGTATCCCAGGGCTTCGTCGCGGGGCACGTGGCGGGCGGTACGGCCGATGATGACCGCGAGTTCCGTCTCGTGGTCGAAGCGGCGCCCGGCGTGCCGCGGCAGCACGATCCCCTCGCCCTCGCCCGAGAGCGACGAGGTGGCCTTGAGGAAGAAGCCGAGGTCGCGGGCGGAGTTCCCGGCCTTGGCGATCCCCCGGTCCCCGAGTTCGCCGACGTGCTTGCGGTAGTTCGCGGGGGCCGCGATGACGTTGGAGGTGTAGGGGATCGGCGAGCGCAGCGTGACCTCGGCCCGCAGGATGGCGCGGGCGGTGCGGCGTGCCGCGGCCAGTCGCGGCCCGGCCTCGGCCCAATCGGCGATCAGCCGCTGCATGAAGACCGGCGGCCAGGAGCCGTCCGCGCCGGGCACGGCGTCCGTCACGTCGTGGATGAGGTCGCCCTCGACGATTCCCACGCGGTGGTCATCGAACACGGCGATCCTCATGCCGCGGCCTTCCGCAGGAAGCCGAGGGAGCGCATCGCCGGCTCGTCCGTCACGCGCAGCAGCGTCGCCCCGTCCGGCGCGCGGTGCCGGTGTTCCCGCCACGCCGGCGCCACGAACACGTCGCCGCGGGACCAGCGGATCACCTCGCCGTCCACGACGCTCTCGCCCGCGCCCTCCACCACGGCGTAGATATTGTTCGCGGTGGTGCGGTGCGACGCGGTGCCGATCCCCGGCGCCAGCCGCAGCATCGCCAGCCCGATGGTGGCCATCGCCGGGTCGCCGAGCGCGACGGCGGTGCCCCAGGGGCCGTCGGGCGTCGGGGGCGCCGCGTCCAGCCGCGCGCGGGTCTCCGACCACGGGAACCACATCGGGGAGGTCGCGGCGGTCGCGCGGATCGCCTCGTAGGTGTCGGGGTGGTGTTCGAGGAACATCGGCTCCAGCAACTGCACGAGCGGCGCGTCCAGCACGTCGATCCAGTAAGCCGGCGCGGTGCCATCGTTGCCGTGGCCGTGCCAGCGCCAGTTCGGCGTCAGCAGCACGTCGCCCGGCCCCATCGGCAGCCGCTCCCCGTCCACCACCGTGTAGGTGCCGGGCGCCGCATCGACGATGAGGCGGAGCGCGTTCGGCGTGTGACGGTGCGACTTCGCCCGCTCCCCCGGCAGGATCATCTGGTAGGCCGCGACGAGGGTGCGCGCGGTGGCGTAGTCGTTCCCCTCCACGGGGTTGGCGAGGATGAGGTTGCGCCGCTCCGCCAGCGCCACGTCGACGAGCCGTCCCGCGGCGTCGAGCGCGCCCTTGGCGTGGGCGTAGGACCAGTGCGCGGGCCGGAAGGTCTCGCGCGGCGCGGGCCAGAGGGAGGGCGTCGGCTTGGCCCAGCCAGGCCCGACGGAGAGCGGCGCGAGCATCCCGTGAAGGGTGGGCAGGTCCCGCGCCGCCGCGAGGGCGTCGGGGGAGGACGCGTCCGCGCGGCGCGCGGCGGTGAGCGTGGCGGCCGACATCGGCGATCCCTCCCTTGCACTCGCCCTTGTTATTCGCTATGCGAGTAATCTATTCGTTATCGGGATTTCTGGCGCGACCGGACGGGACTGTCAAGCGATGCCGCGCCCCCACGCCGCCGCACCGCCCGACCACGATCGGCAGGTGGTGACCGCGCTCGCCCGCGGCCTCGACATCCTCCGCTGCTTCACCGCCACGCGGCCCGAACTCGGCGTCTCCGCCATCGCGCGCCTCACCGGCCTGCCGCAGCCCACCGCCTGGCGCCTGTGCCACACCCTCGTCGCACGCGGCTTCCTCACCCGCGTCCCCGGGCGGGACACGCTGCGCCCCGGCATCCCGCTGCTCGGCCTCGGCTACGCCGTGCTGTCCGGCCAGCCCGTCGCGCAACTCGCCCTGCCGGAGATGCAGGCCCTCGCCGACCGCCACGCCGGCGGCGTCTCCCTCGGCGCGCGCGATGGCCTCTCCATGGTCTATCTCCAGCGCTGCCAGGGCACCTCGATCGTGCTGGATCTCCGCGTCGGCTCCCGCGTGCCGATCGGCACCTCCGCCACCGGCTGGGCCTACCTCGCCGCCCTGCCCGACGCGGAGCGGGACGCGGTGCTGGCCGAACTGCGCGCCGCCGAGGGCCCGCGCTGGGCCGCGATCGAGCCCCGTCTGCACGACGCCATCCGGGACTACGCGCGGCGGGGCTACATCGTGAACAAGGGCCTGCTGCATCCCCGCATCAACTCCGTCGCCGCGCCCGTGTTCGCGCCGGATGGGACCGTTGCCCTGTCGCTCAGCGCCGGCGGCATCGACACGGGCTTCGACGACGCCACCCTCGCGAGCATCGGTGCCTCCCTCACATCCCTCGCCGCCCGCCTCGGCCCCGCGCTCGGCGCCCCCTGAGGGCCGTTCAGGCGGCGGGCGCGGCCTCCAGTCGCGGCAGGTAGCGCATGGTGCGCGCCGCCGCGTTCAGGCCGGCCACGCCGACGAGCGCGCCGCCCCGGCGGTATTCCGCCACGAAGGCGCCCCGCGCGGGATGGCGGTGCACGAACTCCACCGCGTCTGACGGGTCCGGCGCGCCGAGGAGTTGCAGGCGCTTGCCGTGCAGGTCGGACCAGAAATACGGCACGAAGGATTCCCAGCGCCGTTCGCGCACGTCGGCGATGTCGCCCGCGACGATGCGGGCCTGTTCGCGGGCCGCCGTCCAGTGCTCGTGCCGCGCGCGGCGGCCGGTGCGCGGGTCGGGCCAGGATGCCACGTCGCCGGCGGCGTGGATGCCGGGCGCGGCGGTGCGGCCGAGCGCGTCGCAGGCAATCCCGTCGGCGGCGTCCAGGCCCGATCCGGCGAGCCATTCGACGTTCGGCACGGCGCCGAGGCCGGCGACGACGAGGTCGGCCGCCGCCGAGGTGCCGTCCGACAGGTCCAGCCGATACCCGGCGGGCGTGCGGGCCACGCGGTCCACCGTGACGCCGAGGCGCAGGGCGACGCCGGCCTCCCGGTGCAGCGCCAGCACCTCAGCCGCGACGGCGTCGCCGAGGACGCGCGCGAAGGGCATCGCCGCCGCCTCGAACACCGTGACCGACAATCCGGCCGAACGGGCGCTCGACGCCACCTCCGCGCCGACGAAGCCGCCGCCGATCACCGCCAGCCGGGCGCCCGGGCGGAACCGGCCGCGCAGCGCCACCGCGTCGTCCAAGTCGCGGATGACGGGCACCGGGCCGTCGGCACGGTCCGCGGGAAAGGGACGGGCCCGCGCGCCGGTCGCGATCACCACCGCGTCGCCGGCGAGGCGTTCGCCGGAGGCCAGCACCACCGCGCGCGCCTCCGCGTCGAGCGCCGCGACGGGGCTGGATAGGCGGACCTCCACACGCAGCCCCGCGTAGTGAGCGGCGTCGTGGAACGGCAGGCGCGCCTCCGCCGCCTCGCCCAGCAGCACGGCCTTGGACAGGGGCGGCCGGTCGTAGGGCAGGTGGCGCCCGGCCTCGATCAGCACCACCTCGCCCGCGAAGCCCAGGCGCCGCAGTTCGTTCACCACGCCGACGCCGGCGACGGAACCGCCGACGACGAGGACGCGGTCCATCCGGTCAGACGATCCCGGCGGCGCGCAGCGCGGCGATCTCAGCCGCGTCCATCGCCAGCACCTCCCCCAGCACCGCGTCCGTGTCCTGGCCGAGCAGCGGGGGGGAGAGGGTGGCGGGCGTCGGGGAATCGCTCATCCGCACGGGCCAGCCCGGCAGGATGACCTCGCCGCGCACGGGGTGCTGCACCCGCGTCAGCATCCCCGTGGCGTGCAGCGCGGGGTCGTGGATGAGGTCGGATGTGTCGAGCACGGCGCCCGCCGGCACGCCGGCGCCGTTCAGCCGTTCCATGGCCTCGCGCTTGCCGTGCCCCGCCATCCAGGGCGCGATGATCGCGTCCACCTCGTCGCGCCGGGCGAAGCGGTCGCCCGGCTCGGCGTAGCGCGGGTCGCCGACCAGGTCGTCCCGCCCGATCACGCGCAGCAGCGCGTTCCACTGCTTGTTGCCCGTGAGCGAGTCCCGGGCGGTGTAGATGAAGCAGTAGTCGTTCGGCCCGCCGCCCTCGCAGGCGAAGATGCCGGAGGGCGCGGAGGACGAGGAGGGCGACCCGTTCCCCACCCGCTCCGCCGCCCGCCCGGTGATCTGCTGCCGCGCGAAGCCCATGCGGCAGAAGGTCACCACCACCTCCTGCATCGCGACCTTCACGTATTGCCCACGCCCCGTCCTCCCCCGCTGGAACAGCGCCGCGAGGATGCCGGTGGCGAGGTGGATGCCCGACCCGGTGTCGGCGAAGG
>CAXVWQ010000052.1:0-18406 GCA_964263755.1 Roseomonas sp. | reverse complement strand
GAGCCGTCGCGCTGGCCGTGGGCGGCGGTGGTGCCGGCGATCGGCGCCATCTCCGTCATCCCGTAGCCCTCGTGGATCTGCAGACCCGTCGCGCGCCGCCAGCGCTCGATGATCTCCACGGGCGTCGGCGCGCCGCCGGAGGGGCAGACGGCGAGGGCGGAGAGGTCCGTCGTCGCGAAGTTCGTCGCGGACAGCAGCGCGGCGTAGATCGGCGCGGGGCCGCCGCCGAAGACGGTGACGCGGTGCTCGCCGAGCATCCGCACGATCAGGTCGGGCTGGAAGCGCGGGGGGACGACGATCCACGCCATCCCCCAGACCGGGTTCGTGACGCCCATGTGGAAGCCGTAGATGTGCGACATCGGCGCGACGGGGAGCCAGACCTCGCCGCGCGCCTTCGTCGGCCACATGAACTCCATCGCGCGCGTCGCGTCGGCGATCATGCGGTGAGTGTGGAGGACGGCCTTGGAGGTGCCGGTGGTGCCGCCGGTGAAGAGGAGGACGGCGGGGTCGTCGAGGTCCGGCGCGTCGAAGGCCGGGGGCGGGGCCTCGGCGAGGAGGGGCGCGCGGTCGAAGGGGAGGAGACGGAGGCCGGGCGCCGCGAGGTCGGGGGCGGCAGGGCCGGGCGTGACGAGGGTGTGGGCCTTCGACAGGGCCAGCAGCGCCCGGACCTGCGGCGGCGGGTAGCCCGGGTTGATCGGCGCGGGAGTCGCGCGGGCGAGGAGGGCGCCGAGGTAAGCGACGTGGAAATCCCCTCCGTTCGGCAGGAGGATGGCGACGACGCGGCCGGCGGCACCGAGGCCGCGGAGGCGAGCGGCGAAGGCGTGGCCGGCGTTCCATACCTTTCGGTATGTCAGCGCGCCTGCCTGATCCTCCATCGCAGCGGCGTCCGGCGCGGCGGCGACGGCGTTGGCCCAGAGGTCCACGAGCGTGACGAAGGGCGCGTGCGGCTCACCGCGACCGTGGACGACACAACCGCGCAAGGGCTGAGCGATCTCGGGCACGCCGTCCTTCCCCTCCGCGACCTCTGCGTTCGCGTCCGGCAGAACCTTACGCGGCGGGCTTGAAGCGCGTCAATACCGGAGGGTATGGTAGGGCGAAGCGGCGGGAGGAACGGTCTTGGAGCCGTCGGTCACCTACGAACTGCGCGGCGCCGTCGCCCATGTCGGGCTGGACCGGCCGCGCAAGCGCAACGCCATCTCGGCGGCGCTGCTCGCCGAACTCGGCGCCGCGATGGCCCGGGCGCAGTCCGAGGCGCGGGCGGTGGTGCTGTCCGGCAACGGGCCGTGCTTCTGCGCGGGGCTGGACCTCGTCGAACACCGGCCGCGCTCGGCGGAGGAGACTTTCGACATCTCCCGCGCCTGGCACGCCGCCTTCACCGCCATCCGGCGCGGGCGCGTGCCGGTGATCGTCGCGCTGCACGGCGCCGTCGTCGGCGGCGGCCTGGAACTGGCGGCGGCCTGCCACATCCGCGTCGCCGACCCCACGGCGTTCTTCGCGCTGCCTGAGGGCACGCGCGGCATCTACGTCGGCGGCGGCGCCTCGGTGCACGTCGCCCGCCTGCTCGGCGCCTCGCGGATGGCCGACATGATGCTCACGGGGCGCGTGCTGGACGCCGCCGCCGCGGAGCGCGCAGGGCTCGTCGGCTACCTCGTGCCGGAGGGCGCGGCGCCGGCGAAGGCGGCGGACCTCGCGGCGGTGGTGGCGGGGATGGCGCCGCTGACCGTCCTGGGCGTCCTCCAGGCGTTGCCCCGCATCCAGGACATGAGCGAGGATGACGGGCTGTTCGTCGAGAGCATGATGGCGGCGCTGGCCCAGACCGGGCCGGAGGCGGCGGAACGCCTGTCGGCCTTCACGGCCGGGCGGGCGGCGAGGGTGGCGGGACCGGCGGGCGACTGACCCGCCGCCGCGCAACGGGGGAACGAGCATGGCGAGCAACAAGGTCATCGTGACCATCGCGCCGACCGGCGGCATGGCGCTCGCGGCGCAGAGCCCGCACATCCCGCTGACGCCCGAGGCGATCGCGCGCGACACGGGGGATTGCTACGACGCCGGCGCGAGCGTCGTCGCCATCCACGCCCGCCGCCCGGACGGGCTGGCGACCTGCGACGCCGGGATCTACCGCGACATCAACACCCTGATACGCGCGCGCTGCGACATCGTCATCAACAACTCCACCGGCGGCGGCGTGCACGGCGACATGGTCGCGGACGGGCCGAACGGCTACCCGGAGATCCTCTGGGAGGAACGCCTGAAGGGCATGGAGGCGGGGGCGGAGATGTGCACCCTCGACGCCACCACCGTCATCGCCAGCTTCGGGGGGAAGGAGATCCTCATGCACACCTCCCCCACCCGCTCCCGCGAACTCGCGCGGATGATGCGGGCGCGCGGCATCAAGCCGGAATGGGAGGTGTTCTCCCCCACCCACATCATCCAGGACGTGACGACGCTGCTGGAGGAAGGCCTCGACGAGGAGCCGGCCTACGTCAACATCGTCCTCGGCACGCACAAGGGCTTCCAGGGCGCGATGCCCTATTCCCCGCGCATCCTGCAATCCATGGTCGATATGCTGCCGAAGGGCGTGATCTGGGGCGTCTCCGGCATCGGCCCCGCGCAACTTCCCGCCGCGATGAACGCCCTCCTGCTCGGCGGCCACGTGCGGGTGGGGCTGGAGGACAACCTCTACTACCGCCCCCGCGAACTCGCGACGAACGTGCAGCTCGTCGAACGCCTCGTCCGGCTGGTGCGGGAGATGGGGTTCGAGCCGGCGACCGCCGCCGAGGCGCGGGAGATGCTGGGGCTGCCGATGAGGTCCGCGCCGGTCCGCCCCGAATTCGCGATGGGCTGAGCCCCGCTACTCCTCCGGCTCCGTCGTGAACATCAGGGGATAGCCCTCGGCACGCGCCATGTCCGTGGCGCGCGTCGCCCGCTCCTCCGCCATCTCCTTCGTGAAGACCGCGACGACGCAGGAGCCCCGCTGGTGCGCCGTCAGCATCACCCGGGCCGCGCCGCCCTCGTCCATCCGGAACTCGGCCTTGAGGACGCGCACGACGAAGTGGCGCGGCGTGTAGTCGTCGTTGACGAGGATGACCTTGTGCAGGCGCGGGCGGGCGGGCTTGACCACCTCCTCGACGCGGGGTGGGGCGATGGTTTCGGTCATGGGGGACTCTCCCCGGGCGGGGGTGGTGGGTGCGGGCGCCCCGTATCACCCCACGGGGGCGGTTGTCAGTCGTTTCCTGCGCGGCCCGTCAGGCGCGGACCGGGTCCACGGGCCGCACCGGCGGGCCGGCGGCCTCGATGATCGCGGCGGCGTCCAGCAGCACGTCCTCCCGGTAGCGCCCCGCGACGAGCTGGGCGCCGAGGGGAGCGGGACCGGACAGGTCGGTCACGACGGATAGGCCCGGCAGTCCCATGAGGGGCAGGCCGACCTGGGTCAGTTGCGCCTCGATGATGCGGTCGAAGGCCTCGGGGCCGGTGACGTCCTCGTTGTCGGCGAAGGGCGGCTCGGCGGAGACCGGCATGATGGCCAGCGGGTAGCGGTCGAGGAACAGGTTCCATTCCCGGCACAGCGCGACGCGGCGTTGCAGGGCGTCCTGGAAGGCGTCGAGGTCGGGGACGGGGCAGAGGCGTTCCATCTGGGCGAAGACGAAGGTGGCGTCGGGGTCGTCCTCCTGCGCCAGCGCCGTGTTCAGCACGCGGCGGCTCTCGGCGAGCCAGAGGAGGGCCTGGAGGCGGGCGGGCTCGCGGAGCGGGGGGAGAGGGGTCTCGACCACCGTCCACCCCGCTTCCTGGAGGCGGAGGGCGGCGGCGCGGAGGGTCTTCTCGATCGCCGGGGCCGTCGGCATCCCTTCCGGGGCGACGCAGAGGGCGGCGCGCTTCGGGTAGGCGGGGCCGGTGAGGGGGGCGGGGGTCCACCAGGGGTCGCGCGGGTCGGGCCGGGCCATCGCCCCCAACGCCAGCCGCAGGTCGGCGACGGAGCGGGCCAGGGGACCGGAGACGGCCATCAGCTGCGCACCGACCGCGCGGTCCGGGCCGGAGGGATTCCAGGCGGGGATGCGGCCAAGCGTCGGGCGCAGCCCCTGCACGCCGCAGGCATAGGCGGGGTAGCGGACGGAGCCGCCGATGTCCGTGCCGTGGGCGATGGCGCCGATGCCCGCCGCGACCGCCGCCGCGGCGCCGCCGGAGGAGCCGCCGGGGGTGATCGCGGGGTTGCGGGGGTTGCGCGTGTGGCCGTGGAGGGAGTTGCGGGTGAACCAGCGGAGCGAGAAGGCGGGGGTGTTGGTGCGGCCGATGAGGATCGCGCCGGCGCGCCGGAGGTTGGCGACGACGGGGTTGTCCGCCCTCGCCACGTTCTCCCGTTGCAGGCGCAGGCCGTTCGTCGTGGCGTGGCCGCGCTGGTCCACGTTCGTCTTCGTGGTGACGGGCACGCCGGCGAGCGGGCCGGGATCCTCGCCCTTCGCGATGGCGCGGTCCACGGCGCGGGCGGCGGCGAGGGCCTCCTCCGGCATGAACTGCACCACGGCGTTGATGGCGGGGTTCGCGGCGTCGAGCCGCGCGAGGGCGTCGCGTGCGACCTCCTCGGCGGAGAGGCTGCGGGCCCGCACATGGGCCGCGATCTCGGTGGCGGTGAGGCGCCAGGTCTGGGTCATGGCCGGAGTGTTCCGCGCGGCGAAAAGGGGCGCAATGACGTCGCTCCCCGCAACCGGCGTCGGACGCTGGCCCGGAGCGGGGGCAGGCCGCGACGAACGGATCGCCGCTGATTTCCACCGAAAAGCAAAACGGGTCGGTAAGGACCCGGACACTATCCCCAGTTAACCGGGTCGGCGGCCAGGCATGCTAACGTTGTTACGAGGGAACGTTGGTCCATGCGACCATCAGGATCTCGATCCATCCCAAGATGGCCGCGGGAGGGCCACGCCCGTGGAAGGCCTGCTTCAGGACGATCGTCGCGCGCGCGCGTTCCGCCCGGGTGCCTTCGCCCGGGGGCGACGCGATGCGCGTGCGCCCACAGGTCGGCTTCGTGCCCTCCCCGAACCTCGACGCCGCCTCGACGTTGTCGCCTGTGCCCGCCGCCGCCGCCGTCACGGCAGCCGAACCGCACCGACCCGGCCGTCGAACGGTGGCCCGGCCCATTCCCGATGGGGGGAACGGGCTTGGGCTCACGGGCAGGGCGCTGGCGTGGCCCGGACGTCGCACGACGTCCTACCCGCTCACGGGCGTCAGGGGTTCCTGGCATGATCCCGCTGGTGATCCCCACGCCGGGCGGCGACTGCTTCGCCATCTACCACCCGGCACATGGCCCGGGGATGCTCGTTTGCCCGCCCTTCGGCAACGAGGCGTCGCGGACGGGCCGCGTGTGGCGCGACGTCGCGTGCCGCCTCGCCGCATGCGGCATCGCCAGCCTTCGACCGGACCTGCCGGGAACGGGCGATGCGGGCGAGATGACGGGGACGCACGGGCAGGTCGTTGCTTGGCGCGACGCGGTCGCGGCCTGCGCCGAATGGCTCGCGGCACGGCATGGCGGGCGGGTTTGCCTCCTCGGGCATCGCTTCGGGTCCCTCCTCGCGCTCGATGCCGTGGCACGCGGCCTGGAGGTGGAACGTCTCGTTCTCCTCGATCCCCCGACCTCCGGCGCCGCCTTCGCCCGCAGCCTTCACGCACGGTCCCGCTTGGAGGGGCACGGCCCCACGCCGGAAGGGCCGGACCACGCCCAGGCGTGGGAGGCGGTCCTGGCGCCAGGGACGTTGCGCGACCTCGGGAACCTGCCCGCGCCGCTCGCCGGCACGGTGCTTCCGCCAACCCTCGTGGTGTCCCGGGACGGGGGCGCCGACGAATGGTCCGCGCGCCTCGGCACTCCGGTGGCGTTCGCGCCGTTCGACGGCTACGCAGCGTTCGTGCCGCCGAATGGGCTCGACATGGTGGCGCCGGTCGCCGTGCTCGACGGCGTGGTGGGGTTCCTCGCGCCGACCGGGGGCGGTGGCATTGACGGGACGCCCGCGGCGCGGTTGCCGATGCCCGCAGGGATCAGGCTGCCCGCGCTCCACGAGGTGCCGATCCGGTTCGGTCGGGGGGACGGGCTGTTCGGGCTGATCTGCCGCCCGGACCGCCCCGCCCCGGACGCGCCGGCGGTGCTGATGCCGACCGTCGGGGCCGACCCGCGAAGTGGCACCGCCCGCCACTGGACGGAGCTGGCGCGCCGCCTCGCGCTCGGGGGGGTGACCTCCTTGCGCTTCGACGTGGCGGGGGTGGGCGAGAGCGACGGCGACGAACCGGTCGAACGCATCGCCGCTTCCTACCACCCCGACCGCGTCGCGGATCTGCGCGCGGCGCTGGACGCGCTGGGGCGATGGGGCCACCACCGGGCCGTCGTCGTCGGGCAGTGTTCCGGCGGCTACACCGGTTGGCACGCGGCGGGAGAAGACGCCCGGATCGTCGGGCTGCTCGCCGCCAATCCGCAGTTCCTGAGCCTCCAGACGGACCTGTCGAAGGCCGCCCTCTTTCGCTACCCCGGTGCCGGCGTGCGCCCGGTGCCGAGGGTGGGGGGCGCGGCGGACGCACCCCATGCAGTGCGGGGACGCGGGGTCGCCGTGCTGCCGCAGGCGCTGGGCGACCGTGCCCGCCGAGCGTGCCCGCGATCGCTTCGCCTCCTACTCCGCCGCATGGGAACCGAGGAGCGGGCGACGCGCCGACACCTGCGCGCGCTTCTTCGCCGCGGCTGCGCGGTCCACTTCGTGTTCTCGGGCGGCGATCACGGGTATCTTCGCCTGTGCCGCGCCTTCGGCGAGCCGCCGCGGCTTCCACGAGGCGCGTCGCTCTCGGTCATCGAGGGGGCCGACCACAACTTCAGCACCCGTCGCCATCGCGCCCGCCTTCTGGATCTGGCGGTCACCTTCGCGAAGGACGCGGCGTCGACCGGTGCGATCGGAACCCCCTGGCGCCCGTCGAGGAGGCCGGCGGACCATCGGGTGATCCTCGCTGACGCGATGTCCGTACCCATCGGGCACGCGGCGGGGCCTCCGAGATAGCCGGGCAAGGGCGAAGGGTCCGGTCGCGACCGGGCCGTCCTTATCCCGGCAGCTCCAACACGTTCTTCGCGATGATGTTGCGCTGGATCTCGTTCGACCCGCCGTAGATCGTCGTCGGCCGCGCCTGGAGGAAGTTGCCGGCGGGGTTCAGGTCGCGGTTGCCCGGCAGCGGGCCGAGGGCGCCGGCGTGGCCGTCCGCGATCTCCAGCATCACGTCGGTGATGCGCTGGTAGAGTTCGGATTGCACGATCTTCAGCATGGACACGTCGGGCGGCAGGTGTTCGCCGCGGCGCAGCTTGTCCACGTAGGTTCCGTACAGGGCCTTCAGGTCCTCCAGTTCCAGCCGCAGCCGGGCGTAGGTGTCGGCGAAGGCGGGGTCCTCCCAGGCGCCCATGCGGTCGGCCAGGAGGCGCAGGCGGGACAGGGCGTGGGCGGACTGGCGGGGGGCGCCGAGGAAGATGCGCTCGAAGCCCAGCAGGGCCTTGGCGTAGGTCCAGCCCTTGTTCGGTTCGCCGACGAGGTTCTCCGCCGGCACGCGCACGTCGTCGAAGAACACCTCCACGAATTCGTCGTGCATGTCGAGGTTGACGATGGGGCGGACGGTGATGCCGGGGAGGTCCATCGGGACGAGGAGGAAGGAGATGCCGTCCTGCTTCTTCGCCGCCTTGTCCGTGCGGACCAACAGGAAGATCCAGTTGGCGTCGTGCCCCAGGGTGGTCCAGGTCTTCTGGCCGTTGACGACGTAGTGGTCGCCGTCCAGCACCGCCTCCGTCCGCAAGCTCGCGAGGTCGGAGCCGGAGTTCGGCTCGGAATAGCCCTGGCACCAGATGTCCTCGCCCGACAGGATGCGCGGCAGGAACCGAGCCTTCTGCGCCTCCGACCCGAACTTGATGAGGAGGGGGCCGAGCATGACGACGCCCATGTCGTTCACGCGCGGCGCGCCGGCGCGGTCCAGTTCCTCGATGAAGGCGACCATGTTGGCGGGGGAGAGGCCCATGCCGCCGTGCTCCCGCGGCCAGCCGGGGGCGAGCCAGCCGCGCTCGGCCAGCGCCATGTACCAGGGCTTGTTCTCGGCCCAGCGCAGGCGCTTGGGGTGGTGGCTGAGGTCGGCGGGGAGGTTCGCCGTGATCCAGCGGCGCACTTCGGCGCGGAAGTCGTCGTCCGGCAGGGCGTCGAGTTCGGTGGGGTTCATCGTCAGCCTCCGGTGAAGGCGGGGTCGCGCTTGGCCATGAAGGCGTCGCGGCCCTCGGCGTGGTCGGCGGAGAGGAAGAGGGTGGTCTGGTAATGCCGCTCCACCTCCAGCGCGGCGTCGAGGCCGGCGGCGAGCATGGCCTTCGTCAAGGCCATCGGGGCGGGGGCTTGGTCGGCCAGGAAGCGGGCGCGTTCCATCGCCGTGGCCAGGGCCGCGCCGCGCGCCACCACCTCATCCACCAGCCCGATGCGCTCGGCCTCCGGCGCGAGCACCTGGCGGTGGAACAGGAACATCTGCTTCGCGCGACCCGCCCCGATCCGGGCGGGCAGCGTGTAGGGCAGGCCGAGGTCGGGCATGAGGCCGACCTTGCCGAAGCCCGCCATGAAGCGCGAATCCTCCGCCGCCACGATCACGTCGCAGGCGCAGGCGAGCGACAGGCCGGCGCCGACGCACCACCCCTCCACCGCCGCGACGACGGGCTTGGAGCCGACGCCGAGGAGGCGGATGGCGCGGTAGGCCCGCCGCAGCCGTTCGCGGCCCCCGAGGGCGGACCGAACGTCCATCCCCGAGATGTCGCCGCCGGAGCAGAAGACGCCCCCCGCCCCCGTGACGACGATGGCGCGCACCCCGGGGTCGCCCTCCGCGGCTTCGAGGAGGTCGGCCATCCGTTCCCGCAACGGCACGGCCAGCGCGTTGCGGCGCGCGGGGTAGTCGAGCGTGAGGGTCAGCACGGCGCCCTCGCGCGCGCTGTGCAGGTGCATGGCGGGGGGCGTGGCGTCAGTCATCGGTCTCGCTCGGGGCGGCGGCGGTGAAGCGGGCGCGGTGCAGCCGGGCGCCGCCGAACTGGTTGGACAGCACCATGGCGCGGCGGAGGTAGAGGCCGACGTCGTACTCGTCGGTGTAGCCGACGCCGCCGTGCAGCTGGATGGCCTGCCGCGTGACGAGCATCCCCGCCTCCGCCGCGCGGTGCTTCGCGCGGGAAGCGGCGGCGCGGCACGCCAGGGCGGAGGCGCCGGCGTCGAAGGTGGCGGCGGCGGCCTCGACGGAGGCGCGGGTGAGCGCGACCTGGATCTTCAGGTCCGCCGCCCGGTGCTGCAACGACTGGAACGACCCGATCGGCTTGCCGAACTGCGTGCGCGTCTTCAGGTAGTCCAGCGTCATCGCGAAGGCGCGTTCCATGACGCCGAGCATCACCGCCGCGGTCGCGAGCGCGGCGCGGTCGAGGCCGGAGGAGAGCGCGGCGCCGATGTCGGCGGAGAGGCGCTTGCCGCGCGACAGGTCGGCGCGGACCGTGCCGGCGAAGCCGCCATCCTGCTGACCCTCCGCGGTGATCTCGCACGCCGCCGCAGGGACTTCGTAGAGGGAGAGCTGCTTCTCCTGCCGCACCGGCAGCAGCAGCATGTCGGCGCCGGCTGCGGCGGGGACGAAGAGGCGGGGGGCGTCGGCCGTGCCGGGCGCCTCCAGCGTGTTCGGCGCCTCCTGCCACGCGGTCACCACCACCATCTCGCCGGTGAGCAGTTGCGGCAGGGCGCCGTGGTCGTCGCAGGCCGCCAGAAGGTGCGCGGACAGCGCGCAGGGCACGAGGGGTTCGGGGGTCAGCGCCGCGCCGAACTCCTCCGCCAGCGCGCAGAACTCGCGCATCCCGAGGCCGGCGCCGCCCGCCGCCTCCGGCACGGCGAGGCCGATCCAGCCGAGTTCGCCGATCTCGCGCCACACGCCGGCGTCGAAGCCGGGTTCCGCGAAGCGCTGGGCGCGGGCGCGGGAGAGGTCGGAGCGGTCCGCGACGGCGGCGGCGCTGTCGCGGATGAGGCGGATGGATTCCGCGGCGTCGTCGGTGGCGGCGTCGCTCATGCCGCCAGCGCCTCGGTCAGCAGCGGCGCGCCGGTGGCGGCGCGCAGGTCGTCGGGCGTGACGCCGGGGGCGGTCTCCAGCACGCGGAAGCCGTCGCCCGTCACGTCGAAGACGCCGAGGTTGGTGTAGACGCGCGACACCGCGCGCGTCGCCGTCAGCGGATAGGAGCAGCGTTCCACCAACTTGGCCCCGCCGGACTTCGTCACGTGCTCCATGATGACCCACAGCCGCTTGGCGCCGACCGCCAGATCCATCGCGCCGCCGACCGCGGGGGCGGTGTCGTTCTCGCCCGTCGCCCAGTTCGCGATGTCGCCGTTCGCCGCCACCTCGTAGGCCCCGAGGACGCAGAGATCGAGGTGCCCGCCGCGGATGATCGCGAAGGAATCCGCGTGGTGGAAGAAGGAGCCCCCGGCGCGCAACGTGACCGGCTGCTTGCCCGCGTTGATGAGCCACGCGTCCTCCTCGCCCTTCGCCGGGGCGGGGCCCATCCCCAGGATGCCGTTCTCGGAGTGCAGGATCACCTCGCGGTCCGGCGGCACGTGGTCCGCCACCATCGTCGGCACGCCGATGCCGAGGTTGACGAACCATCCCTCGGGAATGTCGGCCGCGAGGCGTGCGGCCATCTGCGTGCGGGTCCAGGGCATGGCGCGCCTCCGGTTCAGGCCGCGACGCCCCAGGGGGCGGGGCGGGGGACGTGGATGATGCGGTTCACGAAGATCCCCGGCGTGACCACCCGCCCCGGGTCGAGCGCGCCGAGGTCGCGCACGTGCTGGGTCTGCACGATCGTCGTCGTCGCGGCCATCGCCATCACCGGGTTGAAGTTGCGGCCGGACTTGTTGAAGGCAAGGTTGCCCCAGCGGTCCGCCTCCCACGCCTCCACCAGCGCCACGTCGCCGTGCAGCGCGTGTTCGAGGACGTGCGGGCGGCCGTCGAAGTCGCGGACCTCCTTGCCGTTCGCCAGCCGCGTGCCGGCGGCGGTCGGGGTGTAGAAGGCGGGGATGCCGGCGCCGGCCGCGCGCATCCGCTCCGCCAGCGTGCCCTGCGGGACGAGGTCGAGTTCGATCTTCCCGGCGGCGTAGAGTTCCTCGAACACGACAGAGGATGAGGAGCGCGGGAAGGAACACACGATCTTCCGGATGCGGCCGAGTTCCATCAGTCGCGCCAGCCCCGTCCGCCCGGCGCCGGCGTTGTTGGCGACGATCGTCAGGTCGCGCGCGCCGTGCTCGATCAGGCCGTCGATCAGGTCGTCCGGCTGGCCGGCGGAGCCGAAGCCGCCGACCAGGACCGTGACGCCGTCGGCGATCCCCGCCATCGCCTCGGCCATGCTCTGGACGAACTTGTCGATCATGTGACGACCAAGATCATGGGGCCATCTTCTCGTCCATGCTGGCGTGGCTCGCGATGCCCGCATAGGCCGGGAGGTCCCCGGACGCCAGCCATTCCCCCGCCTGCACCGCCGCGGCGTAGGCGGCGCGGGCGATGGCGCCGCCGACGGAGACGCGGCGCACGCCGAGTTCGGCCAGCCGCGCCAGGGGCACGAGGCCGGAGCGCGGGCCGGTGAGGACGTTGACGGGCTTCGGCGCGACGGCGCGCACCACGGCGAGGATCGCCGCCTCATCCGGCAGCGCGGGGGCGTAGAGGCAGTCGGCCCCGGCCTCCGCGAAGGCGGTCAGCCGGCGGATCGTGTCATCGAGATCGGGGCGGCCGTGCAGGAAGTTCTCCGCCCGCGCGGTCAGCACGAAGGGGCCGCGAACGGCACGGGCGGCGGCGGCGATCCGGGCCACTGCGGCATCGAAGCCGTGGATCGGGTTCGCGGGGTCGGCCGTCGTGTCCTCGATCGTGCAGCCGGACAGGCCGGCGGCCTGGGCCGCCCGCACGGTCGCGGCGGCGTCCTCCGGGCCGGGGCCGTAGCCGTCCTCCAGATCGGCGGAGACGGGAAGGTCCGTCGCGCCGAGGATGTCGCGGGCGTTGGCGATCGCCTCGTCGCGGGACACGGCCGCGATGCCGTCCCGGCGGCCCAGCATGAAGGCGAGGCCGGCGGAGGTGGTCGCGAGCGCCCCGAAGCCCATCCCGGACAGCAGCCGGGCGGACCCGGCGTCCCAGGCGTTCGCGATGGCGAAGCAGCCGGCTCCGTGCAGGGCGCGGAAGCGTTCCGCCCGGTCTTCCATCCCACCGTTCACGTCGCGCTCCCCTCGCGGCCCCCCGCGCGGGGGTACCCTATCGGACGGGGCCGCCGACCGGCTACCCTCACCCGACTGGGCACGGGGCAGTGGACGTCGGACGCATGCAGGAAGCACGGGACCTCTTCCGCAAGACCTGCCCGCCGGAGCAGCACGAGGCCTGGGAACGCCTCGGCGGCTCCATCGGGGCGTTCACCTACGGGAACATCCACGTCGCGGGGCTGCCCGCGGCCCTCGCGGCCTCCCACGTCTTCACCATCGGCCGCTTCTGCTCCATCGCCGGGGGCGTGCGGCTCTTCCTCTGCCATGACCACAACCCGGCCTTCGTGACGACCTACCCCTTCAACGTCGCCTTCAGCCGCAACTGGCCGGAGGCGCGCGCCCATGGCGGTCACCCGCGGTCCCGCGGGTCCATCCACGTCGGGAACGACGTCTGGCTGGCCTCCGAGGCCTCCATCATGTCGGGCGTCACGATCGGGGACGGCGCGATCGTCGGCCACCGCTCCGTCGTCACGAAGGACATCGGGCCCTACGAGATCTGGGCCGGCATGCCCGCGCGCAAGATCCGGGACCGCTTCGACCCCCGGACCCGCGCCGCCCTCCTCCGGATCAAGTGGTGGGAACTGTCGGCGGAGGAGATCCGGCCGCTGACCGCCCTGCTGATGAGCGAGGACCCCGGGCCGCTGATCGAGGCGGTGCGCGGCGTGCGTCGGGAGCAGCGCCTGGCGCGCGCCGAGGCGCGGGAGACCGGGCCCGGGACGACGGCCGAGGCGGCGCCCGAGGGGTAGGGCGCGGGGGCGTCCCTCACGCATAGGCCCGCTCCGCGACCTCGTTGGTGAAGCCGTGCAGCCGCATCTTCGGCGGCGGCAGGCCGTGCAGGGCGCGGAGGATGCCGACGGCGAGCCAGGCATCCTCCAGCGCGCCGTGCAAGTCGGTCTCGCGCGACAGGCCGAGGGCGGCGGAGGCGTGGGCGAGGCCGCCGCGCGTGCCGGGACGGGCCCGGCGCCAGTGGCGCAGCGTGCAATGCTCCCCGGACCAGGGGCGGGGATGGCCGAGGCGGTCGAACTCGCCGCCGAGCATGCGGCGGTCGAAGGGCATGTTGTGGGCGCATCCCATCGCGCCGTCGAAGAAGGCGGCGATCTCCTCGGCGTGGTCTTCGAAGGGCGGCTGCGTCGCCAGGAAGGCGTCGGACAGGCCGTGGACGCGGAACGCCCCGAAATGGCACGGCACCCCCGGCGCGAAGACGAGGTGGAGCGTCGCCTCCGGTTCCAGCGACGCGTCGAGGCGGACGGCGCCGAGGGAGACGACGCGGTCGGTGCCGGTGCAGCCGGTGGTCTCGGTGTCGAAGACGACGATGGGACGCGTGCCGATCATCGGGCGATGCTACCGCGCGCCGGTCACACGGCGAAGCGAAAGCGGCCGTTGGAGACGACGACCGTGTCGCGCTCCACGACGCGGGCGTGGAAGGCGGCGCCGCCGGGTTCGTCCCGGATCTCCGTGCGGATCGTCTCTCCAGGAAAGACGGGGGAGGAGAAGCGCAGGGCCATCTCCCCGAACCGCGCGGGGTCGCCGCCGCAGAGGGTGCGGGTCAACGCGTGGCAGACCACCCCGAAGGTGCAGAGGCCGTGCAGGATCGGGTGTTCGAAGCCCGCGTACCGCGCGAAGCCCGGGTCCATGTGCAGCGGATTCAGGTCACCGTTCAGGCGGTAGATCAGGGCCTGTTCCGGGCGCGTCGTCAGGTCGAGGATGGTGGTCGGCGCGCCTGCCGGTTCCGGGTGCGGGGCGGGGGCGGCGCCGGCCCACCGCGGGTCGCCCTTCGAGAAACCGCCGTCGCCGCGGAGGAAGGTGCTCTGTGCCAGCGTGGCGAGGGGCGTGCCGTCGGCGTCGGTGATCGCGCGCTCCGAATACAGGATGGCGCCGCGGCCCTCGCCGCGGTCCAGCAGGCGGGTGACGCGGGAGCGGCCGATCAGGGCGCCCTCCACGGGCAGGGGGCGGTGGATCGTCAGCGCCTGCTCGCCGTGGACGAGCCGCAGCGCATCCACGCCGGTACCCGGGTCGCCGAGCCAGAAGCCGGGATAGCCGAGGACGACGGCCATGGAGGGGAGCGCGACGAGGCGGCGCTCGTCGAGGAAGGCGAGGGACGCCTCGTCCAGCGGGTCGTGGCCGATGCCGACGGAGAGCGCGTAGAGGATCGTGTCGCGCCGCGTCAGGTCCTGCCGGACCTCCGGGATGGGCCAGTTCAGGAGGCGGTCGGAGGCGAGCGGCATGGGGCGATCTCGATGACGGCGTCGGCGGCCAGCGCCCCTTGCCCATCCGGCAGGACGAGGATGGGGTTGATGTCCACCGACAGCAGGCGGTCTCCCGCGGCCGTGGCGAAGGCGGAGAGGGCGGAGAGGGAGCGGGCGAGGGCAGACACGTCGGCGCGCGGTCGGCCGCGGGCGCCGTCCAGCAGGGGGAAGCCCTTGAGGGACCGGAGCATCGCCTCCGCCTCCCCCGGCGTCACGGGGCAGCGGCGGAAGGTCACGTCGCGCAGAACCTCCACGAACACGCCGCCGAGGCCGACCATCAGGACGGGGCCGAAGACCGGGTCGCGCAGGATGCCCGCGGCGATCTCCACCGCGCCGGTGACTTGCTTCGCGACGAGGACGCCCTCCACCCGCGCGCCGGGCGCGCGTTCGGCGGCGCGGGAGAGGAGGGTGGCGTGGGCGTCGCGCACCGCGGCCTCGTCCGCGACGTCCAGGATCACGCCGCCGATCTCCGACTTGTGGAGGATGTCGGGGGACAGGATCTTCATCACCACGGGGAAGCCGATGGCATGGGCGGCGGCGATCGCGTCCTCCGCGCTCGCGCAGGCGCGTTCGGGGACGGCGGGGATGCCCGCAGCGGCGAGCAGCGCCTTCGCCCCGGCCTCGTCGGGCGCGGTGGCCGGCAGGATCACGTCCGGCAACGGCACCTCGGCGCGCGCCGGGCGGGCGAAGGACTCACCGAAACGGCCCTGTGCCGCGAGCGCCACCACGGCGCGCGACGGGTCCTCGAACACGAGGAACCCGTCTCCCTCGTATTCCGCGACGCGGGACGGCGGCGCGACGACGGACATGACGAAGAGCCGGTCCGGGTTGGCGTCCAGCACCGCCTTCAGTTGCGCCCGCAGCGCCGGCGCGACGGAGGGGGACGCCCCGACCTGCGTGAAGAAGGCGATGACGGAGCGGTAGCCGCCGTCCTCCACCATCGCGCGCCCGAAGGTGCCGATGAGCGACATGTCGTTGAAGGCCTGCGCCGTGCAGTCCACGGGGTTGGCCGGGTTGCAGAAGGGGATGAGCGCGCGCAGCCGCGCCTGGGCCTCCGCGGGCATCGGCGGCATCGGCAGGCCCTCGGCCTCCGCCGCGTCGGAGATGAGGACGCCGGCGCCGCCGGAGATGGTCACCACGCCGAGGGTGTTCCCCACCGGGTAGATGCGCGGCGTGGCGGCGTGGCACACGTCCAGCAATTCCTCCGTCGTGCGCGCCCGATGCACCCCGAACTCGCGCAGCACCGCATCGGTCACCGCGTCGTCGCCGGCGATGCTCGCGGTGTGGGAGCGGGCGGAGGCGGCGCCCAACGCCGAACGCCCGACCTTCATCATCACCACCGGCTTGCGGTTGCGGCGGGCGAGTTCGAGCGCGGCGATGAAGCGCGGCCCCTCCCGCACGCCCTCCGAATACGCCGCGATCACGTCCACCGAATCGCTCTCCGCCATCCAGCCGAGGCAGTCGCCGAGGGTCACCTCCGCCTCGTTCCCCGTGGTGAACAGGATCGGCGTGGACAGCCCGCGGTCCCGCGCCACCGCGAACAGGTGCGTGCCGTAGGCGCCGGACTGGCTCGCGATGCCGACGCGCCCGCGCCCGGCCGGCGGCTCCTTCGGCCAGCCGTTCTCGAAGGAGGAGGAGAAGATGGGGAAGTAGCCGAGGGGGCCGTTGAACACGCCGAGGCAGTTGGGGCCGAGGAGCCGCATCCCATGGCGACGGGCGATCGACACGAGCCGGTCCTGCGCCACGCGTCCCGTCTCGTCCACCTCCGCATAGCCGGCGGTGAAGACGATGGCGGCGGGGCAGCCGCGGGCGCCGAGGTCCTCCAGGGCGCGCTCCGCCGCCTCCCCCGGCACCGCCAGGATCGCCACGTCCGGCACCCCCGGCAGGGACGCCACGTCGGGGAAGGCCGGCAGGTCCTGCACGCGCGCGCGGCGCTGGTTCACCGGCCACAGCGGCCCCGCGAAGCCGCGCGCCTTCATGTAGGCGATGGGACGCCCGCCGATGCGGAACGGCTCGTCGGAGGCGCCGATGACGGCGACGGCGCGCGGGGCGATCAGCGGGTCCAGCGAGGCGAAGCCTCCCCGCCCGGCCGTGGCCGTGCCGTCCGTCATCCCGCCCCTCCCGATCTTGCGGGCAAACTGCGCGCCGCGGCTGCACCGGGCAAGGGGCGGCGTTGACCCGGCGCGGCGCTCCCCGCCATCGTCCCGTCATGACGGATCCCGGGCTTCTCCTGCACGCCGGCCACGTGCTGACGGACCCCGCGGCGGGGACGGTGCTGCGGGACGCGGCGGTGCGGATCGCCGATGGCCGCGTGGCAGAGGTGGGCGACTGGGCCACCCTCCGCGCCGCCCACCCGGACGCCGAGGTGATCGGGGGCCCCGACCGGATCGTCATGCCCGGCCTGATCGACGCCCATTCCCACGGCCGCGGCCTGTCGCCGATCCAGAAGGGCGTCCTCTACGACTTCCTGGAGAACGCGTTCCTCGACTGGTCGGCGATGGTCTATCTCCCGAACGACCTCTGCGCCGCGCTGTCGGCCGCGCGGCACCTGCGGATGGGCTGCACGACGATCCACCACACCGGCTGGAACGACGAGGGCCCGCGCGCGGCGGAGGAGGCGGGGAAGGCCATCGCCGCCTACCGCGCCGCCGGCATCCGCCTCGCCTACTCCCCCGCCATCCGCAACCGCAACCGCTTCTGCGTGGACGAGATGGGGTTCCTGGAAACCCTGCCGCCGGACCTCCGCGCCTTCGTCGAGCCGATGACGCGCTACGACGCGGAGGCCCTGGCGGACCACTACATGGCCCTGTTCGACACCCTGCACGCCCGCCATGACGGCCCGATGTCCCGCGTGTTCCACGGCCCCTCCTGGGCGCACGGCACCACCGACGCCTTCTTCGCCCGCGTGCGCGACAGCGCCGCGAAGCACGGCGGCATCCCAATCCACGTCCACACCCTCCAGACCCCGCACCAGCGGGCCTGGGGGTTCAAGGCGCTCGGCTGCTCCCTCGTCACCCACCTCGACCGCCTCGGCATCCTCGGCCCCAACACCACCCTCGGCCACGCGGTGTGGGTCAGCGGGGCGGACATCGCGCTGCTGGCCGAACGCGGCGCCTCCACCACGCACCACGCCTCCTGCAACCTGCACGTCCGCAACGGCATCTCCCCGATCCACGCGATGATCCGCGCCGGCGTGAACGTCGCAATGGGCATCGACGACAAGTCCCTCAACGACGACGACGACCCCTTCACCGAACTCCGCCTCGCCGCCTCCCTCGCCCGCGTCCCGGGCTTCGACCTGGGGGAGGATACCGCCCTGCCCCACGCCGCCATCCTCGCGATGGGCACGACCAACGCCGCCCGCTCCCTCGGCTTCGCGGCGGGCCACGGCACCCTCGCCCCCGGCGCACCGGCGGACGCGGTGGTGCTGGAGACCGCGGGCATGCTGCGCGACCCCTGGACCTCCCCCCGCCTCGCGATCCCCGACCTGATCGTGCTGCGCGCCAAGGGCACCGACGTGACCGACGTGGTGGTGGACGGCCGCGTCGTGGTCCGCGACCGCCGCATCACCACGATGGATCTGAACGCCCTGCACCGCGAGGTCCGCGCCTACGTCGAGCGCTCCGAGGCCGCCCCGCCCGACCCGGCGCGGGTGCGGCTGCTCGACGCCGTCCGGCCACACTTCCACGCCTGGCACCGCGACATCCTGCGCCACCTCGACGTGACGGAGCCGTTCTACCGGCTGAACGGCCGGGCCTGACCTGTCCGGGGTTGCGCCTGTGACCCCGGGGGAAGGCGCTGCCTTCCCCCGGACCCCCAACCGCCGGGGACCCGACGGGGCCCCCGTGGGTGGAGGTCCGGAGGAGGGCAAAG
>CAXVWQ010000051.1:0-3606 GCA_964263755.1 Roseomonas sp. | reverse complement strand
GCGGCCCGCGGGCTGTCGACGACGGTCGCCGACGCGCGCTTCGCCAAGCCGCTGGACGCCGCGCTGATCGAGCGGCTGGCGCGCAGCCACGCGGTGCTGCTCACCGTCGAGGAGGGCTCCACCGGGGGCTTCGGGTCGCTCGTCGCCCACCACCTGGCGCATGCCGGGCTGCTCGACGGCGGGCTGCGCTTCCGCCCGCTCACCCTGCCCGACAGCTTCACCGACCACGACACCCCACGTCACCAATACGACCTCGCCGGCCTCAACCACCCCCAGATCACCCAAGCCGCACTCAGGGCCCTCGGCGAGGACAGCGCCGCACGCCCCGCCCGCGCGTGACGCGGCGGCCCGGGCCGCCGGCGGGAGCCGGCGAGCGACCCGGACCAACCCCATCCGCGCGGCAGCGAGCGGACGTCGTCCTCGTCGATCGCGGCCTCGCGGAGAGCCGCGCCCGCGCCGCCTCGCTCATCATGGCCGGCGTGGTGTTCTCCGGCGACCGGCGGGTGGACAAGCCGGGGCAGCCGGTGCGGGACGACGCGCCGCTGGAGGTCCGCGGCGCCGACCACCCCTGGGTCAGCCGCGGCGGGGTGAAGCTGGCGCACGCGTTGTCCCACTTCGCGCTCGACGCCGCCGGACGGACCTGCCTCGACATCGGCGCCTCCACCGGCGGCTTCACGGACGTGCTGCTGCATGCCGGGGCGGCGCGGGTCTTCGCGGTGGACGTGGGGCACGGCCAGCTCGCATGGCGGCTTCGCAACGACCCGCGGGTGGTGGTGCTGGAACGGCTGAACGCCCGCCACCTCGATGAGTCGCACGTGCCGGGGTCCGTCGGTGCCGTCGTCTGCGACGCGTCCTTCATCGGGCTCTCAACGGTCCTGCCCGCGGCCCTGTCCCGCGCGGCCCCCGGCGCCTGGGCGGTGGCGCTCATCAAGCCCCAATTCGAGGCCGGGCCGGACGCCGTGGGAAAGGGCGGCGTGGTGCGCGATCCGGCGGTGCACGAGGCCGTGGTCGCGCGGGTGAGGGGGTGGTGGGAGGCGCTGCCCGGATGGTCGGTGACGGGCGTGACGATCAGCCCGATCACCGGGCCGGAGGGCAACAAGGAGTTCCTCATCGCGGCACGCCGGGAGGCGTGACGACGGCCGCGTTCCCGTGCCCGAGGTGCGGCCTCAGGTGGTCGGGAGGGACGGCATCCGGCGCGACGAGGTGATGCCGTCCAGCAGCGCCCAGACCCGGGCCGCGTCCATCCGCACCTCCGGGTCGTTGAGGAGGCGGTCCAGTTCCTCGAAGGCCCGCTCGGTCTCGCTCTCGCTCATCGGTTCATCCGTCATCATGCCGTCCAGGAACACTGCGGGAACGTGATGGCGCATCGCGGGTTGCGGGAGGCCGCGCGGCGTCACGGGGACGACGCCACGGCCGGCGCGAGGGCAACGATCTTCGCCGCGGGATGCGCGGGGTTGCGGAAGCGCATCTCGCCGTCGGGCACTCCGCCGTCCCCGAACATCTCCATGCGGGAGGCGCAGGTGACCGCCACGATCCGGCGCGCGGGGGGGGTGGTGAGGAAGCGGCGGACGGACCCTTCCAGCTCCAGCCGGTCCCGCAGCCCGGCCCATTCGGAGCGTTCCAGCTCGTCCATGAACAGCGCCACGATGCCGGGCCGGTCGCCGGAGAGGCGGGCCGCCGCCGTCTCGGCCCGGCGGCAGGCCGCGCGGGCGATGTCGTTGCCCTGCGACGCCCTTGCCGCGAGGACGACCATGTTGGCGCCGGTGCCGGCGACGGCGAGGTGCGCCTCCGGCCCGAACTGGGCGCGGAGGGCGGCGGGCTGCACCGCCACGCCGGCCCCCGCGAGGATGAGGGGATCGAGCTTCAGCACGAGGTCCGCGGCGGAATCCTGGCGCCGCGCATCCCGCAGCATCGTCACGATCCGGCGCTGAAGGGCGCCGACGTCCAGGCCCTCCGGCAAGGTCATCTTCAGGACGTAGCGGCCGGGATGCGCCGCGAGCCAGGTCCGCAGGTCCGGGTTCAGGCCGTCCACGAGGGCGCACCAGTCGGTCCGCATGAGCGACCGGCCTTCCTCCGCGGACATCGTCTCGCAGGCAACCTCCGCTTCCGTGCCGTCGCGCTCGATGACGAGGTCGTGGGACGTGCCGTCGAGGAGGCCGGTGAAGCGGACGTCGAAGCCGCGGGCGCGTTGCAGGGCCGCGACGCGGAGGAGGTGGAACAGGGGGATGAGCGTGCCCTCGCCCGTCAGGCCGGCGAGGAGGGCGTCACGCAAGCGAGCCTTCGGGCCGGCCGGGAGGGAATCGGCGAGGAGGACGGCCTCCCGCGCCAGGGTGAGCGCGCGCCGCTCGGCGGGATTGGCGGGTTCCGCGCCCGTGAGGCGGGCGAGGGTGAGTTCCGCCACGTGGCGGCGCCCGGCGTCGCGTCCCGCGAGGGAGCGCGGGGCGGTGCGGCGCGCGAGGTCGTCCAGCCGGGCGCGCCACGGTTTCTCGCCCGCGAGGCGGACGAAGCGGGGCAGGATCGCGGTGTCGGCCGGCGCGTCGGCGAACGGCATGGCTTCGGTCCGGGAGGGGTTGCCGATCCAAATATCCGACCGACGCGGTTGGTTAAAGGCGTGTGACGATCAGTTTCTCGGGAGCCGCGGGGTCAGCGGGGCGTCCGGGTTCTGGGCGCGGTGGCGCAGCAGGTGGTCGGCGAGGACGAGCGCGACCATCGCCTCCCCCACCGGGACGGCGCGGATGCCGACGCAGGGGTCGTGGCGGCCCTTCGTCAGCACCTCCACCTCCTCCCCGTGGCGGTCCACGGCGCGGCGGGGGGTGAGGATGGAGGAGGTGGGCTTCACCGCGAAGCGGACGACGACGGGCTGGCCCGTGGAGATGCCGCCGAGGACGCCGCCGGCGCGGTTGGAGAGGAAGCGGACGGTGCCGTCCTCGCCCATCCGCATCTCGTCGGCGTTCTCCTCCCCCGTCAGGGCGGCGGCGGCGAAGCCGTCCCCGATCTCGACGCCCTTCACGGCATTGATGGACATGAGGGCGGCGGCGAGGTCGGCATCCAGTTTGCCGTAGATCGGGGCACCGAGGCCGGGGGGGAGGCCCTCCGCGACGACCTCGATGACGGCGCCGACGGAGGAGCCGGATTTTCGGAGTGCGAGGAGGGTGTCCTCCCAGCGGGCGGCGGCGGCGGGGTCGGGGCAGAAGAAGGGGTTCTGGTCGACCGCGGGCCAGGACCAGCTGGCGCGGTCCACGGGGTCCGCACCCATGGCGACGAGGGCGGCGCGGATGGTCACGCCGGCGCCGAGGATGCGGCGGGCGACGGCGCCGGCGGCGACGCGCGTCGCGGTCTCCCGCGCGGAGGCGCGTCCGCCGCCGCGGTGGTCCCGGACGCCGTATTTGAGGTGGTAGGCGAGGTCGGCGTGGCCGGGCCGGAAGCGGTCCTTGATCTCTCCGTAGTCCTTCGACCGCTGATCCGTGTTCTCGATGTGCAGGGCGATCGGGGTGCCGGTGGTGGTGCCCTCGAAGGTGCCGGAAAGGATGCGGACGGCGTCGGCTTCCTGGCGCTGCGTGACGAACTTCGATTGGCCTGGGCGGCGGCGGTCGAGAAAGGGCTGGA
>CAXVWQ010000050.1:0-9086 GCA_964263755.1 Roseomonas sp. | reverse complement strand
GAATCCGGCTGCGGCAAGTCCACCGCCGCCCGCGCCCTGCTGCGGCTGATCGAGCCCGACGCGGGCCGGGTGCTGTATCGCGGGCAGGACGTGACGGCGGCGCGCGGGAGCGACCTGCGGGCGCTGCGGCGGCGGATGCAGATCGTGTTCCAGGACCCCTACTCGTCGCTTGATCCGCGGCAGACGGTGGGGTCGGCATTGGTGGAGCCGCTGCGGCTGCACGGGATCGCGCGTGGGGCCGCGGCGCGGGACCGGGCGGCGGCGCTGCTGGAGGAGGTAGGGCTGCCGCCCTCGGCGCTCGACCGCTACCCGCACGAGTTCTCCGGCGGTCAGCGACAGCGCATCGGGATCGCGCGGGCGTTGACGGTGGAGCCGGACCTCATCGTGGCGGACGAGCCGGTTTCCGCCCTCGACGTGTCGGTGCAGGCGCAGGTGCTGCTGCTGCTGCGCGACCTGCAGCGGCGGCGCGGGCTGTCCTTCCTGTTCGTGTCGCACGACCTCTCGGTGGTGCGCTGGTTCTGCGACCGGGTGGCGGTGATGTATCTCGGCCGGATCATCGAGGAAGGGCCGGTGGACCGCGTCCTGGCCGAACCCCTGCACCCCTACGCGCGGGTGCTGCGGGACGCCTCGCCCGTGCCGGACCCGGCGCTGCGCGGGGCGCTGCCACGCATCGGGGGGGAACTGCCCTCCGCCGCCAAGCCGCCGTCGGGCTGCCACTTCCACCCCCGCTGCCCGGCGGCGATGCCGGTGTGCGCCACCACCTATCCCGGCTGGACCCCCGCGCCGGGCGGCGGGGGCGTGGCGTGCCACCTGCACGGCCCCGGCGGCGCGTTGCAGGGCGACCTTCCGGCCGCGGCCTGACGCGCCCCTACCAGTAGCAACCCTGCTCCACCTTCCACGCTTGCGGCGGCGTGTCCGCAGGGTCCGGCCGAACCCAGGCGGGGGTCATGAGGGCGCTCGTCTCCCGGTCCACGTCCCAGCGGCGTCCCCGGACGCCGAACAGGACCTGGGTTGGCCCGCCCATGTGGATGCCGATCCGCCCGGCCCGCCTCGCGTGCGCCGCCAGCAGCAGCCCCAGCCCGCCCGCGCCGACGAGGAGGACGTCGTAGGGGGCGGACTCCACCTCCTCCACGATCCGCGCGAGCCGGGCCTGCCAGTCGGGCTCCGCCGGCGGCGCGAGGCCGGGGGAAAGGGGGAAGCGGACGGTGCGGAGGTGGAATTCCGGCAGCACGTCGCGCCCGGGCCAGATCGCCGCGCGGTGCGGGTACTGCCGGGCGATCGTGGTGGCGAAAGGCGACACGACGACCACCCGCTTCCCCGCGAGGTGGCGCGACCAAGGATCGCCGAACAGCCATGGATCGAGGGATCGCAAGGGGATGAGGCGCGCGCCCGGGGCATGGGCCCGGAGCACCTCCGGCTCCCCGGGGTAGCCCATGACGCCCATGACATCCATGTCGCCCGCCGCGGCGATGAGGGCCTCGCAGAAGGCGTCGAGCGAATCGTCGGTATCGGGGAACAGCCCGACGTTCAGCGGCATCTGCCCCCGCAGCAACGGGGGGTAGGGCCGGGGGTCCGCCGCCCCTTTCCGGCGGTTGAGGTAGTGGCCGGCGAGTTCCGCCTCCAGCCCGCCGATCTTGCCGATGCCGAGCGGGGGGCCGCCCGCGACCGCCTCCGACAGCAGGGTCTGTCCGGCGGCGTCCGACGGCGGAAGGCGATCCCCGAAGGCGCGGCGGATGCGCGCGTCCTTCACCCGCTGCCGCGCCCAGTCGTAGGCGGGGTGGATGGCGTTCCACAGCCAGGGGCGGTCCCGGACGAACTGGGCGATGGCGCGGCGGGCTTCCATGGGGCGCGGTGGTAGCGCGGAACGCCCGGTTCGTCAGCGTGGCTTGCCGTAGACGAGGTCTGGCAGGAACAGGGTGATCCCCGGGAACACGGTCAGGATCACCAGCGCGCCGATCAGGGGGATGAAGAACGGCAGCACGGCGATCGCCAGTTTCTCGTAGGGGATGTTCCCGACCTTGGAGACGACGAACAGCCCGATCCCCATCGGCGGGTGCAGCAGCCCGAGCATGAGGTTGAGGGTGATGACGACCCCGAAGTGAACGGGGTCGATCCCCACGGCCTGAACCACCGGCATGAGCACCGGGACGGTGAGGACCATGATCGCCAGTGCCTCCATGAACATGCCGAGGAAGAACAGGAGGAGGTTGATGAGGAGGAGCATGACGAGGGGGTCGTTCGAGACGCCGAGCAGGAGTTCGGCGACGCCCTGGGGAACGCGTTCGCGGGCGAGGACCCAGTTGAAGAGGACGGCGGCACAGACGATGAAAGCCACCGTGCAGGTCTGGGAGAAGGACTCCCGCAGGACGCGGAGGAGTTCGGCGGCGGAGACCTCCCGATAGACCACCACGCCGAGGAAGAGGGCGTAGAGGGCCGCCACCGCAGCCGCCTCGGTGGCGGTGAAGATGCCGCCGAACATGCCGCCCATGATGATCGCGGGCGTCAGCAGCGGCAGGAAGGCGCGCGCGAAGGCGGCGCCGCGGGCGCGCCAGGAGAGGCGGGGGCCGCGCGGGTAGTTCTCCTTCCGCGCGACGTACCAGACATAGATCATCAGCAGCGCCGCGATCACCAGCCCCGGCAGGATGCCGCCGAGGAAGAGGCGACCGATGGAGGTGTTGGAGATCACCGCGTAGACGACGAAGGGGATGGAGGGCGGGATGATCGGGCCGAGGACGCAGGAGGCGGCGGTGAGGGCGCCGGCGAATTCGGGGCGGTAGCCCTCCTTCACCATCGCGCGGATCTCCAGCGCCCCGAGGCCGCCGGCATCCGCCACCGCGGAGCCGGACATGCCGGAGAAGACGATGGAGCCGACGACGTTCACCTGACCCAGCCCGCCGCGGAAATGGCCGACGAGGGCCGTGCAGAAGTCGTAGATGCGGTCGGTGATGCCGCCGGAGTTCATGAGGTTGCCGGCGAGGATGAAGAACGGCACCGCCAGCAGCGCGAAGTTGTCGGCGCCCGCCATCAGCCGCTGCGGCGCCGTGATCATCGGCCCGTTCTCCAGCAGCAGCCACCCGACGGCGACCGCGCCGAGGGCGAAGGCCACTGGCATCGCCGCCATGACGAGGGCGAGCCAGGCGCCGAAGAAGCCGAGCATTCCCATGGTTCAGAAGTCCGAGGCGGTGGTGCCGGCGCGCACGTCGCCGCGGCGGCGCCAGTCCGTCACGTCCTCCATCATGACGCGGACGAGGCGGACGGCGGCGCAGGCCATGGCAAGGGGGACGCCGGCGAGGACGAGGCCCGTGGGCACTTCCAGCGCGACGCTCGGCAGGTCCCATTCGCGCCACGCCGCGCGGGCGCCGTAGATGACGATGGCAACGCAGAAGATGACGGACAGCGTCCCGGTGACAAGGTTCGTCACCAACCGCACCCGCGGCGGCACGCGCTCGATCACGAACGGCATCCCGATGTGCGACCGCGTGGACACCGCCGCCGCCGCGCCGAAGAACACCACCCAGACGTAGAGGTAGCGTGCCGCCTCCTCGCTGACGATGCTCGGATCGTCCAGCACGTAGCGCGTGAACACCTGCCAGAGCAGCGTGCCGAACAGCGCGACGCCGAGGAGGACGGAGATCGCCTCCTCGGGCTTGCGCAGCAGGTCCCTCACAGCGCTTCGAGCTGCGCCAGCACCCCGCGGCCCCACACCTCCTCGTAGCGCGCGTACATCGCCGTCAGCGCCCGCTGGAAGGCGGGGCGGTCGCTCTCGATGATGGTCGTGCCGCGGGTCGCGAACTCCGTCCGCAGCCGCGTCTCGGCGCTGCTCACGAGTTCGTCCGAGACCTTGATGCCCTCGCGCATCGCGCGGCGCAGGGTGTCGCGGTCCGCCTCGCTCAGCGCGGTCCAGGTCGCGTTCGCGATCACCGGGATGAGCGGCACGAGGATGTGGCCCGTGAGGTTGATGAAGCGCTGGACCTCCATGAACTTGTTCGCCGCGATCGTCGGCAGCGGGTTCTCCTGGCCGTCGATGACGCCGGTCTGCAACGAGAGATACACCTCCCCGAGCGACATCGGCGTCGGCGCGGCCCCGAAGGCGCGCATCATGTCGAGGAACAGCGGCGCCTCCGGCACGCGCATCTTCAGGCCGCGCAGGTCCTCCGGCACGCGGATCGCCTTGTCGCGCGTCGTCATGTGGCGGGTGCCGTAGTAGAACGGGTCCAGCGGCCGCATGTTCCGGCTCTCGGCGAGTTGCCGGAAGGAGGCTTGCACCGCCGGGTGCTCGAACATCCGCAGCTTGTGCGCGAAGTCCCGCCCCACGAAGGGCGCCTCCAGGATCGAGATCGGGCGGACCCACGATCCCAGCACGCCCGGCCCGGTAATGCAGAGGTCGAGCGTGCCCGACCCCACCTGCGTCAGCATCTCCCGCTCCCCGCCGAGTTGGGACGCCGGGAAGTTGTCCAGCCGCATCCGCCCGCCGGAGAACTCGCGCAGCGCCTCGGCGGCACGGAGGATGCCGCGGTTCACCTCCCCGTCCGGCGGCTGGACGTGGCCGAAGCGCAGCGCCCGCACGGTCTGCGCCCCGGGCTGGCCGCCGCGGAACAGGAAGGGGGTGGCGAGGGCGGCGGCGACCGCCGCGCGGCGGGTGATGGTCATGGTTCGCTCCCGGAGGGGCCGCTGACGGGCCGTTCCCCGCAGCGTGGCACGCGCCCGGGGCGGAGGTGAAGGGGCCGTGATGGGAACGAAAACTCCCCTCGCGCGTCATCCCTTCCATGGACGCCCCCGCCGAGGCCGCCGAGAGGCGCACCCCCTTCCTCGCCCGCGCGTGGCCCCTGCTGCTCGTCCTCGCCGCCGTCGTCACGGCCTACGCCTTCGGCCTGCACCGCCACCTCTCCTTCGAGAACCTCGCGGCCGTGCACGCGCCGATGCGGGGGTGGGTGTCGGCGCACCCCGTCCTCGCCCAGCTCGCCTACGTCGCGGCCTACGCCGCGGCGGTGCTGCTGACCTTCCCGGGACCGCTGCTGATGACCCTCGTCGGCGGGCTGCTGTTCGGCGCGGCGCTCGGCGGCGGCGGCGCGATCCTCGGCGCCACCCTCGGCGCCGTCATCATGTTCCTCGCCGCCCGCCACGCCCTCGCCGACTGGTTCGCCTCGCGCCGCGGCGGCCTCGTGAACCGCATTCGCCCGGGCCTCGCGCGCGACGGCCTCTCCTACCTCGTCGCGCTCCGCATCGCCCCCGTCCTGCCCTTCTGGGTCACGAACGTCGCGGCCGCCGCCGTCGGCATGCCGCTCCGCACCTACGTCCTCGGCACCGTCGGCGGGCTGGTCCCCGGCTCCTTCGTCGTCGCCTGGCTCGGCGCCGGCCTCGCGGCCGTGCTGGCGCGCGAGGAGACGCCGGACCTCTCCGACATCGTCCGGCCCTCCGTCATCGTCCCCCTCCTGGCCCTCGGCGTCCTCGCCCTCTCGCCGGTGGCGTGGCGGCGGTGGCGCGGGTCGGCGGGGTGAGCACGCCGCGGCGCCCGCGCCGGCCCCGGCCCGTCCGGGCGGGGACACGCCCGCATCATGCGCTGCGGCGGAGGATGACGAGACGGGCGGCGCCGTGGGCGCGGTCATCCACGGCGGTCCAGCCGGCGAGGGTGGGCGGGGCGTCGGCCCGGGCGATCTCGACGCAGGCGAGGGCGTCCGGGGCGATCCAGCCCGCGGCGTCCAGGGCCGTCAGGGCGCGGGGGGCGAGGTCCGTCCCGTAGGGCGGGTCGAGGAAGAGGACGGCGTGGGGTGCGTCGGCGCGGCCGGGGCGGGTGGCGTCGGCGGGAAGGACGCGGGCGGCGTCGGCGACGCCGAGGGCGGCGACATTCGCGCGGAGGGCGGCGAGGGCCTCGCGGCCGTTCTCCATGAAGGTGGCGCGGGCGGCGCCGCGGGACAGCGCCTCCAGGCCGAGCGCGCCGGTGCCGGCGAAGGCGTCGAGGACCGCGACGCCGTCGAGGAGGGGCCGCCCGTCCTCTCCCCGCGCCCAGGGGGCGTGGGCGAGGGCGTCGAAGAGGGACTGGCGCACCCGATCGGCGGTGGGGCGGGTGGCGGAGCCCGGCGGGGCGACGAGGGGGCGGCCACGCAGGCGGCCGGCGACGATCCGCATCCCCGGTTCAGCGCCGCGGGCGAGCCGTCCCGGCGTTGCGGGCGCGGGGCGGGCGGGACGGGGCGGGGGCGGCGTCGGGCGGCAGGGCGGTGCGCTCGACGCCGCGCGGGATGCGGTTCGCCGTTTCCATGCCGAGCTGCTCGCGCATCGTGCGGGCGTTCACCTCCTCCACCGCGCCGATCGGGAGGGCGCCGAGCTGGAAGGGGCCGTAGGCGATGCGGATGAGCCGGGAGACGTGCAGGTGCAGGGCCGACATCACCTTCCGGATCTCGCGGTTCTTGCCCTCCTGGAGCGAGACGGTGAGCCAGGCGTTGGCACCCCGGCGGGAATCGAGGCCGGCCTGGATCGGGCCGTAGGCCACGCCGTCCACGGTGACGCCGCGGGCCAGCGTCGCGAGGCGGGTCTCGTCCACGTTGCCGTTCACGCGGACGCGGTAGCGGCGGAGCCAGCCGTTGGACGGGAGTTCGAGTTTCCGCGCCAGCGCGCCGTCGTTCGTCAGCAGCAGCAGCCCCTCGCTCGTCAGGTCCAGGCGCCCGACGGAGACGAGACGGGGGAGGCCGGCGGGCAGGGCCTCGAACACGGTGCGGCGGCCCTGGGGGTCGCGGTGGGTCGTCACGAGGCCGTCGGGCTTGTGGTAGCGGAACAGGCGGGTGGGTTCCGCCGCCCCGACCGCGGCGCCGCGGAGGCGGACGACGTCGCCGGGCTTCACGAAGGTCGCGGGCGTCTCGACGGTGCGGCCGTTGAGGGTGACGACGCGCCCCTCGATGAGCGCCTCGGCATCGCGGCGGGACGCGATCCCGGCGCGGGCGAGCCACTTGGCGATGCGCTCACCGCGTTCGGCGACGGGGCCGGCGTTCAGGAGCCGTCCGTCCTCCGGCGCATCCGGCGCCGCGTCGTCCGGGGATTCGTCGCTCATGCCGCGCGTCGCGGGCGGTGCGCGTCGCGGGCGGCGGCGACGAAGGCGTCGAGGATCGCCTGGTCCCTCGCGTCCACGGCGTATTCCGGGTGCCACTGGACGCCGAGGCAGAAGCGGTAGGCCGGATGTTCCAGACCCTCGATGACGCCGTCCGGGGCCACCGCGTTCACCACGGCGCCGTCCCCGGGCGTGGCGACGGCTTGGTGGTGCGCGGAGTTGACGGTCATCGTGCCGGTGCCGGCGATGCGGTGAAGGAGGGTGCCGGGGGTCAGGGCCACGTCGTGGCCGGGCTCGGTGCGCGGGTTCGGCTGCTCGTGCGGCAGGGCGTCCGGCACGGCGTCGGGGATGTGCTGGACGAGGGTGCCGCCGAGGGCGACCGCCAGAAGCTGCTCGCCGCCGCAGATGCCGAGGACCGGCATGTCACGGGCGAGGGCGCCCTTCAGGGCGGCGATCTCGAAGGCGGTGCGGCCCGCCTTCAGGGTGACGGTCGCGTGCCGCGGGCCGCCGCCGTAGAGGGTGGGGTCCACGTCGAAGGCCCCGCCGGTCACGAGGAGGCCGTCGAGGGTGTCGAGGTAGGATTCCGCGAGATCGGGCAGGTGCGGGAGGGCGACGGGGAGGCCACCGGCGCGCGAGACCGCGTCGAAGTAGTTCCGGCGCAGCGCATACCAGGGGAGTTTCGAGTAGCCGCCGGGATCCTCGGCGTCGAGGGTCAGGCCGATGAGGGGGCGGGACGTCATGCGGTGGGCGTAGGGCGGGGTGGGGGCGGAGCGCAAGCGGACAGGTTTGACCGCAGCATCGCCCTTTTGTAGATACGATTGTCATTCGCGGAAGCGACCGCCCCGGCAGCCCGCGGCTTGCGGGGGAAGGGAGACATGCCCTTGGAGATGGAGTGGGACGAGACGAAACGTGCGTCCAACATCCGAAAGCACGGGCCGGATTTCCCGGATGCGGCGTTCGTGTTCTCGGGACCGCATCTCCGCCGGCTGACGCCAACGGTCGGCATGGAGGAGCGATGGCTCGGGATCGGCACGCTCGGCGGACGCCACGTGACGATCATCTTCACGCATCGCGGCGGCGCGACGCGTATCATCTCGATGCGGAGGGCACGACGTGACGAGACGAGGGACCATCACGCGGCTTTCGGCGGATGAGGCGATGGCGGCGTCCCTGCGCGGCGAATCGCGAACGGACTGGCCGCGCGTCGACGCGATGACCGAGGACGAACTCGAACGATCCATCGCGGACGATCCGGACTGGCGCGACATCCCGGAGGATTGGTATCGCGACGCCGAACGGGTCGTGCCGATGGCGAAGACGCCCCTGTCCCTCCGGCTCGACGGGGACGTGGTGGCCTTCTTCAAGGCGACCGGGCGGGGTTACCAGACCCGGATGAACGCGGTCCTCCGCGCCTACATGCGCGCGGCCCTGGCTCGCCCGCGCTGACATCGCCCATGGACGCCGCCTTCGAGGAGGCACGGGCCGCCGCGGCGCGCGGGGAGGTGCCGGTCGGCGCCGTCGTGACCGCCGCGGACGGGACCGTGGTCGGCCGGGCCGGGAACGAGGTGGAGGCCCGCGGCGATCCCTCAGCGCACGCGGAGGTGCTGGCGCTGCGGGCGGCGTCCGCCGCCACCGGCCACAAGTGGCTTCCCGGCGCCACGCTGTGGGTGACGCTGGAACCCTGCCCGATGTGCGCCGCCGCCGCCTCGCTGTTCCGGGTGCGGCGGGTGGTGTTCGGGGCCTACGACCCGAAGGGGGGCGGGGTGGAACACGGGGCCCGGGTCTTCGCTGCCTCCTCCTGTCACCACGCGCCGGAGGTGGTCGGGGGCGTGCGGGAGACGGAGGCAGCGGCCTTGCTGCGCGGGTTCTTCGCCGCACGGCGTTAGGGTCGGCGTTCCCGCGGGGCGGGGGATCGCGTAACCCGCGGGGATGCGAATCCTCGCCCTCGACGCCGCCCTCGCCCGCGCCTCGGTCGCCCTGTGGGAGTATGGGGCGGTGGTGGCGGAGGCGTCGCGCGACGCGGCCCGCGGCGGGCCCGCCGTGCTGC
>CAXVWQ010000049.1:0-3287 GCA_964263755.1 Roseomonas sp. | reverse complement strand
GGCTTCGTGACGACGCCGACGGTCAGCACGCCGCGCTCCCGCGCCATCCGAGCGATGACGGGCGCAGCCCCCGTGCCCGTGCCGCCGCCCATCCCCGCGGTGATGAACACCATGTGGACGCCTTCGAGATGGCGCGCGAGGTCCTCCGTCGCCTCCTCCGCCGCCGCGCGCCCGATCTCCGGCTTCGCGCCGGCGCCGAGGCCCTGCGTGAGGTGCGGGCCGAGCTGGACGCGGCGTTCGGCGCGGGAGTTGACGAGCGCCTGGGCGTCCGTGTTGGCGACGAGGAACTCGACGCCGTCGAGCCCCATGCCGATCATGTTGTTGACCGCGTTGCAGCCCGCCCCGCCGACGCCGATCACGGTGATCCGCGGCGTGAAATCGGTGTGCTGCTGACGCGGGATGGTCAGGTTCAGCGTCATGTCGTCAATCCCCAGAACCGTGGCGCGACGCGACCCCTCATCGCGCCGCCCAGCCCCCGCGATCCTTATGCCCTAGACACGGTCCCGAAGCCAATTCATCGCGCGCGAAAAAAGACCCTCACGCGACATTCTCGTTCCGTAGTCGAGGTCCAGCACCGGCCGCCCGTCGCCGGCCCCCCAGGCCAGGAGTCCGAGGGTGGTGGCGAAGGCCGGGGAATGGAACGCCTCGGGCAATCCGCGCACGGGATGCGGGCGGCCAAGGCGCACCTGACGTCCCAAAATCCGGGCCGCCGTCTCGCGCACGCCGACGAGTTGCGCGGCGCCCCCGGTCAGCACCACGCGCGCGCCGACGTCGCGCCCGAGGTTGGCGGCGTCCAGCCGGTCCCGCAGCAGCTCGAAGGTCTCCTCCAGCCGCGGGCGGATGATGTTGGCGACCATCGCGCGGGGGATGCGGGCCAGCACCTCGTCGTCCTCGCCGACCTGCGGGACGGGGATCGTGTCGCGCTCATCCTCCGCCATCGCCAGGACGCCGCCGTGCAGCGTCTTGATGCGCTCGGCATGGGCGGCCGAGGTCGTGAGGCCGCGGGCGAGGTCGTTCGTGACCTGCCAGCCGCCGACCGGCACCTGCGCGGTGTGGTGCAGGTGCCCTTCCTGCACCACCGCGAGCGTGGTGCAGCCGCCGCCCATGTCCACCACGGTGGCGCCGAGCTGCCGTTCGTCCTCCACCAGCACCGCGAGCGCGGCGGCGTAGGGAGCGGAGACGAGTTCCTCGATCTCCAGGTCGGAGGCGGCGAGGCAGAGGCCGAGGTTGCGGAGGGAGGCGGAGGCGCCGTCCACCATGTGCAGCTTCGCGCCGAGGTTGTCGCAGATCATCCCCCTGGGGTCGTCCACGCCGGGCGTCGCGTCGATGGTGAAGCCGAGCGGCAGGGCGTGGACCGGCTCGCGGCCCTCCTCCGCCATGCGGCGCCGCCCCTCGTTCACCACGGCGCGCAGGTCGGCCTCCGTCACGGCCCGCCCGCCGATGGTCCAGGCGATGTTGTGGACCCGGCTCTCGGGCTGCCCGCAGGACAGGTTGGCGATGACGCCGGGCAGCTTCTGGTCCGCCATCTCCTCGGCCGAGGCGACGGCGGCGCGGACGGAGCGCTCGGCCTCCGCGAGGTCCACGACGTTGCCGCCCTTCACGCCGCGGGCGCGGTGCCAGCCGAAGCCGAGCACGCGGGGCGACCCGTCCGGCTCGATGCGGGCGACGAGGCAGACGACCTTGGAGGAGCCGATGTCCAGCACGCCGAAGGTGCCGGACCGCGCACGCGGGCGGCGGCCGGGGCCCGGCGGCGGACCGGCATCCTTCGTCGAAACGCGGGAGATGGCGTTCATCCGGTCCTCCCGCGCACGGGGGTGGCTTGCTGCGGCGGCGCGGCCGGGGCCGGCGGCGGGCGGAGGACGAGGCGATCCGGCAGCCGCATGTCCACGGCCTGGAGGGGACGGTCCAGCAGCGCGTTGCGGGCGTGCAGGTCCTTCAGGCGCGTGATCGCGGCGGCCTCGTGGCCTTCCGGCAGCATGACCGTCGTGCCGGAGTGCAGCCGCAGGTCCCAGCGGCGGTCGCCGACGCGCACGAAGGACTGGGTGCGCGCCAGCAGGTCGGGCGCGTCGCGCACGAGGTCGTAGAGCGCCGCGGCGTGGCGCTCCGCGCCGGGCCCGACGAACCAGGGCAGCGGCCCGAAGGCGTCTATGCGGTCGGAGGCGACGGTGCGGCCGTCCCGGTCCACGATCACGAAGCGCCCGCCGTTCTGCCAGATGGCGAAGGGCGCGCGTTCCGACACGCGCACGAGCACCGTGCCGTTCAGGCGGCGCTCGACGTGCGCGTCCTCGATCCAGGGGATGTTGAGGACGCGGGCACGGGCGGCTTCGGGCGCGAAGGCGAGGACGGGATCGCCGGCGCGGATGCCCAGCGCCTCGCGCAGCAGGTGCGGCGGGGTGTTGCGGGCGCCCTCGATGCGGATGTCGGCCACCGTCATGCCACCGAAGCGCGAGCCGAGAGCGCCCGTCGCCCGCTCCGTCAGCGCCGCGACGCGGCCCGCGGGGTCGAGGCTCATCACGCCGGCGGCGCCGACGCCGAGGAGGATGAGAACTGAGGTGATCTTCAGCGCGGGGCGCAGCAGCGGCCGCTTGCGGCGGAGCCAGAGGCGCGCCGCGCTCGGCCGCCGCGGATCGGCCTCGACCGTCTTGCGGGAGGCGCGGAGTTCACGCGGCATCGCGGGCCCCCTCGCCCAGGCGATCGGCTCGGCGCGCGTCGGCGCCGTCGTGGCGGGCCTCGCGGACCATCCAGGCGCAGAGGTCGGGGAAGGCGATGCCCCGGAAGGCCGCCTGTTCGGGAACGAGGGAGGTGGGGGTCATGCCGGGCTGGGTGTTCACCTCCAGCAGGATGAGCCCTTCCGCGCCCGGGCGGGAGTCGTCCCAGCGGAAATCCGCCCGCGCGATGCCGCGGCAGCCGAGGGCGGCGCAGGCGGCGACGGACACCTCCATCGCGCGGGCGCGAACGGCGGCGGGGATGGGGGCGGGAAGGACGTGGCGGGAGCCGCCATCGGCGTATTTCGCGTCGTAGTCGTAGAAGGCGTGGCCGGTGGAGATCTCCGTGACCTCCAGCGCCGTGTCGCCGCGCACGGCGACGGTGAGTTCGCGGCCGGGGATGTAGGGCTCGGCGATGATCTCGCCGTAGGTCCAGGTGGCGGCGATGGCGGCGCGGCGGTTGTCGCCGGCGCGGATGATATGGACGCCGACCGACGAGCCTTCGCGGACGGGCTTCACGACGTAGGGCATCGGCAACGGGTCGGCGGCGACCAGCGCCGCGGCATCGAGCAGGCGGTGGGG
>CAXVWQ010000048.1:0-7150 GCA_964263755.1 Roseomonas sp. | reverse complement strand
CGGGCGTGCCCATCACCTCGCTCCACTGGATGCTCGTCGCCCCCGCCGGCCTGTCCATCTGTGCCGCCGACGCGGCCCTGCTGGACCGCACGCGGGACGTGGTCCGGCAGCTGATCGGCCTCGCCGCGGACCTCGGCGCGGGCATCATCGTCCACGGCTCCCCCGCGCAGCGCCCCGTGCGCGACGCGGGGGACGCGGCGCGCGCGGAGGAGACGATGCACCTCGCGGGCGAGTGGTCGCGCGGAGCGGGCGTGACCTACTGCCTCGAACCCCTCGACGCCGCCCAGACCTCCTGGGCCCGCACGGTGGAGGAGGCCGCCGGCATCGTCCGCCGCGCGGACACACCCTTATCCGAGACCGGCGGCCTCGCGACGATGCTCGACGTCTCCGCCGCCGGGAACGGCGAGGCCGAGGACGTGCCGACCCTGCTGGACCGCTGGCTCCCCACCGGCCTCCTCCGCCACGTCCACCTCAACGACCGCAACCGCCGTGGGCCGGGCCAGGGCGCGGACCGGTTCGCCCCGATCCTCGCGGCGCTGCGGCGCCACGCCTATGACGGCCTGTGCGCCGTGGAACCCTTCGACTACGTCCCGGACGGCCCCACCGCCGCCGCCCGCGCCATCGGGTATCTCCGCGGCATCGAGGAATCGCTCGCGTGACCACCCCCCGCTTCGCCCTCATCGCCACCGAGCGCCGCGAATGGCCGTTCCGGCTGCGGATGCCGTTCCGCTTCGGCGTCATCACCGTCACCCACGGGCGACAGGCGGTCGTCACCGCGCGCATCCGGCTGGCGGACGGGCGGGAGGCGGAGGGGATCGCGGCGGAGACGCTCGCGGCCAAGTGGTTCGACAAGGATCCCCGCTGGACTGACGCGCAGAACGAGGACCAGCTGCGACGGGCCCTGGAGATCGCGACGGAGGCGACGCGCGGCGCGGGCGCGAACACCGCCTTCGGCCACTTCGCCGACACCTGGGCCGCGTGCGAGGCGGCGGGCGCGGCGGAGGGGCTGAACCCGCTGGTGATGGCCTACGGCCGCGCGCTGCTGGACCGAGCGATGCTCGACGCGCTGCTGCGGGCGAACGGGATGTCCTTCTTCGCGGGGATGCGCGCCGACCTCGGCGGCATGGTCCCGCACGCGGTCTGCGCGGACCTCGGCGCCTTCGACTTCGCCGCGATGCTCGGCGCCACGACGCCCACGACGGCCATCGCCGCCCGCCACACCGTCGGGCTGGTGGACCCGATCACGGCCGCCGACGTGACGGAGCGCGTGGCGGACGGCCTGCCGCAGACGCTGGAGGAGGTCGCCGCCACCTACGGCCACCGCTACTGGAAGCTGAAGGTCGGCGGGAACGTCGCCGCCGACGTGGACCGCCTCTGCCGCATCGCCTCGGTCCTCGACCGCGCGCCGGGTTACCACGCCACCCTCGACGGGAACGAGCAGTACGAGGACGCCGAGGGCGCCATGGCCTTGTGGCGCGCGATGGAGGGGGAAACCCGCCTCGACCGCCTGCGCGACGCCATCCTGTTCATCGAGCAGCCGGTGAAACGAGCGAAAGCGCTCTCCGTCCCGATGACCGCCCTCGCCGCCGCCCGCCCCGTCATCGCCGACGAGAGCGACGGGCCGATGGACGCCTTCGTCACCGCCCGCGCCATGGGCTACGACGGCATCTCGACGAAGGCGTGCAAGGGCGTGTGGCGGTCGCTCATCAACCACGCGCGCTGCCGTGCCTGGAACGCGGAGGTCGGGGCCGACCGCCACTTCATGTCGGCGGAGGACCTGACGACCCTCGCGGGTCCCTGCGTGCAGGGCGACCTCGCCCTCGTCGCGCTCATGGGCATCGCGCACGTCGAGCGGAACGGCCACCACTTCGTCGCGGGCTTCGCCGGCCGTCCGGACGCCGAGGCCGCGCGCTTCGCCGCCGCCCACCCCGACCTCTACGCGGCCACCCCGCACGGCCCGCGGCTGCGGATCACGGACGGGATGCTGTCCATCGCCTCGCTCGACACCCCCGGCCTCGGCGCCACCGTCCTCCCCGACCTCGACGCCATGGACCCGATGCCGCGCGCCGCGTGGCCCCCCGCATGACGCTGGAGTTCCTCCTGACGTCGCTCGTCGTCGTCGCCTCCCCCGGCACGGGCGCGCTCTACACCGTCGCCACCGGCCTCGCGCGCGGCGGGCGGATGAGCGTCGTCGCGGCCTTCGGCTGCACCCTCGGCATCGTGCCGCACATGGCCGCCGCGATCCTCGGCCTCGCCGCGGTCCTCCACGCCTCCGCCGTCGCGTTCGAGACGCTGAGATGGGCCGGCGTCGCCTACCTGCTGTGGACCGCCTGGATGGTGTGGCGCGACCGCGGGGCGCTGCGGCTGGACGCGCCGCCGGATGCGCGTTCGTCGCTGCGGGTCATCCTCACCGCCATCCTCCTGAACCTCCTCAACCCGAAGCTCTCGATCTTCTTCCTCGCCTTCCTCCCGCAGTTCGTCGGGGTGGGGGAGGCGGCGCCGGTCGCGCGGATGCTCCTTCTCTCCGGCGTCTTCATGCTCATGACCTTTCTCGTGTTCGCCCTCTACGGCCTCTTCGCCGCGTCGGTGCGCGACCACGTCATCGGCCGCCCGCGCGTGCTGGCCTGGATGCGCCGCTCCTTCGCCGGCGCTTTCGTGCTGCTCGGCGCCCGGCTGGCGACGGCGGAGCGGTAGGGGCGCGCCTATCCCGGCGGGAGGATGAGGCGGACCGTCGGGAAGTGCGCGCGATACCGCCGCGCGTCCCGCGTGAGGATCGGCCAGCCCCGGACGGCGGCCTGCGCGCCGATGAAGAAGTCCGAGAGGACGCCCGTCCGGCTGCCACCCGCCCGGCGATAGCGCAGGTGGACCCGCCCCGCGAGGAACAGCGCCGCCCGCGGGATCTCGCGCATCCCGGCGTCCAGCAGTCGCAGGAAGGCATCGGTCTCCGCGGGACCGGGAAAGCGGACCGACAACTCGCCGTAGATCACGGGGTTCACGACGATGTCGCCCCGCGCGGCCGCGACCTCCAGTTGCCGCAGGGACCAGTCCGCCCAGGCCGGATCGTCCGTCGCGATGTCGGACAGGATTTTCGTGTCCACGAGCGTCGCGTCAGTCATCCGGGCGCAGCAGGCGCATCAGCTCGTCTGTGGAAGGGCCCGGCCCCGCCATCCCGCGGGCGCGCTCGAACCGGCTTCGCCCCTCCGCGCCGCGGCCGGCGACGCGGAGCGTGACGCGGCCGTCCTCCCCGACGAGGAAGTCCACGGCGGTCCCGGCCTCGATGCGAAGGAAATCGCGCACGGGCTTCGGGATGGTGACCTGACCCTTGGTCGTGACCGTCGTCGGCATGGCCCGCCTCGTATTACCAGAGATGGGCGAATGTAATACCCACCCCCGCCGGCGATCAACCCAGCCACCGCCGCAGGTTGTCCCGCACGAAGCCATCGTCCGTCAGTTCGGGGTAGCGCGCCGCCACCGCCGTCAGCCGCTCCGCCTGCCCCGGGCTCAGCCCCTCCGCCGGGTCGAGGCACCAGGTCCCGTCCAGCAGCCCCTGCCGCCGCAGCACCTCGTGGCAGCCCGCGATGACGCCGTGGAAGCCGTTCGCCGCGTCGAACACCGCCGCGTTCATCTCCGTCACCGCTGCGTCGAGCGCCAGGAGGTCGGACGGGATCGGGTCGCCCGACCGCACCGCCGCGCAACGGTCCCGCAGCGCCACCGCCGCCCGGGTCCAGACGGACCAGTGGCCGAGCAACCCGCCGGCGACGCGGAGCGTCCGCCGTTCCCCGCCATGCGAGAGCGTGAAGGGGGTCAGCAGGTCCGCGACGATGTGGTCGTCGTTCCCCGTGTAGAGGGCGACGCGGTCCGCCGCCCCCGCCTCCAGCACGCCGCGGATCACGTCGAGCGTCGCGTAGCGGTCGAATGGCGCCATCTTGATCGCGACGACGTTCGGGATGGCGGCGAATCCCCGCCAGAACGCGGCGGAGAGCGGCATCCCGCCGACCGCGGCCTGGAGGTAGAAGCCGAAGACCGGCATCTCCTCCGCCACGCGGGCGCAATGCGCCAGGATCGCGCCCTCCGGCTCGCCGCGCCACGCCGCCAGCCCGAGGAGGACGGCGTGATACCCCGCCTCCCGCGCCACCCGCGCCTCCCGCAGCGCCCCGTCCGTACGCCCGATGACGCCGGCGATCATCACCGCGCCGCGCCCTCGCGCCTCCTCCGCCGCGAGCCGCAGCACGGGCTCGTAGAGGCCGACCTCGCGGATCGCGAACTGCGTCGTGTGGACGCCGACCGCGAGCCCGCCCGCGCCCGCGTCGAGGTAGTAGCGGGACAGGGCGCGCTGCCGCCGCTCGTCCAGCCGCCGGTCGGCGGTCAGCGCCAGGGGATGCGCGGGAATGGCGCACCCGTCCCGCAGCCGCGCGCGCCAGTTGTCAGAAGCGGCCATCGCGCACCTCGAACTTCGTCGCCTTGCCGAGTGACCGGCCGCCACCGCCGACCCAGGCCGCGACCCGGTCCACCATCCGCAGCAGGGGCACCGTCGGGTAGCCGAACTCGGCGAAGGCCCGGGCGGCGTTGGAGAGCAGGGCCGTCGGCGCCTCCTCCCCCGCGAAGGCCGGCGGTCGCCCGAGCCGTTCCCCGAAGCGTTCGGCCAGCCAGCGGATCGAGACGGTCTCCGGCCCCGTCACGTTGAGGATGGGGCAGTCCGGCGTCGCCCGCCGCAGCGCCCGCAGCGTCCAGGCGTTGGCGTCGCCCTGCCAGATGACGTTGGCGTGGCCCATCGCCAGCGGCACGGGGATGCCGTCGCGAACCTTCACCGCGACGTCGTGCAGCACGCCGTAGCGCAGGTCGATCGCGTAGTTCAGCCGCACCCCGAAGCAGGGCGTCCCCCGCGTGACCGCGGCATGCCGGAACACCCGCTCCCGCCCGAGGCAGGAGGCGGCGTATTCGCCGAGCGGCGCCGGGGTCACGGACTCGTCCGCCCCGCCGGAGCCGACGGGGGTGAAGGGCAGGACGTTGCCGGTGGAGAAGAACACCGTCCGCGCCGCCGGGAAGCGCGCGGCGACGGCGGCGGGGAGGAGGACGTTCATCGCCCAGGTCTGCTCCTCCGCGCCGGTGGAGCCGAACTTGCGGGCGGCCATGAAGACCACGTTCGGCGCGTCCGGCAGCGCCGCGAGCGCGGCGGCGTCCGACAGGTCGGCGGCAACGCACTCGACGCCCCAGGACTCCATCCGCTCCCGCAGCCCGGGCTCGGAGAAGCGGGCGACGGCGATCACGCGCCGCGCGGGGTCGGCGCGCCGGGCCATGCGGCAGAGGGTCGGGCCCATCTTCCCCGCGGCGCCGAGGACGAGGATGTCGCCCGGGGCGGCGGCGAGGTCGGCGCGGAGGGCGTCGTCGGGACGCGAGAGGATCTCCTCCAGCGCCGCCTCGTCCGGGATGGCGTCGGGTGCGTCGGTCATCGGGGATCCTCCTCGGCGCATCGTCGCCGCGGGGCGGGCGCGGGGCAACGGGGGGTCACGGATGGGACGTCCTGGAACATCCGTCGAACGCCCTGGTGGGGGCGGGCCGGCCGGAGCCCCCAGGTCTTGTGGTCGCGGCACGAAAGGGAACCGTAAGCGATTCGTTCGCGCGACTCGGGCGAAGTGCCTGTTCACGTTGAGATTCTGCGCGGAAGCGTTCACGTGGCGTTCCGACGCCCGCCCGCGGTGCAGGCGGGACCGCCCGTCCCGTCATCGCCCGCTCCCCGACGGGCGGCCGACGGTCCGCGACAGCCAGAGCCCCAGCGCGAGGATCGCCGCCCCGGCGCCGAGAAGGGTCGCCACGTCCCCGAGCGAGGGGAGGGAGACGGCGTAGGCGAGCGGGCCGAGCGACTGACCGATGAAGAACGAGAAGGAGTGCAGCGCCACCGCCGAGCCGCGGGCGTGGGGGGACACGTCGGTGATGCCGGTCTGGATGGCGTTGTGCACCGCGAAGTAGCCGAGGCCGACGACGAAGAGGCCCGCGACCACCCCGACGATGCCGCCGGCCATCCCCCCCGGGCCCGTGGCGAGGGCGCCGGCGACGGCGGCCATGCCCGCCAGCCCGGCGACGCCCCCCGCCGCGAGGACCGCCGCGGTACCGCGGCGACGCAGGAGGGGCCCGGACAGGAACGCGTAGGCGATGCCGGCCAACCCGAAGGCGGCAAGGGCGATCCCCGCTTCCGGCGCGCCGCCGAGGCCGCGCCGGGCGATGAGGGCGGCGACGTAGGGGAAGAGCCCGAAGACGAGCACGCCCTCCATCGCCACCGCGAACCAGAGGCGGCGGGCCGTGGGGATGCGGGCGACGGAGCGGTAGCGGCGCAGCGCGCCGGGGAGGTCCACGCGCTCCGGCGGGCGGTCGGGGCGGGCGCGGAGGTCGCGCAGGAGGACGAGACCGGCGGCGAGCACGGTGGCGGCGGTGGCCGCCTGGACGGCGCGCCAGCCCACCGCATCCGAGAGCCAACCGGAGATCACGCCGCCGGCGATCTGGCCGGCGATGGAGAAGGCGAGGAGGCGGGAGAGGGCGACGCCGCGCCGGGCGAGCGGCACCGCGTCGCCGAAGGTGGCGATGAGGAGGGGGTAGATGCCGCCGGACGCCGCCCCCGCCGCGGCGCGGGCGACGACGAGCCAGCCGAGGGTGGGGGCGAGGGCGCAGGCGAGGAGGAGGATCGCCGAGACCACGGTCGCGACCGCGATGATGCGACGCTTGCCGAGGCCGTCGCCGACCGGGCCGAGGATCGGCTGGACGAGGGCGTAGGGGAGGGCAAAGGCGGTGGCGACGAGGGCGACGGCCTCGACGGTGGTGCCGAAGTCCCGGGCGAGTTCGGGGAGGACGGGATCGAGGGTGCGGCCGGCGAGGGAGGTGGTGAGGACGACCGTGCCGTAGAGGAGGACGAGGCGGCGGGTGCGGGCGTCCTCCTCCGGGGTGGTGCGGTCGGTCATTCCGCGACGGTAGGGCGCGCCGCGGGGCGCCGGGTCAAGGCGCCCGCGCCAGGGTCTCCGCGTCAGGGCCTGCGCGTCAGGGCCTGCGCGTCAGGGCCTGCGCGTCAGGGCCTGCGCGTCAGGGCCTGCGCGTCAGGGCCTGCGCGTCAGGGCCTGCGCGTCAGGGCGCCAGGGTCAGGGCGCCCGCGTCAGGGCGTGAG
>CAXVWQ010000047.1:0-2706 GCA_964263755.1 Roseomonas sp. | reverse complement strand
GCTGGTCTGCGGCGGGAACTGCGACCCGGGGTCGGTCGCCGAATAGGCGGCATCCCGCGAGGTCCGTCCGGAGGGGGCCGTGGCCATGATCCTCGCGCCGATCGGCGGGAGGACGGTGGCGGAGCGCCGCGCCGCCCAGGGGTCCAAGCCTACCCGCCCCGCGCCCGGTCCGGGTCGGTGGCCCGCAGCACGAACTCCCCGATCCTCGGCGCCCAGAGCCGGTAGAGGTCTGACAGGGCGGCGATCGGGTCCTCCGCCCGGTCCACGCGCAGGTCCACGAGCGGGAAGTCGTGCTCGCCATGCACCTCCAGCACGGAGGAGAGGACGGGCCCGTGCTCCCCGCCCGCCGCCTCCCCCGCCCGCAGCGCGTCCAGCAAGCGGTCCGCGAGGTCGGCCTCCGGATCGCGCGCGAAGGCCGCGACCATCGCCGCCGGCACGCCCTCGTTCGCCAGGATGTTGCCGATGGCGACGCAGCCCGGTCCGTGGGCGTCCGCGCGGGCGGGCTTGACCCGGGCGCCGTGGGCGTGCGCCGTCCCGCCGCCGGCATCCAGCGCCGCCACCTGCCGCCAAGCGTGGTGCGGCGTGGAGGCGACGAGGGCCGCCACCGTCTCCCCCGCCGAACAGCCGGACCGCAGCAGCGCCACCCCGCGCGGCCCCAGCCGCGGGTCGGTCCGATGCTGCGTCAGCACCGCCCCCACCCGCGCCGCGACGTGCTGGATGCGGGCGCCGACCGCGATGTCCGAGGTGGCGCCGGCCGCGCCGATCCGCCCGGTGCGGTCGCACCGGCCGAGGAGGGAGAAGGTCATGGGGGCCGATCTTCCGGGTCCGGCCGCGGGGTTGTCCAGGGCCGGTCGTGTCGGCGCCGGACGGGTCCGCCTTCCCGCTTGACCGCCACCTGGGGTTGTGGCCCTTCCCGTTCACGGAAACGAGAGCGCGAGGGAGGGACCGCTGCGGATCGTCGCGATGGTCCTCACCGCGCTGCTGCTCGCGTGCCCCGGCCGCGCCGAGGACGAGCTTCCGCCCGATCACGGCGGCACGGCGGGGAACTTCGGCGGCATGGGCCTTCTGGAAACCCGCAACGCCCGCCTCCGCCCCGACGGCACGCTGGAGGCTGGCGCTTCCGTGCGCCGGCAGCGCCGCTTCTACTGGGTGAACTTCCAGGCCCTGCCCTTCCTGGAAACGACCTTCCGCCTGTCCGAGCGCCTCGACGCCACGACCGGCCGCGGCACCACCACCGACCGTTCCCTCGACGTGAAGCTGCGACTGCTGGAAGAAGGCCAGCACCACCCCGCCGTCGCCATCGGCCTGCAGGACGTGGTCGGCACGGGCATCTACGGCGGCGAGTACGTCGTGGCGTCCCGCCGCTGGCACGGCCTGGACCTCTCCCTCGGCCTCGGCTTCGGGCGGTTGGGCACGGGGCGCGACATCGAGAACCCCCTGACCTTCCTCTCCGACCGCTTCGCCGCCCGCCCCCGCGACGTCGGACGCGGCGGCACCCCGCGGCTGGACGTCTTCCGGGGCCGCGACGTCGCGCTCTTAGGCGGCGTGCAGTACGACCTCCCGACCGTTCCGACCCCCTGGGGCGAGGTGGACGGCCTTCGCGCCACCGTCGAGTACTCCGGCGATGCCCTACGGGACGAGCGCGGCGGCTTCCCCGTGCGCCGCGGTGCCCCTCGCGGCGAGGCGCGGAGCCGCTGGAACGCCGGCCTCTCCTGGACGGGCCAGCACGTGGATGCCGGCCTGTCCTTCACCCACGGGACCGACCTGCTGTTCCGCCTGTCCCTTCGCATGGACCCCGCCCGCCCGCCCGCGGCGGCGCCGCTCCGCCCGGTGCCGCCGATGCCCCCCCGCACGGCCGCCGCCACCCTCCCCGCCGGGGACGCGCCGCGACCGGCCACCGGGGAGACCGACGGGGACGAGGTGCCGCCCGACCCCGTCACGGGCATCGTTCCCTGGCGGGACCGCGCCGCGTCCCGGCCTGACCGGACGGCGGCGCGTCCCGTCGCCTCCCGGACCGTCCTCGCCGCCGATGCGGGGCCGATCGGGGACGCCGACCGCCCGCCCCCCGCCGAGGCCGACCGCGCCCGCGCCGTCTTCGCCGCGCTGGAGGCCGCCGGCCTCCGCCCGCTCGCCTACGCCGAGGCGGAGGGCGAGGCGCGGATCGCGGTGGCCGAGGGCGGCTTCCGCACCCTCCCCCAGGTCGCATCGCGCGTGCTGCGCGCCACCAACGCCATCCTTCCCGCCGAGGCCGGGATGCTCCGCGTCTCCTGGTGGTCCGCGGGCGTCGAGATCGGGGCCCTCGCCGTCCCCCGCGCGTCCCTCGAAGCCGCGGCGACCCGCGGCGCGAGCGTGGAGGAGGCCTGGGGCGCCACGACCATCCTCCCCGCCGAGGGCGCCCCCTGGTCGGCCGCCACCCGCAACCCCGGACCCCACCTCGACTGGGACCTCGGCCCCCGCCTCGACCTCGTCCTCGGCGACCCGTCGCGCTCCGTCCGCTACCAGGTCGCCGGCGCCGCCGGGGCGCGCCTGTCCCTCGATGGCGGCTGGGCCATCGCGGGCGCGGTTCGGCAGGTCGCCTTCGGCAACCTCGACGGCGGCCTGCCCTCCGACAGCGCCCTTCCGCGGGTGCGATCGGACTACGCGCTCTACGCGCGGGACGGGAAGACCTCGATCCCCGCCCTCTACGGGGAGCGGATCTGGAACGTC
>CAXVWQ010000046.1:0-29773 GCA_964263755.1 Roseomonas sp. | reverse complement strand
CGCGTCCGGGCAAGCCACGCCGCAGCAGGCGGCGGCCGAGGCCGCGCGGCGGTCCGAGCGCATCTTCCGTCGCCGGACCTGAGTGATACGGCGCCCCGGCGACGGGGCGCCGCCTTTCCCGGAGGAGCGCGATGTCCGAAGCCGCCCTGCCCCCCCTCGGCACCGTCACGGCCGCGCCTCGCTGGGTCGCCCGCCCCGGCCGCGCCGGGTGGCTGACGCGGCTGTTCGACAACAAGGCGTTCCTCGCCTTCGCGTGCCTCCTGCCCGCCGTCGGGCTGCTCCTCACCTTCCTCACCTACCCGCTCGGCCTCGGCATCTTCCTCGCCTTCACCGACACGACGATCGGGCGGCGCGGGCAATGGGTGGGGTGGGAGAACTTCGAGTTCCTGTTCGAGGACCCGATCTTCTGGAACGCGGTGTTCTATTCCGTGTTCTACACCGCCGTCGCGACAGTGCTGAAGTTCGGGCTCGGCCTCTGGCTCGCGCTGCTGCTGAACAACCACCTGCCGTTCAAAAGCCTCCTGCGCGCCATCATCCTCCTTCCCTGGATCGTGCCGACGGTGCTCTCCGCCATCGCCTTCTGGTGGATCTACGACCCGCAGTTCTCCATCATCTCCTGGGCCTTCGTGCAGAGCGGGCTGCGGGACACGAACATCGACTTCATCGGCTCGCCCTGGCCGGCGCGGTGGAGCCTCATCGCGGCCAACGTCTGGCGCGGCATCCCCTTCGTCGCGATCTCGCTCCTCGCGGGGCTGCAGACCATCTCGCCGTCTCTCTACGAGGCGGCGATGATCGACGGGTCCACGGCGTGGCAGCGGTTCCGCTTCATCACCTTCCCGATGCTGCTGCCGATCCTCGCGATCGTCATGACCTTCTCCATCATCTTCACCTTCACGGATTTCCAGCTGGTCTACGCCATCACGCGCGGCGGGCCGGTGAACTCCACTCACCTCCTGGCGACGCTCGCCTTCCAGCGCGGCATCCCCGGCGGGCAACTCGGGGAAGGCGCGGCCATCGCCGTCTCCATGATCCCCTTCCTCGTCTTCGCGACGCTGTTTTCCTACTTCGCGCTGGCCCGGCGGAAGTGGCAGCAGGGTGAGTCCAATGACTGACGCCGTGACGGCCGACGCCAAGAACACCGCCACCGTCGCGCCGGAGGCGATGCAGTGGGACTCGCGCGCGCGCCGGGTGGTGACGATCTACGTTCCGCTCGCGCTGTTCGTGCTGATCCTGCTGTTCCCGTTCTACTGGATGGCGGTCACGTCGTTCAAACCGAACGCCGAGCTTTACAACTTCCGGGACAACAATCCGTTCTGGATCAACTCGCCGACGCTCGACCACATCCGGCACCTGCTGTTCAACACGTCCTATCCGCGGTGGCTTTGGACGACCATGCTCGTCGCGGTCGGCGCGACCTTCCTGTCCCTCGTTTCCTCCACCCTCGCGGCCTACGCCATCGGGCGGCTGCGGTTCCGAGGGTCGCAGTATGTCGGGCTGGCGATCTACCTCGCCTACCTCGTGCCGCCCTCCATCCTCTTCATCCCGCTCGCGGCGATGGTCGTGCAGCTCGGCCTGTTCGACTCGCCGCTGGCCCTCATCCTCGTCTATCCCACCTTCCTCATCCCGTTCTGCACCTGGCTTCTGATCGGCTACTTCAAGTCCATCCCCTACGAACTGGAGGAATGCGCGCTGATCGACGGCGCCACGCGCCTCCAGATCCTGCGCCAGATCACCCTGCCGCTCGCGGTGCCGGGCCTCATCTCCGCCGGCATCTTCTCCTTCACCCTGTCCTGGAACGAGTTCATCTACGCGCTGGCCTTCATCCAGAGCGGGGAGAACAAGACCGTCCCCGTCGCCATCCTGACGGAACTCGTGACGGGCGACGTCTACCAGTGGGGGGCGCTGATGGCGGGGTCGCTTCTCGGCTCGCTGCCCGTGGCGATCTTCTACTCGTTCTTCGTGGACTACTACGTCTCGTCCCTCACCGGCGCGGTGAAGGAATAGGAGCCCCATGCCCACGATCCTGACCACGACCGCCATGGCCGACGGCTACCCCTATGAGCGCGAGGCGCTGGCAGGGCTGGACGCCGAGATCGTCGAGGTTGCCCCGACGGAGGAGGCCTTCCTCGAAGCCGCGCCGCGCGCCGACGCGATCTACGGCAAGGGCCTGAAGATCTCCCGTCGGATCATCGAGGCGGCGCAGCAGTGCAAGGTCATCGCCCTCGGCTCCGTCGGCGTGGATTCGGTGGACGTGGCCGCGGCGACCGAACGCGGCATCCCCGTGACGAACATCCCCGACACCTTCATCGAGGAGGTGGCGGACCACACGATGACGCTGCTGCTGGCCGCGTGGCGCCGCCTGCCGGTGCAGGAAAGGCTGGTCCGGGACGGCAGGTGGAAGGAGGGGCGCCCGCACCTCTACGGCTTCCCCCGCCTCCGCGGCATGACGATCGGCTTCATCTCCTTCGGCCGCATCCCCCGCGCCGTGGCGGAACGGGCCAAGCCCTTCGGGTTCCGCATGCTGGCCTACGACCCGTTCCTGGAGGAGTTCGCGTCCCTCCCCTACGGCGTCGAACTCGCGCCGCTGGAGGAGGTGCTGGCGAACGCGGATTTCGTGTGCATGCACGCCCCCGGTACGCCGGAGGCGGAGCGGATGATGGGCGCGGCGCAGTTCGCGATGATGAAGCCCACCGCCATCTTCGTGAACACGGGCCGTGGGCAGACGGTGGACGAGCCCTCCCTCATCGCGGCGTTGCAGGAAGGCCGGATCGCCGGCGCCGCGCTGGACGTGCTGGAGAAGGAGCCGCCCGACCCGACCAACCCTCTCCTGGCGACGGAGAACGTGATCCTCACGGCCCACGTCGCCTCCGCCTCTTCCCGCTTCGACTCCGCGAGGAAGCGGCGCGTGGGCCAGGAACTCGCCCTCGTCCTGCGGGGCCGGTGGCCGATGTCCGCGGTGAACCCCGCGGCGCTGGAGAAGTCGGGCCTGAAGCGCTGGCAGCCCGTCTCCATCATGCGCGGACCGAACTCCTGACATCGGCCGCCCGATGAGGGCGTCGTGCCGGTCTCCCCGATGCCTTCGTCGCGGCGGTGTGGGTCGGACGCATCGGGCCCTCGGGGCGGCACGGGGATTGCACGGTTCGCGGGCGAAACGGCCGGATCGCCCCGCATGAAGGCCCCTCGTCGCCTCGTCCTCGCCGCGCCGGCCCTCCTCACCGCCCTCGGCGCCTCTCGGGCCGAGGCGCAGACCGCCCAGCCGCTCCGCATCGGCATGTCCATCGCGGACATCCCCCGTATGTGGGGCGGCCCGGAGGCCGGCTTCGAGGGCGTCCGGTTCGGCGGCTACCTCGTCTACGACGCGCTGACCCTCTGGGACCTCTCCTCCGCCGACAAGCCCTCGGGCCTCACCCCCGGCCTCGCCACCGCGTGGCGGATGGACGAGGCGGATCGCCGCCGCTGGGTGTTCACCCTCCGCCCCGGCGTGCGCTTCCACGACGGATCGCCCTGGGACGCCGACGCCGCGATCTGGAACTTCGGCGCGATCCTGCCGGGCGGGGAACCGCAGTTCGACGGGACGCGTTCGTCCATGGTCCGGTCGCGGCTGTCCTCCGCCGCCTCGGTCTCCAAGATCGACGACATGACGATCGCGATCACCACGAACGAGGTGGACGCGATGTTCCCCTACCAGATGAGCTTCATCTGGTTCGCCTCGCCCGCGCACTGGCGGGCGATGGGCGGCGACTGGCTGCGCTTCGCCGCGAACCCCTCGGGCACCGGCCCCTACAAGGTCGTCTCCATCACCCCGCGGCAGCGGGCGGAGCTGGAGCCCAACGCCGCCTACTGGGACCGGTCGCGCGTGCCGCGGGTGCCGCGCACCGTGCTTCTCCCCATCCCGGATTCCTCGGCCCGCGTCGCGGCGCTGCGGTCCGGCCAGATCGACATCGCCGAGACCCTCCCATCCGACGCCATTCCCGGCCTGCGCGCCGCCCGCTTCCAGGTGCTGCAGAACCCCTATCCGCACATCTGGGCGTGGCGGCTGAACGTCAACGAGGGCAGTCCCTTCGCGGACATCCGCGTGCGCCGCGCCGCCAACCTCGCCGTGGACCGGGAGGGCATCGCCGCCATGCTGGAGGGCGCCGCGCTGCCGGCGCTGGGCAAGGTCACGCCGGACCACCCGTGGTTCGGCGCCCCTGGCTTCCGCCTGCGGCTGGACCTGCCGGAGGCGCGGCGGCTGATGACGGAGGCCGGCCACGGCGCGAACCGTCGGGCCGCGGTCTCCATCATCATGCCGGTGTCCGGCGGCGGGCAGATCGTGCCGCAGCCGATGAACGAGGCGTTGCAGGCCAACCTGCGCGAGGCCTTCTTCGACGTGTCGTTCCAGCCGGTGGATTTCGGCACCTCGCTCAACATGCTGCGCGCCGGCGCGCGGGATGGGTCGTCGCGCAACGCGCACGGGCTGAACATCGCCATCCCGAGCATCGACCCGGTGACGGGCTGGATCATCTACGACAGCGAGCTGGTGAACCCGCGGGGCGTGAACTGGGGCGGCTACAACTCGCCCGCGGTGGACGCGGCGCTGCTGGCCGCCCGCAACGCCTTCGAGCCGGCGGCGCAGGACGCGGCGATGGGCCGGCTGCACGACCTCCTCGTGGAGGAGGCGGCGGCGCTGTTCGTCGTGCACGACCTCAACCCGCGCGGCCTCGCGCCCCGGGTGCGCGGCTTCGTGCAGGCGCGCAACTGGTTCCAGGACTACACGCAGGTCACGCTGGCCTGAACCGGCGGCGACGTGCCGGCGGCGCCGATGATGGGGACGCGGCATGGACGATACCTTCGACCACGTCATCTGCGGCGGCGGTTCGGCCGGCTGCGTGCTGGCGTCGCGCCTGTCGGAGGGGGGGCGGCGCGTGGCGCTGGTGGAGGCGGGGACGGACACGCCGCCGGGGCGGGAGCCGGCGGACATCCGTTCCTCCTATCACGGCCCCGCGGTGTACAACCCGGCCTACCTCTGGAAGGGGCTGCGCATCCAACTGCGCCCCGTGCCCCATAACCGCCCAGAGGCGGCGGCGCCCCTGCGCGCGCTGGAACAGGCGCGGGTGCTCGGCGGCGGCTCCTCCATCAACGGGCAACTCGCCAACCGCGGCCTTCCCACCGATTACGACGGCTGGGCGGCGGAGGGCGCGGCGGGCTGGTCGTGGTCGGAGGTGCTGCCCTTCTTCCGCAAGATGGAGACCGACCTCGACTTCGGGGAGACGGACCTGCACGGCGGCTCCGGGCCCCTCCCCATCCGCCGCATCCCGCCGGACCGCTGGCCCGGCCATTCCCGCGCCGCCGCCGCCGCCTGGGGCGAGGCGGGACTGCCCGAACTGCGAGACCAGAACGGCGACTTCCGGGACGGCTGGTTCGCCATCGCCACCGCCAACGCCGCGGCCGACCACCGGGTCTCCGCCGCGATGGCCTACCTCACCGCCGAGGTCCGCGCGCGGCCGAACCTGACGGTCCTCACCGGACATGACGTCCTCGGGCTCGACTTCGAGGGCGACCGGGTGACCGGCGTGCGCGTCCGTTCGGCCGGCGCGACGCGGACGCTCTGCGCGCGCGGCGACGTCGTCCTCTCCATGGGCGCCCTCCGCTCCCCCGCCTTCCTCATGACCCAGGGCATCGGCCCCGCGGACGTGCTGCGGACCCACGGCATCGAACCCCGCGCGATCGTCGAGGGCGTCGGGCGCAACCTGCAGGACCACCCGACCCTCGGCTTCGCGGCCTATCTCGGCAAATCCGATCGCCAGCGCGGCCCGCTCGGCCGCAACATCCACGTCGGCGTCCGCTGGTGGTCGGGGATGGAAGGCGTGCCGCACGGCGACCTCTTCGCCATCTCCATCGCCCGCACCTCCTGGCACGCGGTGGGCGAACGGCTCGCGGGGATGCAGGCGTGGTTGAACCGCTCCTACACCGGGGGCCGCGTGCGGCTGCGCTCGACGGACCCGATGGACCACCCGGCGGTCGAACTCGACCTGCTGGCGGACCCGCGCGACGCGCAGCGCGCCGTGGGCATGTTCCGCACCCTCGCCGCCTGGCACGCGCTGCCCGCGCTGCGGGCCGTCGCGCGCGATCCGTTCCCGATGGTCTACAACGAGGCGGTGCGGCGCGTGGCCGTCCGCAACCTGAAGAACGCGATCTCCACCACCATCCTCGGCCGCATCCTCGACGGCCCCGGGTCGCTGCGCCGCGCCGCGGTGCACGGCCTCATCACCGAGGCCTCGCCCGTCGCGGTGCTGCTGGCGGACGACGAGGCGCTGGAGACCCACGTGCGCGGCACGGCGACGGGCCAGTGGCACGTCTCCTGCACCTGCCGCATGGGCCGGGACGACGACCCGATGGCCGTCACCGACCCCGCCGGGCGGGTCCGCGGCGTCCCCGGCCTCCGCGTGTGCGACGCCTCGCTCTTCCCCTTCGTGCCCTCCGCTAACACCAACGTCCCGACGATCATGACGGCGGAGAAGATCGCCGACGCGATGCTGCGCCCGGCGTAGCGCCGCGCCGCGTTCGGCGCTAACCCCGCCCCATGGCCGACATCCACGCCCCCGACGATCACGGCTTCGACTTCGAGACGGCGCTGGAACGCCGCGGCACCGGCAGCGCGAAGTGGACGCGCTACGGCGACGACGTGATCCCCCTCTGGGTCGCCGACACCGACTTCGCCGCCCCGCCCCCGGTGCTGGAGGCGCTGCGGCGCCGGATGGAACACCCCGTCTTCGGCTACGCCCTGCCGGGCCCGGAGCACCGGGAGGCGGTGGTGCAGGCGATGCTGCGCGACCACGGCTGGCGCGTGGCGCCGGAGGAGGTGATCTTCCTCCCCGGCATCGTCTCCGGCTTCAACATGGCGATCCGGGCCCTGCTCTCCCCCGGCGAGGGCGTGCTGGTGCAGCCGCCGCTCTACCCGCCGATGCTCGCCGCCCCCGGCCACTGGGGCCTGGAACGCGTGGAGGTGCCGCTGCGCGCCGCCGCGGACGGCACGATCCGCGCGGACATGGACGCCTTCCGCGCCGGCCTCGCGCGGTCGAAGGCGGTCATGCTCTGCCACCCGCACAACCCGTTGGGCCACGTCTTCGCCCGCGACGAGCTGGAGGAGATCGCGGCGGCGTGCCTCGAAGCGGGGGCCTGGATCGTCTCGGACGAGATCCATTGCGACCTGCTGTTCGACGGCCGCGTCCACGTCCCGATGGCCTCGCTCTCCGACGCCGTGGCGGAGCGCACCGTCACGCTCATGTCCGCGGGCAAGACCTACAACCTCGCCGGCCTGAAGGTCTCCTTCGCCATCATCCGGGACGCGGAGGTGCGTCGCCGCTTCGAGGCCGCGCGCACCGGCCTCGTGGACAGCCTCAACCCCTTCGGCCTCGCCGCCACCCACGCCGCGCTGCTGCACGGCGTGCCCTGGCGCCGCGCGATGCTGCGGCACGTCGAGGCCAACCGCGACCACCTCGTCGAACAGGTGAAGCGGCGCTTCCCCGGCATCCGCATGAACAAGCCGGCCGGCACCTTCCTGGCGTGGCTGGACTGCCGCGACCTCGACCTCGGCGACCCGCAGGACTTCTTCCTCACCCGCGCGAAGGTCGCCTTCAATCCGGGCCCGGATTTCGGCACGGGGGGCGAGGGCCACGTGCGCCTGAACTTCGGCTGCCCGCGCGCCACCCTCGACGCGGCGCTGGACCGGATGGAGGCGGCGCTGCACCAGCGCTGAGCGGGGCGCTCACCGCGCCGGGGTGCGGTCCGCCAGCGCCGCGCGGTAGTCCGGCCGCGGCAGGGCGACGGGCGGCGGGTTCCGCAGGGCGGGATCGTCCGCGATCCGGCGCAGCGCCGCCGCCGCCTCCCCCACATCCGCCTCGGCCCAGGTGGCGCCCGCGAGGTCGTAGGTGCCCTGGGGATCGCGCGCGGGGATGAGGCGGTAGACCACGGGGTGGCATCCCGGCCCGTGCATGAAGTCCGTCACGCCCGACCAGTTCGTCGCGACCACGGGGCGGCCCAGCGCCATCGCCTCGGCCACCGCCAACCCGTAGCCCTCGGCGCGGTGCAGCGACACCACGGCGTCCGACGCCCGCATGAGCGCCCAGAGGTCGCGGCGCGGCAGGTGGCGGTCCATCACCACGACGTTGGGGTGGCGGGCGGCGGCCTCGGCCACCGGCGCCCAGGCCGCGCCCGCCGCGGCGGTGCCGTGGGTCTTGAGGACGAGGATGCGCGCCGGATCGTCCCCGAAGGCCGCCGCGTGCGCCGCGATCGCCGCGAGCGGGTTCTTGCGCGCGAGGGAGGAGGTCGCGTCGAAGGGGGCGAGCGAGACGAAGGCCTCCGCCGGCAGTCCGAAATCGGCGCGGCCGAGGGCGGAAGGATCGGGGACGGGCGGCGGCAACGGCAGGACCGTCGGCGGGGGGTGGCCCGGGCGCGCGAGAACCGCGGCGCAGAACTGCGAAAAGGTCCAGACGCGGTGGCAGGCGGCGTAGCCCCGGTGCCAGTCGCGCGGCAGGACCGGCAGTTCCCAGGCCCAGTGCCCGATGATCCGCTTCCCCGCCACGGCGCGGCGGCCGAGCGCGAGCAGCCCCCAGGGAAGCATCGGGCCGTTGACGTGGACGATGATCGTTCCCGGTCCCGACGGCAGGTCCACCGGCGGCACGGGTTCGCTCCCGGGCGCGCCCTGGCGATGCGCCGCCGTCAGGTCGGCCGGGATCGGGTCCAGCCCGTCCTCCCGCATGGCCGCGATCATCCGCCGCGCCCCCTCCCCCAGCCCGGTCGGCGCGGAGAGGTAGCCCGCGACGATCAGCGGACCCTCCCCCGGGGGCTCCGGGCGCGCGATGCGGGGGGCGAGGAGGGCGGTCGCGCCGAACAGCGCCTCCCGCCGCGCACCGCGGGGAAGAAGTGACCAGAGGCGGTGAAGGGCACCCATGGCGCGGCTTTACCCGCGGGCGACCGCGCCGGGAACCGCGCTCCCGCCGGACCGCCGCGCGGTCAGCCCCGCCCCGGACCGCCCGTCCGCACCATCCCGGGCGTCAGTTCCGCGACCGACCTTGCCCCGAGCATGGCGAGGGCGCGGTCGAGTTCGTCGTGCAGGATGCGCAGCGCCAGGGCCGCCCCCGCATCCCCCCCCACCGCCGCGCCGTAGAGGGTGGGCCGACCCGCGAAGACCATGGACGCCCCGAGGGCGACCGCCGCCGCGACGTGCGCCCCCCGCCGCACCCCGCCGTCGAGGAGGAGGGTGAGGCGGCCCCGCGCCGCCTCCACCGCCTCCGGCAGCATCGCCACGGCCGCCGCGGCCAGCCCGGCCTGCCGCCCGCCGTGGTTCGAGAGGATCACGCCGTCGAGTCCGAGGCGGGCGGCCTCCTCCACGTCCTCCGGCGCCAGCACGCCCTTGGCGACGATGGGGCGGGGCCAGAGGTCGCGGAGGCGGGCGACCTCCTCCCAGGTGAGGTCGGCGGTGATCTGGCGGGCCATGAAGGCGGCGAGGGAGGTGGAGCCGGCGCCGGGCGGCGCGTAGGGGGCGAGGGAGGCGAAGCGCGGGGGGTGCGGCGCGCGGGCCATGCGCCACGCCCAGGCGGGGCGGCGGGCGAAGTCGAGGAGGGTGCGCGGCCCCATGCGGAACGGGAGGGAGAAGCCGTTGGCGAGGTCGCGTTCCCGCTTGCCCGGCGCTGGGACGTCGAGGGTCACGATCAGCACCCCCGCCCCCGCGTCCTTCGCGCGGCGGACCAGGTCGTGGCCGATGGTGCGGTCGGCGGGCATGTAGAGCTGGAACCACAGGTGGTCCGGCGCGGCCCGGGCGGCGTCCTCGATCGTGGTGGTGGCGACGGTCGCGAGGATGAAGGGCACGTCGGCCGCCGCCGCCGCCCGGGCGATGGACAGGTCGGCGCCGGGGCGGACGAGGTCGGCGAGGCCGGTGGGCGACACGCCGAAGGGCATCGCCCAGCGCCGCCCGAAGACGGTGACGGAGGTGTCACGCATCGACACGTCGCGCCCGGCGCGGGGGACGAGGCGAAGCGCGTCGAAGGCGGCGGCGTTGCCGGTCAGGGCGTGCTCGTCCTCCGCGCCGCCGTCCACGTAGTCGAAGACGAGGCGGGGCAGGACGGCCTTCGCGCGCCGGCGCAGCCCGCCGATGGAGGACGCGGCCACCGCTACTCCGCGGAGAGCCGGGCGGCGCGGGCCCGCTCGCCCCAGGCGGCGATCTCGGACCGCCACATGGCGGCGAAGGCCTCGACCGGCCGGCCGCCGCCGGAGACGCCGTTGGCCTCCCAGGCGGTCCGCAGCGCGGGGGTGGCGAGGGCGCGGAGGGTGGCCTCCCGCAGCCGCGCCGCGATGGCGTCGGGCGTGCCGCGCGGGCCGAGGAGGCCGTACCAGGTCTCCACCCGGATCGTCGGGAAGCCGCTCTCGGTCATCGTCGGCACGTCGGGGAGGGACGGGGCGCGGGCGGCGGAGGTCACGGCGATGGCCCGCGCCGCGCCGCCGCGGATCTGCTGGCCGGCGGAGGGCAGGGTCTCGAAGAACAGCGGCACGCGGCCGGCGATGAGGTCGGTGATGGCGGGCGCGGAGCCGCGGTAGTGGATCGGCGTCATCTCCAGCCCCGCGGCGTCGGCGAACAGCGCGCCGGTGAGGTGGTGGAGGGTGCCGCGCCCGCCGGTGGCGTAGTCGCGCGGGAGGGTGCCGGCGCGGAGGGCGGCGACGAGGTCCGCGACGGTGCGCGCGGGCGAACTGGCGGGGACGATGAGGGCGTTGGGGGAGGCGGCGATGTCGGTGATCGGCACGAGGTCGCGCTCGCTGTCGTAGGACAGGCGCTGCACCGCGGGCAGGATGGCGTGGTGGATGGCGCCGGCGAGGAAGCGGTTGGAGTCCGGCGGGGACTTCGCGACGTAGTCGGCCCCGATCGCGCCGCCCGCACCGCCGCGGTTCTCCACGACGACCGGCTGGCCAAGGGGCTCGCGCAGCGCCTCGGCGAGAAGACGCGTGAGCGTGTCGAGCGAGCCCCCCGCGGCCGATGGCACCACCAGCACCACGGGGCGGTCGGGCCAAGGCGCCTGCGCGGCGGCGCGGAGGGCCGGGATGGCGAGGGCGGCGGTGGCGAGCGTGCGGCGGGCGATCATCGCGTGTCCTCCTCTACGCCTTGCCCTTGCCGCGGGAGAGCGGGGCGCGGGCGAGGTCGCGCAGCGCGTCGGGGTCCGGCACGAAGCCGAGGCCGGAGGTTTCGGGCAGGGTGATCCAGCCCTCCTCCGGACGCGGCAGCGGGCCGAACAGCCGTTCCGTCACGAGGACCGCGAGGTGGTGGTATTCCACCAGCCCGCCATTCGCGAGACCGGCGTGCAGGTGCATGTTGTGGTGCGTCCAGGCGCCGCCGTTGGCGATGGGCTGGTTGAAGGCCGCCGCCAGCCCCGCCGCCTTGAGGCACTGCGTATAGCCGCCGCCGATCGCGACGTTGGGCTGCAGCACGTCCACCGCTCCCGCCTCGACCAGCGCGCGGAAGCGGTGCAGCAGGCCCTCGTTCTGTCCGGCCGCCAGGGGCACGCGGGTCTGCGCGCGCAGCATCGCCAGTTGGCGGGGATCGTTCTCCATCAGCGGCTCCTCGAAGAAGCCGATGTTCAGGTCGCCGATGCGGTCCGCGAGCCAGCGGGCGTGGTAGGGGTCGAGCGAGCAGTTGGCGTCCACGTAGATCGGCACGTCCGGCCCGGCGGCGTCGCGTACCGCGCGGATGCGGGCGACGTCCTCCCGCAGCACGTCCATGATCGGGCGGGGTTCGTCGCGCCGCTGCTGGGCGTGGTGGCCGACGACCATCTTCAATCGCGTCGCGCCGTTCGCCAGCCAGTGGCGCGCCGCGTCGGCCAGGGCGTCCCGGTCCATGCTGGCGAAGCCGAAGGTGACGTAGACCGGGACCCGGTCCCGCGCGCCGCCGAGGAGGCGCCACACCGGCTGCCCCAGCACCTTGCCCTTCAGGTCCCACAGCGCGACGTCCAGCGCCGCGATCGCGTGGGTGGCGTAGCCCGTCTGCCCCCGCGGCGAGAGGAGCCAGTAGAGGCGGTCCCAGACCCGCTCATGGGCGAGGGCGTCCATTCCGATCATGGCGTGCGCCGCGACCTCGTTGACCGCGCTCGCGACCGGCTCCTCCTCCGTGATGGCGGTGATGCCGTGGCCGATCACGCCGTCGGCCGTCTCGACCTCCGCGAGGACGAGCGACAGGGACGACTCGCGCCGGTGCCCCGGCAGGTCGAAGGTCGCGGTGATGTTCAGCGGCGTCGCCCGGACGCGCGCGATGGTCGTGTTCACCCGGCCGTTCCCTTCCCTCCGCGGCATGACACCACCGTCCGGGCCCCGCGTCACCCCGCGGGCAGCCGGTCCAGCAGCTCCGCCACGCAATCCTCCGGCGATCGGCCGGACGTCTCCACCGTGATCGCGGCGCGTGCGTAGAGTTCCTCCCGGCTCCCGAGGATGGCGCGGAGGTCGGCCATGGCGTCGCGATGGTCGCGCATCGGGCGCGTGTCGCCCTGGGCGGTGACGCGGGCCATGTGGTCCTCCGGCGCCGCGCGGAGCCAGACGGTGGTGCAGGTGTCGAGCAGCAGGGCGTAGGTCGCGGCGTCCGCGACGATACCGCCGCCCGTCGCGATGACCATCGGCGCGCCGTCCGCGACCAAGGCCCGCAGCGCCGCGCGCTCGAACCGCCGGAACCCATCCTGGCCGTGGCGGGCGAAGATGTCCGACAGTTCCGCCCCCCCTTCCCGCTCCGCCTCGCGGTCGAGTTCGACGAAGCGGCCGCCCCGCCGCTCCGCGAGCATCCGCCCGAGGGTGGACTTCCCCGCCCCCCGCAGCCCGACGAGGGCGACGCGCCCGGCCCGCCCCGTGTCCGGCGTCGGCCCGAAGCGGTCGCGCAGGAGTGCGCGGGCGGCGGACAGGTCGGCCTCCGGCAGGGCGGCGACGGCCTGTTCCAGCAGCGTCCGCTCCGCCGTCCGGTCCGGCAGGTCGGTGACGAGGTCCGCCAACCCCACCCCGAGCGCCCGGGTGATGCGACGGAGGAGGAGGACGGAGATGTTGCCCGACCCCGCCTCGATCTGGGCGATGTAGCGCTCCGACACCTCGGCGCGGCGGGACAGGTCGCGCCGCGTGGTGCCCCGCCGTGCGCGGAGGGTGCGAAGCCGCGCGCCCATCCCGTGCAGGAAGGCGGCGGGGTCGTCGGCGCCCGGCCCGGGCGGGCGGGCTGGGTCGTCATGCGGCATCACGCCGGCACGCCGCCGGGGCAGCGCCTCAGGCGCATGGTCATCGACCGCCGCCCGGTTCGGGGAAGGCCAGTCCGAGTTCCGCCGCGACGGCGGACAGGCGCCGGTCCCGCGTCCAGAGCGCGGCGTCCGCGGTCAGGCGCGCGGCGGCCAGAAGGTGGGCGTCCACGTAGCCGATCCCGCGGCCGTGCAGCCGCCCAGTCTCGATCAGCAGGGACACCTCCGCATCGGTCGCCACGGCGGAGCGGGGCAGGCGATGGAAGGGAGCGAGCACGGCGTGGCGGTCGCGCAGGCTGCCTAGGGCGATCTCCCCGATGACGAACGGATGTATGAGAACGGCACCCGCCTCCAGGAAATCGCGCAGCGCCCCGTCGTCCCGGCGCAGATGGTCCACCCAGATCGAGGTGTCGGCCAGGATCAAGCGGGGTTCCGTCGCCGGGGCGCGGCGCGCAGGTCCGGCTGGGTGCCGCCGAGACGGGCGAGGCGACGGGCACTCTCACGTTCGATGAGGGCTTTGAGGGCTTCGCGGACGAGGCTCGACTTCTCCCGAAGACCGGTCAGTCCCTGTGCTTCGGCGACGAGGTCGTCATCGAGGGCGAGGGTGGTGCGCATCGAGATCTCCCTTCCTGGCACGCATGATGACATGGATCGGTGACGCATTCCATGCGGGAGGGGACTCCACCGTGTCCGTCGCACGTGAACCCGGCACGGCGCCCGGCGTTGACGAGGCATCCAACCCGAAGGAACGCGACCGATGGCCGAGAAGAAGGGCAAGGGCAGCGCGACCGCGCAGAAGGCGAACGCGAAGGCGTCGAAGGAGGGCAAGTCGAACCCGCGCACCTCGTCGTCCGCGCAGTCGGAGCTCGGCAAGAAGGGCGCGAAGGCGAAGAAGGGGTAGGGCCGACCGGTCGCGCCGGCCCGTTCAGGCGGCCGGCGCGATCAACGGGGCGAGGGCGCGATACTCGCCCGCCCGCGGCGATCTCGGCCGCCACGCCAGCCCGATCGTCCGCCATGCCGAACCCCCGGCGAGGGGACGCAGTTCCACGTCCCCCCAGGCGCCGCCGCCCGTCTCCACCGCCATCCGCGGCAGCAGTGTCACGCCGAGGCCGCCGGCCACCATCTGGACGAGGGTGTGCAGCGTCGTCGCGGCGAACTCCTCCTGCTCCCCCGCCAGCCCGCAGAAGGCCAGGGCCTGGTCGCGGAGGCAGTGCCCGTCCTCCAGCAGCAGCAGCCGTTCGCGCGCCAGGGCCGCCGCCGAGACGCGCGGCCGGGCCGCGAGCGCGTGGCCTTTCGGCAGAGCCACGAGGAACTCGTCGCGCGCGATCGGCAGGGTCTCCGCGTCGCCGCACTCACAGGGCAGGGCGATCAGCAGCAGGTCCAGCCGGTTCGCCGCAAGCCGGTCCACGAGGGCCTTCGTTGTATCCTCCCGCACGAACAACCGGAGGTTCGGGAAGGCCTCCCGCAGCACGGGCATAAGGCGGGGAAGCAGGAACGGCCCGATGGTGGGGATCACGCCGAGCCGGAGCGGCCCACTCAACGGCGTGCGGGCGGCGGAGGCGGCCTCGGCGAGCGTCTCCAGCGCCGCCATCACCTTGCGGGCGTGCGCCACGATCTCCTCGCCGAGCGCCGTGAAGACGACGCGCTTGCCGGCGTCACGGTCGAGGATGGCGGCGTCCAGCTGCCGCTCCAGCGCGAGGATGCCCGCGGACAGGGTGGACTGCCCCACGGCGCAGGCCTCCGCCGCCCGCCCGAAATGGCCGAGTTCCGCGAGGGCCAGGAGGTAGCGCAGCTGCTGCGGGGAGGGCAGCAGGGTCATCGAGCGCCTCGATCAAATCGTCCAACTTTATTCATTGGAACGGGCCGCGGCGACCGCACATAATGGCCCGATCAAGGCCGAGTAAGGGGATCAGCATGGACACGAACGTACCGCCGGGCGCCGGGTGCCCCGTGGTGGGCCACGGCGGCGGCAGCGGCAACAACCCCGCGCCGACCGGCCACACCACCCGCCTCGCGCGCATGAACCGCGACTGGTGGCCGAACAACCTCCACCTCAACGTCCTCTACCAGAACCCGCCCGCGGCCAACCCGCTCGGCGCGGAGTTCGACTACGTGAAGGCGTTCGAGACGCTCGACCTTGACGCGGTGATCCGGGACCTGCGCGCACTGATGACGGATTCGCAGCCCTGGTGGCCGGCGGATTACGGGCATTACGGCCCGTTCTTCATCCGCATGGCGTGGCACGCCGCGGGCACCTACCGCATCGGCGACGGCCGCGGCGGCGCCGGCGCCGGCACGCAGCGCTTCGCGCCGCTCAACTCCTGGCCGGACAACGCCAACCTCGACAAGGCGCGGCGCCTGCTGTGGCCGATCAAGCAGAAGTACGGCGCGAAGATCTCCTGGGCCGACCTCATCGTCCTCACGGGTAACGTCGCGCTCGATTCCATGGGCTTCAAGACCTTCGGCTTCGCCGGCGGCCGCCCCGACGTGTGGGAGCCGGAGGAAGACGTCTACTGGGGCCGCGAGGGCACCTGGCTCGGCGACGAGCGTTACAAGAACGAGCGCGAGCTGGAGATGCCGCTGGCCGCTGTGCAGATGGGCCTCATCTACGTCAACCCGGAGGGCCCGAACGGCGTCCCCGACCCGCAGGGCTCCGCGAACGACATCCGCGAGACCTTCGGCCGCATGGCGATGAACGACGAGGAGACGGTCGCGCTCGTCGCGGGCGGCCACACCTTCGGCAAGACCCACGGCGCGGCCGATCCCGGCCCGTACGTCGGCGTGCAGCCGGAGAGCGCGGGGCCGGAGGAGCAGGGCCTCGGCTGGCGCAACCAGTTCGGCAGCGGCATGGGCGTGCACACCATCACCTCCGGCCTGGAGGGCGCCTGGACCACCGAGCCGACGAAGTGGGACAACAACTACTTCGAGAACCTGTTCGGCTTCGACTGGGAACTCGTCCGCGGCCCCGGCGGCGCCAACCAGTGGGCCCCGAAGGACGGCGGTGGCGCCGACCTCGTCCCCGACGCGCACGACGCCGAGAAGCGCCACGCGCCGTTCATGACGACGGCCGACATGGCCCTGCGCGTGGACCCCATCTACAACCGCATCTCGAAGGAGTTCCACGAGAACCCGGACAAGTTCGCGGACGCCTTCGCCCGCGCCTGGTACAAGCTCACCCACCGCGACATGGGGCCGCGCGCCCGCTACAAGGGCAAGCTCGTCCCGTCCGAGGTGCTGATCTGGCAGGACCCCATTCCCGACGTGGACCATGCGCTGGTCGATGATGCGGACGTGGCCGACCTGAAGGCGAGGATCCTCGCCACCGGGCTGTCGGTCTCGCAGCTCGTCTCCACCGCCTGGGCCTCGGCCGCGACCTTCCGCATCTCCGACAAGCGCGGCGGGGCGAACGGGGCGCGCATCCGCCTCGCGCCGCAGAAGGACTGGGAGGTCAACAACCCCGCCGAACTGGCGACGGTGATCGAGGCGCTGGAGGGCGTGAAGGCGGCCTTCGAGGCGGGCGGCAAGAAGGTCTCCCTCGCCGACCTCATCGTCCTCGCCGGCGGCGCGGCGATCGAGGCGGCGGCGAAGGCCGCGGGCCACGAGGTGACCGTGCCCTTCACCCCCGGCCGCACCGACGCCACGCAGGAGATGACGGACGTCGCCGCCTTCGCCGTGCTGGAGCCGATGGCCGACGGGTTCCGCAACTACCTCAAGGGCGGCTACGGCGACGGCCGCTCCGCCGAGGAGCAGCTCGTGGACAAGTCCCACCTGCTGTCGCTCACGGTGCCGGAGATGACCGTCCTCGTCGGCGGCCTCCGCGTGCTCGGCGCCAACGTGAAGGGCTCCGCCAACGGCGCCTTCACGGACCGGGTCGGGGCGCTGACGAACGACTTCTTCGTCAACCTCCTGGACATGCGGACGGCGTGGGGCGCCTCCCCCGCCTCCGAGAACCTGTTCGAGGGCAAGGACCGGGCGACCGGCGCGGCGAAGTGGACGGGGACGCGGGTGGACCTGCTGTTCGGGTCCAACTCCATCGTCCGCGCGGCGGCGGAGGTCTACGCCTGCGAGGACGCGAAGGAGAAGTTCGTGGCGGACTTCGTGGCGGCCTGGACGAAGGTGATGAACCTCGATCGCTACGAGCTGGCCTGATCCGGGCGGTCCCGGCCCTGGCGGCGTGAGTCGTCAGGGTCGGACCACGGCGTGGCCGACGGCGGAGGCGGCGTTCCGGGATGCCGGGGCGCCGCCTTCGTCGTTCGGCCGGTGGTCGGCCAACCTGCCGTTGGGCTGGCGGGCGTGGCGTGCCGAGACCAGGAACGGGATGATGCAGGGCATCGCGCGTCAGGCCCTCGGAGGGCCGAAGGAATGACCGACACCTCGATCATCACGCCGGCAGCCCTCGTCGCGGCGGCTCACGGCGCCGTCCGCCGGCACGCGTGGGGCCCGGGGAGGAACGAGAGACGGGACCGCTGATCAGGAGGGATGGCGGAGAGGGTGGGATTCGAACCCACGGTAGGGTTGCCCCTACTCCGGTTTTCGAGACCGGCCCAATCGGCCACTCTGGCACCTCTCCGGGCGGCGCCGCCCATACACCCGCCCCGCCCGCCCCGCAACGCACCGAAGCCGTTGACGCACCGCCCCCGCCGCCTCTATATCGCGCCCTCCCCGGCGGTGCCCCGCACCCCCGGCATTCCCCGTTGCACGCCGTCGCGTAGAGAAGAACCGGACCACACCCCATGACCTTCGCCGTGATCCGCACCGGCGGTAAGCAGTACCGCGTCACCCCCAACCTCCTCCTCAAGGTCGAGAAGCTGGAGGCCGAGGCCGGCGCCACCATCACCTTCAACGACGTCCTCGCCGTCGGCGGCGAGGCCGGGCTGACGCTCGGCGCCCCGACCGTCCCGGGCGCCTCCGTCACCGCCACGGTCATCGCCCAGGACCGGGCGGACAAGGTCATCATCTTCAAGAAGCGCCGCCGCCAGAACTCCCGCCGCAAGAACGGTCACCGCCAGCACGAGACCGTGCTGCGGATCGCCGAGATCGTCGCGGCCTGAACGCAGCGGCACAGGAGACACCCTCATGGCACACAAGAAGGCGGGCGGCTCGTCCCGCAACGGTCGCGACTCCGCGGGCAAGCGCCTCGGCGTGAAGCTCTACGGCGGCCAGTCCGTCCGCGCCGGCAACATCATCGTCACCCAGCGCGGCACGAAGATGATGCCGGGCCGCAACGTACTGGTCGGCCGCACCCATTCCCTCCACGCCCTCGTGGACGGCCACGTGAAGTTCGAGCGCAAGGCCGAAGGCCGGGTCGCCGTCTCCGTCGAGCCGATCCAGGTCGCCGCCGAGTAACCCACCCCGTCACGAACGGGCGGCGCGACGGGGGCCGGAAGGCCCCCGTTCGCGTTTCAGGACCACCCCCGATGAAGTTCCTCGACGAAGCGAAAGTCCACCTCAAGGCCGGCGACGGCGGTGACGGCGTCATCGCCTTCCGCCGGGAGAAGTTCATCGAGTACGGCGGCCCGGACGGCGGCAACGGCGGCCGCGGCGGCGACGTGATCGCCCGGGCCGTGGAGGGCCTGAACACCCTCATCGACTACCGCTACGCCCAGCACTTCAAGGCCCGCAAGGGCGGCAACGGCGCGGGCTCCGACCGCACCGGCGCCGCGTCGGACGACGTGGTCCTGAAGGTTCCCGTCGGCACCGTGATCCTCGCGGACGACAAGGAGACCGTCCTCGCCGACCTAACCGAGGCGGGCCAGACCGCCTTGCTGTGCCGCGGCGGCGACGGCGGCCACGGCAACGCCCACTTCAAGACCTCGACCAACCGCGCCCCCCGCCGCGCCGATCCCGGCTGGCCCGGGGAGGAGCGCCCGGTGTGGCTCCGCCTCAAGCTCATCGCCGATGCCGGCCTCGTCGGCCTCCCCAACGCCGGCAAGTCCACCTTCCTCGCGGCATCGTCGGCGGCGCGCCCCAAGATCGCCGACTATCCCTTCACCACCCTCCACCCCCAGTTGGGCGTCGTCCGCCTCAACGCGCTGGAGGAGTTCGTCCTCGCCGACATCCCCGGCCTCATAGAGGGCGCGCACGAGGGCGCCGGCCTGGGCGACCGCTTCCTCGGCCATGTCGAGCGCTGCGCCGTCCTCCTCCACCTCGTGGACGGCACCCAGCCCGACGCCGTCGAGGCCTACCGCACGGTCCGCGCCGAGCTGGAGGGCTACGGCAACGGCCTCGCCGACAAGCCGGAGGTCGTCGCCCTCAACAAGACCGACGCGATGACCCCCCAGGCCCGGTCCTCCCGCCTCAAGGCCCTGGCGCGCGCCACCGGCCAGACCCCGGCCCTCATCTCCGGCGCGACGGGGGACGGCGTGCCCGAACTCCTCCGCCGCCTCCAGGATGCCGTGACGAAGCACCGGGCCGAACGGGACTGACCGGCCCTTGCGCCGACCCTGGATCGCCGCGCACCGTCCCGCCCCCCCACCGATGGAACCCGCCATGCGCCGCGCCGCGGTCCTCCTCGCCCTCCTCCTCGCCACCCTGTGCCCGCCCCCCGCCGCCGCCTCGGACTCCCTCAACGGCGCCGTCATCCTCGGCTACCAGGGCTGGTTCCGCTGCGACGCCGCGCAATCTCCCAATCGCTGGGCCCACTGGTTCGCCCGCGGCGCCGACGGCCAGCCCGCCCCCGTCACCGACCTGTTGCCCGACGTCACCGGGCTGCCGCCCGAGGCCCGCTGCCCCCTTCCCTCCCCCGCCCGCGACGGCGCCCCGGCCGAGGTCTACGATTCCCGCCACCCCGCCGTCGCCGACCGCCACCTCGCCCTCATGGCCGCGCACGGCATCGCCGGCGTCGCGGCCCAGCGCTTCATCCGCACCCTCGAACGCCCCGAGACGCTCGCCGATTTCGACCGCGTCCTGACGAACCTCCGCGCCGCCGCGGAGCGCCACCGCCGCTCCGTCTTCGTCATGTACGACCTCTCCGGCGGTTCCCCGGAGGCCGCGGGGCGCCTCGTCGCCGACTGGCGCCGCCTCGCCGCCGGCCCGGCGCGGGAACGCACCTGGCAGCGCCACCACGGCCGCCCCGTCCGCGGCCTCTGGGGCGACGGCCTCCCGCGCGCCGGGCTCACCCCCGCCCAGACCCTCGACCTGTTCCGCGACCTCCGCGCCGCCGGGCCGGTCACGATCCTCTGCGGCGTGCCGGTGGACTGGCGCGTCGCCAACCAGCAGGCCTGGGTACCCGTCTGGCCGGGCTGCGACGTGATCTCCCCCTGGACCGTCGGCCGCAACCGGGACGAGGCGGGGGCGGACCGCTACGCCCCGATCCTCCGCGCCGACATCGCCGCCGCCCGCGGCTTCGGGCGGGACCTGATGCCCGTGGCCTACCCCGGCTTCACCTGGACCAACCTCATGCGCCTCCGCGGCCGGGAGGTGCCGGCGCACGAGATCCCCCGCCGCTGCGGCGCCTTCCTCCGCCGGCAACTGACGAACGCGGTGAACGCCGGCGCCGCCACCCTCTACGTCGCGATGGCCGACGAGGTGGACGAGGGCACGGCGATCCTCCCCGTCGTCACCGACCCCGCGCGGGTGCCGGAGGGCTACGCCACCCCCGACCCCGGCCCGTGCCGGATGCCCCCGGACGGCTACCTGCGGATCGTCGGCGAGGCCGCCGCCGCCCTCCGCGCCGCCCGGCCGCGCTGATCCGGCCCTATCCCTCCAGCCGGATGCCCCTCTCCCGGGCCAGCCGGTCCCAGCGCGCGAAGTCGGCCTCCAGGAACCGCCCGAACGCGTCGGGCCCCTCGGACAGGATCGTGCCGCCCTCGGACACGAGGCGCTCCCCGATCTCCGGCCGCCCCACCGCCGCCACGGACAGGGCGGCGACGCGGTCCACCACGGCGCGCGGCGTGCCGGCGGGGGCCATGAGGCCGAACCACGCGTTCACCTCGAAGCCCGGGTAGCCCGATTCTCCCACCGTCGGCACCTCCGGCAGGATGCCCGCCCGCGCGGCGGAGGACACCGCGACCGCCCGCAGCCGCCCCGCCCGCACGTGGCCGAGCACGGCGACGATGTTGTCGAACATCATCGCCACGCGCCCGGCGATGAGGTCCACGTGCGCCGGGGCGCTGCCGCGGTAGGGGACGTGGACCACGTCCAGCCCCGCCGTCGCCTTCAGCAGCTCCCCCGCCATGTGATGCGATGTCCCATTGCCGGAGGAGGCGAAGGACATCCGCCCCGGCTCGGCGCGCGCGAGGGCGACGAGGTCCGCGACGCTTCGGGCCGGCACCTCCGGATGGACGACGAGGAGGAGCGGCGTCGCGAGGAGCCGCGCGACCGGCACGAGGTCGCGCCGCGCGTCGAAGGGCAGGCGTTCCATCGTCGCGGCGGTGATGGTGTGCGCGGCGGTCGCCATCACCAGCGCGTGCCCGTCCGGCGGTGCCTTCGCGACCGCGTCGGTGCCGATCACGCCGCCCGCGCCCGGCCGGTTCTCGACGACGACGGGCTGGCCCAGCCCCTCCGTCATGCGGGCCGCGAGGCCGCGCGCGAGGGTGTCGGAGGCGCTGCCCGGCGGGAAGGGCACGACGAGGCGCACGGGCTTCGTCGGCCACGCCTCCTGCGCCGCGGCGGGGGGCGCCGCGGCCGCGTGCGCCGCGAGGCCGATGCCGCCCGCGAGGGCCGCCCGGCGGCCGAGGGTCATGTCCATCGTCGTTTCCTTCCCACCCCCGGCCACCGTCGCCCGGTGCCGGACTCCGTGTGCCAGACTCCGGGCCGATCAGGCCGCCGCGCGGGCCCCTTCGTGGGCGCGGCCGAGATAGGCCCCGTCCGCCAGCAGCCGCGCCTGGAGGTCGCCCACCGGCAGGTCCGCCACCGGCGCGTTGCGGCCGGAGGCCATCGCCGCCGCCGTCCCCGCCGCCTGCCCCGTGACGAGGCAGGGCGCCATGTTGCGCGTCGCCCCGTGCGCGAAATGCGTCGCCGAGAGGCAGCGCCCCGCGACGATGAGGTTGTCCACCCCCTGCGGCAGGAGCGAGCGGTAGGGCACGTCGAACGCCCCGTCGCCGCCGACGTCCACGAACAGCGCCTGCCCCGTGTCGGGGTCGTGGATGTCCACGGGGAAGCAGATCTGGCCGACCGTGTCCTCGAAGGTGTGGCCCTCCAGCACGTCCTCCCGCGTGACCTCGTAGCGGCCGAGGATGTTGCGGGATTCGCGGACCCCCGCGACGACCTGGGGCATGAAGTAGGCATCCGCGAAGCCCGGGACGTGCTTCTTCAGGAAGTTGCCCGCGCGGACGCTCTGCCGCGTCAGGTCCTGCGCGGCGCGCGCCAGCGCCTCCGGGTCGGTCGCGTCCACGCCGAACACGGCGGAGGTGTTCACGTTCACACGGTCCGGCCAGACCGTGTTGAAGAACACCTTGTGGTCGCGGTTCGGGAAGATCCCCTCCTCCGCGATGATGTCGTTCCAGGCGGAGAAGGTGCCGTTGAAGTAGCAGGGGAAGGGGTCCGGATGGTCCGGCCGCGTCGCCATCGCCGGCGCCACCTCCCCGAGGCTCGCGGCGATGCGGCGCGTGTCCACGCGGTGGAAGTGCATCAGCATGGAGACGGGCTGCATCTTGCCCGTGGTGATCTCGCCCTTGCGGGTGGGGCAGCCCGCGAAGGCCGCGATGTCCGCGTCCCCGCTCGTGTCCACGTAGGCGCCGGCGCGGACGACGCGCAGGCCGCCCTTCATCGCGGTGACCAGCCCCTCCACCGTCGCGCCGCGCCGCTCCACGCCGACGACGGAGGCGCCGTAGATCACCCGCGCGCCCGCCTCCGCCAGCATCTCTCCCGACAGGATGCGGAACCAGTCGCCGTCCACCGGCGTCACGGCCGAGACGAAGCCGTCATAGGGGACATGCCCCACCGCCGCGCCGAGGGCGATGAGCCGGTCCACCATCTCCTGCGCGAGGCCGAACACCGCTTGCCGCCGGTCGCGCGTGAGGAAGGAGTGGAGGCAGAGCCCCGTCGTCGCGTTGCCGCCGACGAAGGGGCGGGGCTCCAGCACCACCGTCCGCGCACCGGCCCGCGCGGCGGCGATCGCGGCGGCGACCCCCGTGACCCCGCCGCCCACCACGGCCACGTCGCAGCGCATCTCGTCCATCGTGCTCATTCCCGTTCTTGGCCGCCGCGCGGCGCGGCGAGGCTGTCGAGGTTGCGGAGGTGCAGGTCGCCCGCGCCCGCCGCGGGATCGATCTGCGCGACCGCCTCCGCCACGCGCCGCCCGGCGCGGGCGACGTGGTCGCGCAGCGCGACCTCCGCCGCCGCGCCGTCGCGCCGCGCGAGGAGGCCGATGATGCGGTCGTGGTCCGCGATCGAATCCCGCTGGTGCTCCGGCCGGAGGAGGGAGAGGCGGCGATAGGCCGCGACGAGCGGTTCGAGGTCGCCGAGCGCGGCGAGCGCGCGGGTGCCCCCGGCCGCCTCCGCGAGGCCGCGGTGGAAGTCGCCGTTGAGCGCGACGAGGGCGGCGATGTCGCCCCGGTCGGCCGCGACGACGCTGTCCCGGTGAAGGTGGCGGAGGCCGCCCAGCATTCCGGGCGTGACGCGGACGGCCGCGGCGCGGACCACCGCGCCCTCGATCGCCGCGCGGAGGAAATACACCTCGGCCACGTCCTCCGCCGTCGGGCGGAAGACCCGCAGGCCGCGCGGGGTCGCCTGGACGAGGCCGAGCCCGACGAGCCGCCGCACCGCCTCCCGCACCGGCGTGCGGCTGACGCCGAGCGCGGCGGCGAGGGCGCCCTCCGAGACGACCTCGCCGGGGGGGAGGCGGCCGGCGATGATCATGTCGCGGATCGCGTCGAAGGCGCGGTCGTAACGGGCGGGGGCGAGGTCGTCCATGTCCTGCACACTGATCTGCATGCAGATATCCATGCAATGATGCGGCGGTCAACTCGCTTCGTTCGTTCCCGTGGTCGCATTCAGCAGGAATGGCGAGTTGGCGTCGCGGCAACGTTGGGAGACGACGCCTCGGCGCCCGACACTGCCGTGCTCGCCTTACCGGCAGGGCCTGACCCCCGGCAGGTAAGGCGCCGGGTCCACCCGCGCCCCGCGCAGCACCACCTCGAAGTGCAGGTGGGTGCCGTAGGTCACCCCAGTGCGTCCTACGCGCCCTAGCGCCTCGCCCGTCGCCACGGCCCGCCGCCCCTCCGCGATGGGCGGCGCGACGATGCCGAGATGCGCGTAGCGCGTCATCAGCCCGTTCCCGTGGTCCAGCGCGACCTCCAGCCCCAGGCCCCGATCCGCCGGACCGACACCACCCGCCCCGCCGCCGCCGCCCGCACCCAGGCTCCCGCGGGCGCCGGCAGGTCCAGCCCGTTGTGCATCCGCGACGCCCGCGGCCCGCCCGCCGGCCGCTCCCCGAAGGGCGAGGAGATGCAGGCCGGCGTCACGGGGGGGAGCAGGGCCTCCTGGGCGGCGGCCCCGGCGGGCGGGGTTGCGAGGGTCGCGACGACGGCGAAGGCGCCGCCCCTCACCCCGCCGCGCGCTCGACCGGCAGCGCCACCTCGTTCCGCCGCAGCGGCGGGACGGCCCAGGGCGGGTCGTAATACCATTCCAGCCGCGCGCCCGTGACGGTCCACCCCGCCACCCGCAGCGCGTCCCGCAGCGCCCCCTCCCGCGCCGACACCTTCTCCGCCCCGGCCAGCCCGGCGAAGCGCCGCACGCCGAGGGTCTGCCCCGGCACCGCGATGAGCGTCACGCCGGGGACGGTGGGCGGCGGCGGGTCCGCCATCCCGTCCGGGAGGAAGAACCGCATCGTGTAGCCGTGCCCGGTCGTCGTCCCCTCCACCGGCGCCGTCATCGGGATGCCCGTCCCGCTCTCCACCGGGGAGGTCATCGGGATGCTCGCCTCCCGGATGCTGCGGAACAGCATGTCGAAGGCGCGGCCGGCGTCCTCCGCGGGCAGCCGCACCTCGTAGGCGCGCCGGACCGGGTAGCGCCGCACCCCCGTCTCCGGCCCGAGGGTCGCCAGCACCTCGTGCGCCGGCTCCTTCTCGGTTCGCACGCCGAAGGCGCTGCCGACGGCGTTGAGGATGTCCGGGAGACCAGCCATCTCCGCACCCTCTCCTCCTGTGGCGCCGGCCGCAAGCCGTCGGTTGCCGTTGCGCCGGCCCCGTGGGGCCTCATGCCCACGGCCCCCCACGTCGCGCCGCGCTCGCACGCATGGTAACGCCCGCGCGATGCGCCCCCCCTCCCTCGCCGACGCGCGCCGGATCGTCGTGAAGATCGGCTCCGCCCTCGTCGTGGACCCTGTCACCGCCGCCCCGCGCGACGCCTGGCTCGCCTCCGTCGCCGCGGACGTGGCACGGCTGAGGACGGGGGGCGCCGAGGTCGTCCTCGTCTCCTCCGGCGCCATCGCCCTCGCCCGCCGCGCCCTCGGGCTCACCCGCCGGACGCTGCGGCTGGAGGAGAAGCAGGCGGCCGCCGCCGTCGGCCAGATCCGCCTCGCCGGCGCCTGGGGCGCCGCCCTCGCCGCCGTGGGCATGACCGCCGCCCAGGTGCTGCTCACCCTGGAGGATTCGGAGGACCGCCGCCGCTACCTCAACGCCCGCGAAACCCTCCGCACCCTCCTCGCCCTCGGCTGCGTCCCGGTGATCAACGAGAACGACACCGTCGCCACCGCGGAGATCCGCTTCGGCGACAACGACCGCCTCGCCGCCCGCGTCGCCGAGATGATCGAGGCCGACGCGCTCGTGCTGCTGTCCGACATCGACGGCCTCTACACCGCCGACCCCCGCCGCGACCCCGCCGCCGCCCACCTGCCGATCGTCGAGCGGATGACCGACGACATCATGGCGATGGGCGGCGATCCCCCGCCCGGCTACTCCTCCGGCGGGATGCGCACGAAGCTCGTCGCCGCCGCCATCGCCACCGGTGCCGGCTGCGCCATGGCGATCGCCCGCGGCGACGCCGCGAACCCGCTCGCCGCGATGCTCGACGGAGCCCGCTGCACCTGGTTCCTCCCCGCCCCCGGCGGCCGGTCGGCCCGCAAGTCCTGGATCGCCGGCTCCCTCGCCCCGCTCGGCCGCCTCGTCGTGGACGACGGCGCCGCGCGCGCCCTGTCCGACGGCCGCTCCCTCCTCCCCGCCGGCGTGCGGGAGGTGGAGGGCCGGTTCGAGCGCGGCGACCCCGTCTCGGTTCGCGACTCCACCGGCCGCGAACTCGCCCGCGGCCTCTGCGCCTACGATTCCGACGCCGCCCGCCGCATCGCCGGCCGCCGCTCCGCCGAGATCGAGGCCATCCTCGGCTGGCGCGGCCGGGACGAGGTGATCCACCGGGACGACCTCGTGCTGGTCTGAGGGAACCCGGGCCGCCCGCCGGCCGTTCCCGCCTTCGCCAGAAGGAGGACCACGATGTCGAAGCCACCCCCGAGCGACCAGCCGAAGGCCGAGAACGGCGTGGAGGCGATGCGCCACATCGGCGGCGCCGCCGGCAACGCGGCCGAGCGCGCCGAGAAGGGCGAACGCATGGCCACCGGCCTCGTCCCCGACGCCGCGAAAGGCACCGCCCCGAAGGACGGCGGCACGAAGGGGTGACGGCGCCGGGGGGTCAGCCCCCGGCGCGCAGCTGGTCCCCGCGCAGCCGCGCCGCCTCCTCCAGCGCCCGTCGGGCGCGGAGGGGGTCGCGGCGGGCACGGGCGATCCGCGCCTCCAGCAGCGCCATCTGCAACTCATCCGCGCCGATGGCGCGCCCCTCCCGCAGGAGCTGCTCCGCGCGGAGCATGGAGCCGTTGAGCACCGCCGCCTCGCCCGCCACGGACCGCGCCTCCGTGTTCGCCGGGTTCTGGGCGAGGATGTTCTCCGCGATCTGCAGCCCCTCCTCCGTCCGTCCGGAATTGGCATAGACCCGGGCCACCGAAAGCTGCGGCCGGCGGTTGTCGAGGGGGTCGTAGGGCGTCAGGGCGTTCTCCCGCCGGCCCGGCGTCGCCGCACGCGTCCCGACGGGCTGGCGCACCGTGTCCAGCGCCAGCCGCGGGTCGCGCTCCACCGCCCGCACCGTCGCCGCCGCGTCGTCCCGCTCCCCGGCATCCACGAGGGCCGCGGCCACCACGGCGCGGCCGCGCGCGGGGGCGGCGGCGTTGTCCGACCCGCCCGCCCGGGCCGCCGCCTCGGCGTTGCCCTGCTGGCGGAGCGTGCCGAAGGCCCGCACCACCGTCGCGGGGATCTCCCCCGACGGATCGGGCCGCGCCGCGAGGGCGATCAGCTGGCGGGCCGCATCGCCGTCCGGGTTGCCGCGGGCCAGCCGCGTCAGGCGGCCGATCTCCAGCAGGTTGCGGTTGTACTCCAGCAGCCGTCGCCCGTCCGGCGTCAGCGCACGGGCCGGGATCGCCTCCAGCCGCGCCACCACGTCGGCGGCGCGACCGTCCTGGTTCGCCAGCAGCGCCGCCGCGAACATCGCGTCGTTCGTCCGGCGCGCCAGCAGCGCCCGCTCGATGCCCAGCGCCTCGGCCCGCTGGCCACGGGTCTTCAGCACGCGCGCGAGGTCGTGCTGCGGCCAGACCTCGCCCGGCGTCGCCGCGACGGCGGCGCGGAGGAGGGAGATCTGCACGTCCGTGTCGTTCTCGCGCACCGCCTCCTCGCGCAGCTGCCGGGCGCGGTCGTAGTCGGGACCCGCCGCGCCGCCGGCGGCGCCGGCGGCGCCGGGACGGAGGCCGACGGAGGCGGCGTAGGTGGCGGCCTCCGCGGGGCTGCGGCCGTTGATGGCGTTGTACAGGCCCTGCTGCGCCTCCGGCAGGTTGCGCCGCAGCGCCAGGGCCTCGCGGAACCGCGCCTCGGCCGCGGGGAAGTCCCGGCGTTGCAGGGCGACCTGGCCGCGGATGATCGCCGCCTCGATGCGCTGCCCGACGTCGCCGCGCGAGGCCCGGTCGGCACCGCGCAGCGCCTCGTCCAGCCGCCCGGCGCCGAGGGCGCGGCGGGCGGGCACGGAGGGCGGCACGTAGTTCGGGTCGCCGCCGCCGCGACCGCGGAAGCCCCGGCCGCCCTGGTTCCCCGCGAAGCCGCCGCGCCCCGGCAGGCCGAGCCCGATCCGCAGCCCGTCCTCCGTGTAGCCGAGGGATTCGAGGAACTCCGCGCGCCGGTCCGGCGCCGCCGCGGTCGCCCGTTCCAGCAGCTCCCGCGCGTCCGCCTCCCGCGACTGCCGGCGCCGCACCATGGCGAGGCCGAGAAGGCCGGTCGGCTCGTTCGGGTCGGTCTCGAGAAGGGTGTTGAACACCGTCTCCGCGTCCGAGACCTTGCCTTCCCGCATCAGCTCGAAGCCGCGGATGCGCCCCTCGGCGACCGGGTCCGCCGTCGCGGCGCGCATCTCGGCGAGCTTGGCGATGACCTCCTGGTCGTCCGGGAAGCGTTCGAGGTAGGCCGCGATCTGCGCCTCCGCCTCGCCGCCGGAGCCCTGCCAGAGCAGCGCCTGCCGCCACGCCGCCCGCGCGCCGGAGGCGATGTCCGAGAGGTTGGAGAGCGCGACGAGGCGGTCGATGCCCTCGGAGCGGGTGATCTCCCGGTAGGTCAGGAGCTGCGCGTAGGACAGCTGGAGGGAGCGGTTCTCCGGCTGCCGCGCGACGGCGGCGCGCAGCGCGTTGATCGCGTCCCGGAAGTTCTCCGAGGAGACGGAGGCGAGCGTCTGGTAGTATTCCGCCGCGTAGGCGTCGGGCACCTCGTTGTTCGGGAAGATCTCGCGGTAGCGCTGCATCGCCGCCTCGCGCTGCCCCGCCTGCGCCAGCCGGCGCGCCTCGCCGAGCGCGGCCTGGTCCACCGAGGCCGCGCGCAGGGCCGCCGAGGCCCGCAGGGCGGCCGGGGAGTTGGGCGCGAGCTGCGAGATGCGGGCGAGGTAGCCCTCCGCCACCGCGCGGTCGCCGCTCTGGATCGCGACCTCGGCGGCGGTGGCCAGCACCTCCGGGTTGTTCGGCTCCAGCGCGATGAGGCGCTCGAGGGCGGACAGCGCCATGGCCGGCCGCCCCTGCGCGCTCCAGTAGTTCGCCTGGTCCAGCAGGATGGCGGCGGCGCGGGAGGAGGTGCGGCCGAGCGCCGCGGACCCGCCCTCCGTCTGGCCGCCCGTCTGGCCGCCCGCCTGGCTGGGGACCGGCGGGTCGAAGGTGATCGGCGGGGTCTGGGCGAGGCTCCCGGTCGCGAGGATCGCGGCGAGGGCGACACCGGCCGCCAGCCGGGTGCGCCATCCCAGAAGAACGCGGCGCGGCTGGTCCAGGACAGGGGCGAGGGCGGGTCGGGGTGACGCGGTGAAGGGCATCGTCGTATCCGTCTCTGTCCGGCCGCGGGGACCGGCGTCGCGACTGTGGCCGACGCACGGCGCGTGCCGGAAGGGGCGATCATCCCGATTCCGTCGCGCCGCGCCCGCGGGCCGTTCACATACCGACGGCGCGTAACACTTTTTGGGACGGCCTGTCACGCGGGGACGGGCCCTCCTTGTGAGGCGGACGGGGCGGCGCTACCGCTGGCCGATGAACGCGATCACGCCCGCCCTGCCCGACGCCGCGCACGCGTTCGAGTCGGCCGCCCTGCGGGCCTCGGCGGCCCTGC
>CAXVWQ010000045.1:0-11411 GCA_964263755.1 Roseomonas sp. | reverse complement strand
CGAAGTGCAGCGCCTGCTGCGACGATCCGCACTGCCGGTCGATCGTCACGGCGGGAACGCTGTCCGGCAGCGTCGAGGCGAGGACGGCGTTGCGGCCGACGTGCCAGGACTGCTCGCCGGCCTGGGTGACGCAGCCCATGATCACGTCCTCCACCGCCGCGGGGTCGAGGCCGGTGCGGGTCACGAGCGCCGTCAGGACCTCCCCCGCCATGTCCGCGGGATGCCGGCCGGAGAGGCGGCCGTTGCGCCGTCCCCCGGCGGTGCGGAGAACCTCGACGATGTAGGCCTGGGGCATCGGGCTCAGCCTCCGAAGTTCGGTGGGCGCTTGGCGAGGAAGGCGGCGATGCCTTCGCGGCTCTCGGGACCGCGGGCGGTGGCGGCGATGGCGCGGGCCTCCATCTCCAGGTGTTCCTCCAGCGAATGGCCGAGGGAGGCAAGGAGGAGGTTGCGCGTGCGCCCCACCGCGGCGGTGGCGGCGGCGGCGAGGCGGTGCGCCGTGGCGGTCGCCTCCGCCTCCAGCGCGCCGTCATCCACGGCGCGGGTGACGAGGCCGAGGGTCGCGGCCTCCTCCGCGCCGATGCGGCGGTTGGTCAGCGCGATCTCCTGCGCCCGCCGCAGGCCGACGAGGCGGGGGAGGAAGAAGGTGGAGCCGCCATCGGGCGACAGCCCCAGCGCGGTGTAGGCGAGGGAGAGGTGGGCGGAGCGGGCCATGAGGACGATGTCTCCCATGACCGCGAGGGAGAAGCCGGCCCCCGCCGCCGGCCCCTGGATGGCCGTGACGAGGGGCTTTTCCATGTGCGCGAGGCGGGACACCGCGCCGTGGAACGCGGGCAGGAGTTCGCCGACGAGACGGGGGAGGGCGTCGCCGGCCTTCGCGAAAGTGCGGATGTCGCCGCCGCCGCAGAACAGCGGGCCGCGGGCGGCGAGGAGGACGCAGCGGACCGTCGCGTCCTCGTCGCATTCCACCGCGGCGGCGAGCAGGGCGCTCGCGAGGGAGGCGTCGAGCGCGTTGGCGGCGTCCGGGCGGTTGAGGGTGAGGCGGGCGACGGGCCCGTCCCGTTCCAGCAGGACGGGCGCCCCGCTCATCGCGGCGCCATGCGGATGGCGCCGTCCAGCCGGATGGAGGTGCCGTTGAGCATGGGGTTGGCGAGGATGTGCAGAACGAGCTGCGCGTATTCGTCCGGGCGGCCGAGACGGTTGGGGAAGGGGACCTGCTTGCCGAGGGAGTCCTGCACCTCCGCGGGGAGGCCTTCGAGCATGGGGGTGAGGAACAGGCCCGGCTCGATGGCGACGCAGCGGATGGCGAGGGAGGCGAGGTCGCGGGCCACGGGCAGCGTCAGGCCGACGACGCCGGCCTTGGAGGAGGCGTAGGCGGCCTGCCCGACCTGCCCGTCGGTGGACGCCACCGACGCGGTGTTGACGATGACGCCGCGTTCCCCGTCCAGCGGCTGCGCGGCGGCGAGGCGGTGGGCGAACTTCGACAGGACGTTGAAGGTGCCGATGAGGTTCACCTCGATGACCCGGCGGTAGAGGTCGAGTGCGTGCGGGCCGTCCCGCCCCACCGTGCGGGCGGCGGGGGCGATGCCGGCGCAGTTGACGAGGATGCGGGCTGTGCCGTGGGCGGCCTCCGCCTCGGTCAGGGCGGCGGCGACGCTCGAATCGTCCGTCACGTCGGTCTCGATGAACAGGGCGCCGATGGCGGCGGCCTGGGCGGCGCCGCGCGCCGCGTCGCGGTCGAGGATCGTCACGTAGGCGCCGCCGCGGGCGAGGGCCGCCGCCGTCGCGCCGCCGAGGCCGGAGGCGCCGCCGGTCACCACGGCCGCGTTGCCGTCCAGTCGCATGGTGCCTCCCCCCTCGCGTTGCCGCGGAACCTGCCCGGGTTGGCGCGACGCGACCAGCCCCCCTTGCGCGCCACCGGGGAAAGGTGATCGGCTCCGCGCGCCAGGACGCGGCAAGCGCCGGCGGGAGAGGGGATGGACGGGACGGTTCTCGACACGTCGGTGGTCGCCGGCGCCGTGGAAGCGGCGCCGATCCTGTCCGTGCGCGGGCTGTCGCTGCGCTTCGGCGGGCTGCGGGCGCTGAACGACGTGTCCTTCGACGTGGCGCCGGGCTCCATCACCGCGGTGATCGGGCCGAACGGGGCCGGGAAGACATCGCTGTTCAACTGCGTTTCCGGCTTCTACCGGCCAGCGGCGGGGGCGATCCTGTTCGAGGGCGCCGACATCGGCCGGCTGTCGGCGCCGGAGCGCGCGAAGGCGGGGCTGGCGCGGACCTTCCAGAACATCTCCCTGTTCCGCGGCATGAGCGTGCTGGACAACATCAAGCTCGGCCGCCACGCGCACATGCGGACGGGGCTGCTGGACGCGCTGTGGTACTGGGGCCGGGCGCGCCGGGAAGAAGCGGAAGTTCGCGCGGAGATCGAGGAGCGGGTGATCGACTTCCTCGAGATCAACCACATCCGCAACCAGCCCGTGGGTGCGCTGGCCTACGGGCTGCGCAAGCGCCTGGAACTGGCGCGTGCGCTGGCGATGAAGCCGCGCGTGCTGATGCTGGACGAGCCCGTCGCGGGCATGAACCGCGAGGAGACGGAGGACATGGCCCGCTTCATCCTCGACGTGCGGGAGGAATGGGGCCTCACGGTGCTGATGGTGGAGCACGACATGGGGCTGGTGATGGACATCTCCGACCACGTGGTGGTGCTGAACTTCGGGGAGGTGATCGCGCGCGGCACGCCGGCGGAGGTGTCTCGGCACCCGGAGGTGATCCGGGCCTATCTCGGCGCGGGCGACGCGGACGCGCTGCGGGCGCGGATCAGGGGCGCCGCGTGAACGAGGGGTTCGACCCGCTCTTCTTCGCCGAGATCACGCTTGCCGGGCTGGGCTCCGGCGCGCTGCTGGCGCTCGTCGCGCTCGCCTTCGTGCTGATCTACAAGGCGACGCGCGTCGTGAACCTCGCGATCGGCGAGATGCTGATGATCGGCGCCTACCTGTTCCTGTCGCTCTTCGTCGGGCTCGGGCTGTCCCCCTGGCTCGCGGTGCCGCTGGTGCTGGCGGGCGGTGCGCTGCTCGGCTTCGTCATCGAGCGCGGGATCATCGCGCCGATGCTCGGCGAGAGCGCCATCTCCACCTTCATGGTGACGATCGGGCTGGGCTCCGTGCTGGTGGGCATCGCCGAGATCATCTGGGGCGCCGCACCGATGCCCCTGCCGGACTTCATGGGCACCGCGCCGGTGTTCATCGGTGAGGCCTTCGTGTCCCGCAAGATCGCCATCACCTTCGTCGTCGCGGCCATCGCCATCGCGGCGTTCCTCGTGGCGTTCCGCTCCTCCCGGGCAGGGGTGGCGCTGCGGGCCACCGCGTCGGACCAGGGAGCGGCCTACGGCTGCGGGATCAACGTGCCCCGCGTGTTCTCCATCGCCTGGGCGCTGGCGGGAATGACGGCGGCGGGGGCGGGCATCCTCGTCGGCGCGGTGGGCGGGCTGTCGCCGACGATGGGCGCGGTGGCGCTCTCCGCGCTCGTCGTGGTGATCGTCGGCGGGCTGGATTCGGTGGCCGGGGCGCTGATCGGCGGGCTGCTGATCGGGCTGCTGGAAGCCTATGTTGGCACCTTCGTCGGCGGCGAATACAAGCTGCCCGCGGCCTTCTCGATCCTGCTGCTGGTGCTCGTCGCGAAACCGCACGGGCTGTTCGGCACGGCCGAGATCGAGCGGCTATGAGGATCGGCGCGCTCAAGGGCTCCTACGACGCGGACCACGCGCTGCTCGACACGAACGTGCAGCGGGCATGGCTGGCGATCGGCGCGGCGGCGCTGGTGCTGCTGCCCTTCGTGGCGGGGGAATACGCCATGTTCCTGGCGTGCCTCGCGGCGATCCACGTGGTGGCCGCGACGGGGCTGAACATCCTCACGGGCTACACCGGCCTCGTGTCCCTCGGCCACGCCGCCTTCATGTCGGTCGGCGCCTACACCGCGGCGGTCGCGGATGCGCGGCTGGGGACGCCGGCATTGCTGAACCTCGTGCTCGGCGGCGCGGCGGCGGCGGCGGTCGGCGTGGTGGTCGGGCTGCCGAGCCTGCGGGTGAAGGGGCTGTATCTCGCCATCGCCACCATCGCCGCCTCCGTCCTCGTCGGCTTCGCCTTCTCCAACATGGCGATCACCGGCGGCACGCGCGGCGTGAACCTGCCGCCCGCCACCGTGTTCGGGTGGGAGATGGCGCGGCCATCCTCCTTCTACTGGCTCGTCGTGCCGGTCGCGTGCGTGTCCGTGCTGGCGGCGGCCAACCTGTTCCGAACCCGGATCGGCCGGGCCTTCATCGCCGTGCGGGACCGTGACATCTCCGCCGCCGTGCTCGGCATCCCCTTGCTGCGGACGAAGCTGATGTCCTTCGGCCTGTCCTCGTTCTACGCGGGGGTGGCGGGGGCGCTGTTCGCCTACTTCTTCCGTTCCGTCACGCCGGAATCCTTCCCTTTCGTCTACTCCATCTTCTTCCTCGCCGCGATCATCGTCGGCGGCATGGGAACGATCCTCGGCGGCGTGATCGGCGCGATCTTCATGACCCTCGTTCCGGAGGCGCTGAAACTTCTCGTCGGCCTCGTCTCGCCGGTCTGGCCGGAGGCCGTGACGATCCTGTCGCCCGTGCGCACGGTGGTGTTCGGCGCCCTCATCATCGGCTTCCTGATCTTCGAGCCGCACGGGCTGGCGGAGGTGTGGCGCCGCGTCCGGCGGTTCTTCCACCTGTGGCCGTTCAAGACATGAGCAAAGGGAGGTTCAGCATGACCATCGGCAGACGCGCGGCTCTCGCCGCGGGCATCGGCGCGGCGACGGTGGCGGCGAGCCCGAACCGGGTGCGTGCGCAGGGCGGGGAAGAGGTGGTCATCGCCGGCTCCATCCCGTTGACCGGCGTGTTCGGCTTCGCCGGCGTCGGGCTGAGTTCCGGACTGACCGACTACGTCCGCGTCATCAACGAGGCCGGGGGCGTGGCGGGGCGGCGCCTGCGCTTCGTGTTCGAGGACACGGCGTACCGGGTGGACCAATCGGTCGCGGCCTTCAACCGCCTGACGAGCGCGAACAAGGTCAACTTCTACTACGGCGATTCCACCGGCTTCGCGAAGGCGATCAACCCCGAGCTGAACCGCCGCGACGACGCGCTCATGGCCGGCGCGTCCTTCGCCACCGAGATCAACGACCCCGTCGCCTACCCCCGCCAGTTCATGGCCGGCCCCGACTATTCGGAGATGATGGCGGTGCTGCTGGAATACATCGGGCGCACCCAGCCCGGCGCCCGCATCGCCCTCGTCAACTCCGACACGGAGTTCGGCCGCGACCCCATCGCGCCGACCGAGGCGCTGGCCGGGCGGCTAGGGCTGCGGATCGTCGAGAAGATCATCACCCCGCCCGGCTCGGTGGACGTGTCCACGGAGATCCTGAAGATCCGGCGTGCCAATCCGGACTACACGATCTTCCACGGCTACATCCTCGCGCCCCTGCCGGAGTTCATCGCCCAGGCCCGGCAGATCGGGCTGCGCACGAAGTTCATGGGCACCTTCTGGTCCATGGACAACGCGGGCTGGCAGCGCATCGGCACAGCCGCCGACGGGATGCTGGGCGTGATGCCCTATCGCTATCACTATGATGACGATCCCTCCGCCCCCGCTCTGACGCGCATCCGGCAACTGCGGCCGGAATACCAGTCCGTCTACCACGTGAAGGGCTACCTGACGGGGATGCTGTTCGCGGAGATCGCCCGCCGCGCCATCGAGGGGCGGATGCCGATGACCGGCACCGGCCTCAAGGCCGCGCTCAACACGATCCGCGACTTCGACACGGGCGGCATCATTGGCCAGCCCATCTCCATCCCCGGCAACACCATCCCCGTGGGCCGCGTCTATCGCTACGACGCGGCGCGGGGGCGGATGGTGGGCGAAGGCGGGTGGATCCGCGTCTCGCGGACCACCTGATGACCCTGGAGGCCGCGCCGATCCTCGACGTGTCGAACATCGAGGTGATCTATAACCGGACCGTCCAGGTCCTGCGCGGCCTCTCGCTCTCCGTGCCCGCGGGGCAGGTGGTGGCGCTCCTCGGCTCCAACGGCGCCGGGAAGTCCACCACGCTCAAGGCGGTGTCGCGCCTGCTGGAGATCGAGGACGGCGCCCTGACCGGCGGCGCCATCCGCTTCGACGGCCGGGACGTCGCGGCCCTCGCCCCGCACGACCTCGTGCGGAGCGGCCTGTTCCACGTGATGGAAGGCCGCCGCATCTTCGATGACCTGACGGTGGAGGAGAACCTCGTCGCCGCCACCTTCGCACGCGGCGGGCGCGGGGCGGTGCGGGACTTCGACGCGGTGTACGACTACTTCCCCCGGTTGCGCGAACGTCGCACCGGGCTGGCCGGCTACCTGTCGGGCGGCGAGCAGCAGATGCTCGCGATCGGCCGCGCGCTGATCGCGGAACCCCGGCTGATCCTGCTGGACGAACCCTCCCTCGGCCTCTCCCCCATGCTCGTCGAGGAGATCTTCACCATCATCGCCCGCATCAACCGTGAACGCGGCACCGCCATGCTGCTGGTGGAGCAGAACGCCGCCGTCTCCTTCGCCGTCGCCCACTACGCCTACATCATGGAGACCGGCCGCATCGTCACCCACGGCACGGTGGAGGCCCTGACGCGGGACGCAGACGTGCGGGAGTTCTACCTCGGCCTCGGCGGGCACGGCCGGAAGTCCTTCCGCGACGTGAAGCACTACAAGCGGCGCAAGCGGTGGCTCTCGTGACCCTCCCCGACCTCACACTGCCGCAGATGCTGCGCGAACAGGCGCGGCGCGCACCGGACCGCGTGGCGATCCGGCAGAAGGATTTCGGCATCTGGCGCGGCGTCACGTGGCGGGACTACCTGGACCGCGCCACCGCCGTCGGGGCGGGCTTCCGCGCGATGGGGCTGGCCGAAGGCGGGCACGTCGCCGTGCTGTCCGAGAACCGGCTGGAATGGGTGCTGTGCCAACTCGGCGCGGGGCTGGTCGGCGCGGTGACCATCGGCGTGTATCCGACGTCCCCGGCGAACGAGGTGGCCTACGTGCTCGGCCATTCGGGCGCGGAGATCGCCGTCTGCGAGGATCAGGAGCAGGTGGACAAGGTCCTCGCCTCCCGCGCCGCGCTGCCCGCGCTGCGCCACGTGGTGGTGATGGAGACCAAGGGCTTCGGCGCCTACCCCGCAGGAGCGGTGACGGCGTTCGAGACGCTGGAGGAGGCGGGCCGGCGGCACGATGCCGAACATCCGGACCTCGTGCACGACACGCTCGCCCGACAGCGCCCGGAGGATTTGGCGCTGATGATCTACACCTCCGGCTCAACCGGGAAGCCGAAGGGCGCGATGATCACCTACCGCAACATCCGGGCGGAGGCGATCGCGGTGTCCTCGCACTACGACTGGGGGCCGGACGCCGTGACCCTCTCCTACCTCCCGCTCTGCCACGTGGCGGAACAGGCGCTGACGGTGATGACGCCGGTCTACGCGGGCTCCTGCGTGCACTTCGGCGAATCCATCCGCACGGTGCAGTCGGACCTGCGGGAGGTCGCGCCCACCCATTTCCTCGGCGTCCCCCGCATCTGGGAGAAGCTGCACGCCGCCATCCACTTCAAGCTGCGGGAAGCGGGCGGCTGGCGGCTGCGGTTGTTCGAACGCGCGCTGGCGGCCTGCGAACCCTTCGCGGAGGTCCCGCCCGCGCGCCGCACCCTGGTGCAGCGCGCGACCTTCGCCTGCTGTCACGCGGCGATCTTCCGTGCCTTGCAGAACTACGTCGGGCTGCGGCAGGCGAAGGTCGTGCTGACGGGCGCCGCGCCGATCCCGCCGAAGATCGTCCGCTTCTTCCGCACCATCGGCCTGCCCTTCTGTGAGGCCTACGGCGCCACGGAGACGACCGCCGTCGTGCTGTCGCAGCGCGTCGGCGAGGTCGTGCCCCTCTGCGTCGGCGTGCCCTGCGAGGGCATCGAGGTGCGGCTGGGCGAGGGGGGCGAGGTCCAGGTGCGCGGCGACGTCGTCTTCGCCGGCTACCATGATGCGCCCGAGGCGACGCGCGACGCCTTCACCCCCGACGGCTGGCTGCGGACCGGCGACGTTGGGGAGATGCTGGACGGCCAGTTCCGCATCGTCGACCGCCTGAAGGACATCATCATCACCGCCGGCGGCAAGAACCTCTCGCCCTCCGAGATCGAGAACACGGTGAAGGCGAGTTCCTACGTCAAGGAATGCATCGTCATCGGCGACGGCCGCGCCTACGTCTCCGCCCTCATCCAGATCGACCCGGACACGGTGGGGCAATGGGCGGAGGGCGAGGGCATCACCTTCACGCACTACCGCAGCCTCGCCGAGGATCCCCGCGTGCGCGAGCTGATCGCGACGGAGGTCGCGGCGGCGAACGGCACGATGGCGGAGGTCTCCCGCATCCGCCGCTTCCACCTGCTGACGAAGGAGCTGGACCACGATGACGACGAGGTGACCGCGACGATGAAGGTGCGGCGGGCGAACGTGGCGCGGAAGTACGCCACGGAGATCGGGGCGCTCTACGAGGCGGCGTGAGGCGCGGGGGCGGCCCGCGCCGCGCCCTCGGAACGTCGCGGCGAGGGACGCGGCCTACAGCAGCCGCGCCCGCGCCGCGTCGTATTCGGCCGCCAGCCGGTCCACGAAGCGCGCGGCCGGCAGCACGTCCCCGACCGCGCCGATGCCTTGGCCGCACCCCCAGATGTCGCGCCACGCCTTGCGGTCCCGCGTGGTCCCGAAGTTGGCGGCGGAGGTGTCGGAGGTCGGAAGGTTCGCCGGGTCCAGGCCGGCGGCGACGATGGAGGGCTTGAGGTAGTTGCCGTGGATGCCGGTGAAGAGGTTGGTGTAGACGATGTCGTCCGCCGCGCCGTCCACGATCATGCGCTTGTAGCCCGCCTCCGCCCGCGCCTCCTCGGTGGCGATGAAGGCGGAGCCGATGTAGGCGAGGTCGGCGCCCATCGCGCGCGCCGCCAGCACCGCGCCGCCGGTGGCGATGGAGCCGGAGAGGGCGATCGGGCCGTCGAACCACGCCCGCGTCTCGTTCACGAGGGCGAAGGGCGAGATGGTTCCCGCATGCCCCCCCGCCCCGCCGGCGACGAGGATGAGGCCGTCCGCCCCCTTCTCCACGGCCTTGCGGGCGAAGACCTGATTGATGACGTCGTGCAGCACGATCCCGCCCCAGCCATGGACGGCGGCGTTCACCTCGGGACGCGCGCCGAGGGAGGTGATGACGAGCGGGACGCGATGCCTCTCACAGACCGCAAGGTCCGCTTCCAGCCGATCGTTGGAGCGGTGGACGATCTGGTTCACGGCGAAGGGTGCGGCGGGGCGGTCAGGGTGTGCGCGGTCGTGCGCGGCCAGCGCCTCCGTGATCCGCGCGAGCCATTCGTCGAGGAGCGAGGCCGGCCGGGCGTTCAGCGCGGGGAAGGAGCCGACGATCCCCGCCGTGCACTGCGCGATGACGAGGTCGGGATCGGAGATGATGAAGAGCGGTGCGCCGACGACGGGCAGGCGGAGCTTCGCGAAGACGCGATGGGCGGGGGTGGGCATGGCGGGGCATATCCTCGGGCGCGGCTTCGTTGCCCGTGGGTTTGCCGGATGCGCCGCCGTCCGTCACCATCCCAACGCAACGTGCGATGAGGGCGGCGATGCGGGCGATCCCCTGGGTGGTGGCGGCGGCGTTGTGGGCAGGGCCGGCGGCGGCACAGACCATCTCCGTCGGCGTCGCGGCGCCGGTGACGAGCCTCGATCCGCACTTCCAGGACGCGGCGCCGAACAAGGGTCTGGCGTCCCACCTGTTCGACGGCCTGACGGACCTGGACGAGCGGTCCCGCGTCATCCCCGCCCTGGCCGAATCCTGGCGGCGGCTGGACGACCATTCCTGGGAGTTCACGCTGCGCGACGGCGTGCGGTTCCACGACGGGCGGGCGCTGACGGCGGAGGACGTGGCCTTCTCCATCGCGCGCACCGGGCGGCTGCCGAACGCGCCGGCGCCCTTCACCACCTACACGCGCTCCATCCGGGAGGTGCGGATCCTCGACCCGCGCCGGCTGGTGGTGGTGACGGACGTGGTGGAGCCGCTGACGCCGGGCAACCTCGCGCAGGTGAGGATCGTCAGCCGGGACGCGGCGGCGGAGGCCGGGACGGACGCGTTCAACGACGGGCGCGCGGTGGTGGGCACCGGGCCGTTCCGGCTGGTGTCGCACGCCCCGGGGTCGCGCACGGAACTGGCGCGTCACGACGGTTACTGGGGGCCGGCGCCTGCGTGGGCGCGCGTCTCCTACCGCACCATCTCCGGCGCCGGCCCGCGGATGGCGGCGCTCCTGGCGAACGACGTGGGGATCGTGGATGCCGTGCCGAGCGGCGATCTCGCGCGGCTGCGGGCCACGCCGGACGTGACGGTGACGGAAACGGTGGGGCTTCGCCTCATCTACCTGTGGCTCGACCAGCGCGCGGCGGAGGGCACGCCGACGGCGACGGGGCCGGACGGCGAGGCGCTGGACCGCAACCCGCTGCGGGACCGGCGGGTGCGCCAGGCGCTCTCCGCCGCGATCAACCGCGCCGCGCTCGTGGACCGCACGCTGGAGGGCGCCGCGATCGCCACGGGCCAGTTCATGCCGCCGGGCGGCGTGAGCCACGTGCCGAACCTGCCCGTGCCCGCCTTCGACCCCGACCGGGCACGGGCGCTGCTGGCGGAGGCGGGATACCCCCGGGGCTTCCGCATCACCCTCAACGGCCCGTCCGACCGCTACCTCAACGGTTCGCAGGTCATGCAGGCGATCGGGCAGATGTGGGGCCGCGTCGGCGTGCGCGCGTCGGTGGAGCCGCAGCCCTGGACGCTGTTCTCCGCCCGCGTCGGCCGCGGTGAGTATTCCGTCGCGCTCGGCGGCGTCGGCAACGCCAGCGGCGACGCGTCGCTGGCGCTTCGGATCGTCGTGGCGACGCACGAGCCGGCGCGCGGGCTGGGGACGCTGAACTACGGCCGGTATTCCAACCCCGACCTGGACGCCCTCATCGCACGCGCCGTCTCCACGCCCGACGACGCGGCGCGGGAAGCGCTGCTGCGGCAGGCGGTGGCCGCGGTGGCGGACGAACTGCCAATCATCCCGCTGCACATCCAGAAGAACGTCTGGGCGACCCGCGCCGGCCTCTCCTACCCCGCCCGCGCCGACGAGCAGACGCGGGCCTGGCTGGTACGCCCGGCCACGCGCTGAGCGCCGGATCATACCGGCGTGCGTTTCTGCTGACCTTCTTGGGGGGGGCACCTGTGGGCCGGAGGGAGGGCTTTGCCCCATAGGCGCGAAGTTAGGTTGGGATGAGGGAGGCGGCCTGTGAGGTGCGTTGCCTGGAGGCTTCGGTGATGGGGGCGCGCCAGGCGGCGAGGC
>CAXVWQ010000044.1:0-11265 GCA_964263755.1 Roseomonas sp. | reverse complement strand
GAGGAAGTCGTTGGCCCGGCGCGCCATCTCGACGGCGCGCGCGGCGTCCGGGATGGCCTGCACCGCCGGCGCGTTGAGCGAGGGCAGCATCACCTCGATGCCGTGCTTGTCCATCTCGCGCAGCCGCCGGTCCTGCATGTCCAGCAGGCGCGACTTCAGCTCCTCCCACACCGTGTCGCCGAGGAAGCCGAAGCTGTCCATCAGCGTGTCCGGGATCGCGAAATGCTCCTCCAACGCCACCTTGCCTCGCATCGTTCCGTTTCCCCCTCAGTATTGACCGCGCGGTTCGAGCCCGAGCGTCATCTGCCCATACATCGTGCCCACCGCATCCCAGTTCAGGGAGATGTGCCGACCCACCGCGTTGGCGTCGCGCCACGCCCGCTGCACCGGGTTCGCCACGTCCAGCCCGTAGCCGCCCGTGGAGGCGTTCAGCGCCTCCGCCGCCCGGATGCCGAGCGACACCGCGAAGGCCTGACCGCGGCGGGAGGTGATGCGGTCCTCCACCGACACCGCCTCCCCCGCGCGCACCGTGGCCGCCCGCGCCCGCAGGTCGCGCAGCAGGATCTCCCGCGCCGCGTCCACCGAGGCCGCGGCATCGGCCACGCGCAACTGGATCGTCGGGAAATCCGCCATCCGGTTGGCGCCGCCCGCCACCGCCCCGCGTGTGACCCGCTGGCTCGTCACCTCAAGATAGGAATCCAGCGCCCCCGTGGCGGCGCCGACCGCCGTCGCCGCGAGGCAGGACGGGATGTTGCAGAGCATCGGGATGCCGAACCCCGGATTGGCGTGGACCTTCGACCCCGGCGTGTTCCCCGACGTCGTCTCCCGGAACAGCAGCACGCGATGCGACGGGACGAACACGTCCTCCATCATCAGCGTCTTCGACCCTGTCCCGCACAGCCCCACCACGTCCCAGGTGTCGTCGATGGCGTAGTCCGACGCGGGGACCAGCAGGAATCCCGGCCCCGGCGCCACGCCCTCGGACCGCGAGGGCAGCACCGTCGCGCACACCGCCCAGGACGCGCCGTCGCAGCCGCTGGCGAACTGCCAGCGCCCGGTGATCCGGAACCCACCCTCCGCCGCCACCGCCTTGCCGGCCGGCGCGTAGGAACCGCAGATCGTCGGGTCCTCGTCCGCGTCCCACAGGTCGTGCTGCGCCCGCGCGTCGAAACTCGCCAGCAGCCACTGGTGCGCCGCATACAGCCCGTAGACCCAGGCCGTGGACGCACACCCCCGCGCCGCCTCCATCACGAGGTCCACGACGGTGTCGAAGTCGTACTCGTATCCCCCGAACACCCGCGGCTTGACGATGCGGTAAAGCCCCGCCTCCCGCAGCGCGGCGATGTTCTCCGCGGGCACCCGCCGGTCCCGCTCCGCGCGCCCCGCGCGCTCCCGGAACCCCGGCACCAGCGCTCGCATCCGCTCCTTCAACTCCGCCGGCGACGGGCGCTCCGCGCCGCGGGGGGGAAAGGAGGTCACGTCGCCCCGATGCACGCTCATCCGTCCGTTCCCTCCTCGCGTCGCCGGCCGGCTCACCCGGCTCTCCACGAGGCCCAACATGGCACGGCCCCATCACACTTGCAATTGCAAATGTCGGGGCGCGAGAATGCCGCCATGACCCCCGCCGACTACCGCTTCACCTCCGCCTTCCCCTACCTGCTCAACCGCGTCGGCGTCCGCATGGGCGACCTCTTCTCCCGTCGCCTCGCGGAGCACGGCCTGACGCTGCCGATGTACCGCATCATGGCCGCCCTGTGGGAACTCGGCGACGGGTCCCTCGGCGACCTCTCCCGCGTGACGAGCGTCGAACTCTCCACCCTCTCCCGTCAGGTCGGCACCCTCACCCGCCGCCGCCTCGTCTCCCGCGCCCGCGCGTCCCGCGCCGTCCGCATCGCCCTCACCCCCGCCGGCCGCGCCCTCACCGAAGGCCTCATCCCCGACGCGATGCACTTCGAGACCGTCGCCCTGACGGGCCTCTCCGCGGAGGAGGTCGCGGCCCTCCGCCACGCGCTCGCCCGCGTCCTCGACAACCTCGCCGCCCTCGACACCCCGCGGACCGTCGGCCCCGCCGCGCCGCCGACGCGCCGCCGCTGACCCCTACCCCCGGGCGCCCGCCGGGCCACCCCTCCCGCGCCGCTACAGGAAGCTCACGGGGTCCACGTCCACCTGAACCCGCACGGCGTTCGGCACCTCCACGCGGGACAGCCAGTCGCGCAGCAGCGGCTGCACCGCCACGTCCCGCCGGGCCTTCAGCAGCAGCCGACGCCGGTGCCGCCCCCGCAGCATCGACAGGGGCGCGGGCGCCGGCCCGAGAACCTGCACCCCCTCCCCGCCCGGCGCCGCCAGCCCGAGGTCGCGCGCCACCCGGTCCGCCGCCCGCTCGTCCTCCGACGACACGATGAGCGCCGCCAGCCGTCCGAACGGCGGCCACGCCCCGGGCCGCCGCGCCGCCGCCTCCTCCGCCATGAAGGCGTCGAGGTCGCCGGACGTGAGGGCGTGCATCACCGGATGGTCGGGGTTCCAGGATTGCAGCATCACCGTGCCCGGGCTGTCCGCCCGCCCGGCGCGGCCGGACACCTGGTGCAGCAGCTGCACCGTCCGCTCCGCCGCCCGCAGGTCGCCCCCCGCAAGACCCAGATCCGCGTCCACCACGCCGACGAGCGTCAGGTGCGGGAAGTGCCAGCCCTTCGCGACGATCTGCGTGCCGATGACGAGGTCCACCTCCCGCTCCGACACCATCCGCGCCGCCTCGGCCGCGGCGGCCGGGCCAGGGAGGGTGTCGGACGCCATGACGAGGCGCCGCGCGTCCGGGAAAAGGACCGCCGCCTCCTCCTGCACCCGCTCCACGCCGGGCCCGATGGCCGTCAGGTTCCCCTCAGTGCCGCATTCCGGGCAGGCCGGCGGGATGGGTTCGGCGTGGCCGCAATGGTGGCACTGCAGCCGCTTCTGCGCCCGGTGCTCCACGAGCCACGCGGTGCAATTCGGGCAGCGGATGCGGTGGCCGCAGGTGCGGCACAGCGTCATCGGCGCGTAGCCCCGGCGGTTGAGGAACAGCATCGCCTGCTCCCCCCGCGCCAGGGTGGCGGTCACCGCCTCGATCAGCGGCGGCGCGAGGAACCGCCCGCGCTCCGGCGGCACCTTTCGAAGATCCAGCACCGTCACCGTCGGCAGCCCCGCCGCCCCGTGCCGACGCGCCAGCTTGTGCTGCGCGTATTTCCCGCCCTCCGCGTTCGTCAGCGTCTCCAGGCTCGGCGTCGCGCTCACGAGCACGATCGCCGCGTCGTTCATCCGTGCCCGCACCACCGCCATGTCACGGGCGTGGTAGATGACGCCGTCCTCCTGCTTGAAGGCCGTCTCGTGCTCCTCGTCCACGACGACGAGGCCGAGGTCCGGGAAGGGCAGGAACAGCGCGGATCGCGCGCCCACCAGCACCCCCACCTCCCCGTCCGCCACCGCCCGCCACGTGTCCCGCCGCCGCCGGCCGGAGAGTTCGGAATGCCACAGCGCCGGCTCGCACCCGAACCGCTCCTTGAACCGGTCGAGCCACTGCGCCGAGAGCGCGATCTCCGGCAGCAGCACGAGCGCCTGACGCCCCTGCCGGAGGCATTCCGCGACGGCGTCGAGATACACCTCCGTCTTGCCCGACCCCGTGACCCCCGCCAGCAGCGTCACCCCGAAGGCGCGCTTCGCCACCGCCTCGCGCAACGCGCGGGCGGGCTCGACCTGCTCCTTCATCAGTTCGGGTCCCGGATGCTCCGGGTCAGGCCGCCCGAAGGTCCTGGGCCGTGGCAGCAGCGCCGGCTCGATCAGCCCGTTGTCGGCCATACCGCGCAGCACGCCCGTCGAGACCCCCGCCGCATCCGCCACGTCCGCGCCCGCCCGGATCTCCCCGGGCTGCATCACGTCCAGCACCCGCCGCCGCTGCGGCGTCATCCGGTAGCCCGGCGCCCCGTTCGCCGCCGCCTCCCCCGCCGCGGACAGCCGCCACCCCGCCTGCTGCCCCGGCGGCTCCAGCGCGGAGGGCACGCTCATCGCCATCCGCAGCACCGCGCCGGGCGGGGACAGCGTGTAGGCCGACACCCACTCCACGAAGCGCCGCAGCCCCTCGCGCATCGGCGCCACCGGCACCGTCACCGCGATGTCGCGCATCCGCCCCTCGGGCAGGTCCCTGTCCGGCTCCCCGTCCCAGACCACCCCGTACATCTCCCGCCCGCCGAGCGGGACGACGACGAAGGTTCCGGGCTCCGGCAGCGGGTGAGCGGCGGGCACGCGGTAGTCGTAGGCCCCGCCCCTCGGCGTCTCCAGCGGCAGCGGCAGCAGCACCCGCACGCGCCGGGACGGCGGCCCCGGCGGCTTGGCGCGCTTCTTCCCCTTGGCGGTCGCCTTCGGCGCGGCGATCAGCCCGCCCCCGAAGAGTCCGCCGTCGAGGCTTGCCCCACCCTCGCTCATCGTGATTGATCCGCCGGAATCACGGGACACCCGCTCATGAAGTTCTTCGTCGACACCGCCGAGGTGTCGGAAATCCGCGCCCTCGCCGAATCCGGCCTGCTGGACGGCGTCACCACCAACCCCAGCCTCATCGCCAAGTCCGGCCGCCCGATGGCGGAGGTGGTGAAGGAGATCTGCGACATCACCCCGGGCCCCGTCTCCGCGGAAGTCACCGCCACCGACTACGACGGCATGATGCGGGAGGGGGAACACCTCGGGCGGATCGCCCCCAACGTCGTCATCAAGCTGCCGCTGACGGAAGCCGGGCTTCGAGCATGCAAACATATGGTGAACAACGGCGTCATGGTCAACGTGACCCTCTGCTTCTCCGCCGCCCAGGCCCTGCTGGCGGCGAAGGCGGGGGCGACCTTCATCTCCCCCTTCGTCGGCCGCCTCGACGACATCGGCCAGGACGGCATGACCCTCATCGCCGACACCGTCCAGATCTACCGCAACTACTCCGTGCTGAAGACGGAGGTGCTGGTGGCGTCCATCCGCCATCCGATCCACCTCATCCAGGCCGCGAAGATGGGCGCCCACGTCGCCACCCTCCCGCCCTCGGTCATCAAGACCCTCTACAAGCACCCGCTGACCGACAAGGGCCTGGAGGCCTTCCTCGCGGATTGGAAGAAGACCGGCCAATCCATTCTTTAACGGGCCATCCTGTAGCCGCCCCCGCTTGCCCCGCCCGTCCGGCCGCCCGCACACTCCCCCCGCATGACCCGGCCGGACGCCGCGACCTCCCCCCCCGACGCCGACGACCCCGCCCGGGCGGCCGAGGCGGGGCGGGTCGCCGCCTACCTCGCCGCCCACCCCGGCTTCCTGGCGGATCGGCCGGACCTCTACCGCACCCTCGCCCCGCCCCGCCGCGTCCACGGCGACCGGCTGGCTGACCACATGGCGGCCATGCTCGCCCTCGCCCGGTCGGAGACGGCGGCGGTGGCCGGCGCGGCGGGCGCGTCCCGCGACTTCACCCTCCGTGCCGCGGGCGCGGCCATGTCCCTCATGGGCGCGGCCGACCCGCTGTCCGTCGTGGCCCACGAATGGCCCGCGCTGCTGGGGCTGGAGACCGCCATCCTCGCGACCGAGGGCCCGCCCGCCGCCAACCGGCGCGACCTGCCCCCCGGCACCGTCGCCCGCCTCCTCGGCGCCCGCGACCTCCTCCTCCGCGACGGGCCGCTGGCGGAGGCGGAGGCCCTGCACGGCGAGGCCGCCGCCACCCTTCGACGCGACGCCCTCATCCGTGTCCCCGGCGACCTGCCGACCCTTCTCGCCCTCGGCGCGCGGGATGCGGCGCGCCTGCCGTCCTCCGGGACCGGCGGCGCCCTCCGCCTCCTCGCCACCGCGGTCGCCCGCGCCCTCGGCGGGTAGGCATCGGGCCGATGCCCCGCACGACCCTCGGCCGCCGCGCCGGACGACCGCCCCGCGTCGCGCCCCTCGACGCACGGACCTCCCGGTGACCGCCGCCACCTTCCCCGCCGCCCGCTTTCCCGAAGCGAGGGCCGCCTTCCTCGCCTGGCTGACGGAGGAACGCCGCGCCTCCCCCCTCACCGTCTCCACCTACGCCGCGGCGGTGGACGACCTCGCCGCCTTCCTCACCCTCCACCACGGCGAGGAACCGACCCCCGCCGCCATCCGCCTCCCCGACCTCCGCGCCTTCCTCGCCCACCGCGCCGCCGACGGCGCCGGCAACGCCACGCGCGCCAAGCAGCTCTCCGCGATCAAGACCTTCTTGCGATTCCTCGTGAAGCGGCACGGCCTCCCGCCCCTCGCCCTCAACGGCCTCTCCGGCCCGCGGCGCAAGCCGCCCGCCCCCCGCGCCCTCACCCCCTCCCAGGCCCGCACCGCCGCGGAGGATGCCGGCGTGTCGGAGGACGACCCCCGCCTCGCGGCGCGCGACCGCGCCCTCTTCACCCTCCTCTACGGCTGCGGACTCCGCATCGCCGAGGCCCTGTCGCTGGACCTCCGCGACGCCCCGCGCGCCGGCACCGGCCTCCGCGTGCTCGGCAAGGGCCGGAAGGAACGCGTCGTCCCCGTCCTCCCCGCCGTCGAGGCCGCGGTGACCGACTGGCTCCGCCAGCGTGGCCCCGGCGCGCCCGGCGACCCCCTGTTCATCGGCGCGAAGGGGGAGCGCCTTTGCGCGGGCGTGGCGCAGCGCGCCCTGCGCGACCTCCGCCGCGCCGCCGGCCTGCCGGAACACGCCACGCCCCACGCCCTCCGCCACTCCTTCGCCACCCATCTGCTGGGCGGCGGCGCCGACCTCCGCTCCATCCAGGAGCTGCTCGGCCACGCCTCGCTCTCGACGACGCAGCGCTACACCACCGTGGACGCCGCCGCCCTCCTGGCCACCTGGCGCGCCGCCCACCCCCGGGCCGACTGACCCGCGGGCTTGGCCGCCGCCGCGCGATCCGCCACGCTTTCCCGAACGGTCCACCTCTCCGTCCGCCCGGCCGCATCGATCCGCGGGCGGACCGGGATGAACGGCCCGAAGATCGCCTCCAACGGGGCCGGGAGGAACACGATGCCGCACGAAGCCCCCGGCCGCGTCCGCGTGCCCCGCCGCGCGGCGCTGCTGGCCGCCGCGGCGCCCCTCGCGACCGCCCGCGCCCAGCCCGCATGGCCGTCCGGCCCGGTCCGGATCGTCGTCCCATTCCCCCCCGGCGGCTCGGTGGACCAGATCGCCCGCCTCCTCGCCCCCCGCCTCTCCGCCGATCTCGGGGTGCCCGTGGTCGTGGAGAACCGGGGCGGCGCCGCCGGCTCCGTCGGCACCAACGCCGTCGCCAAGGCGGGGCCGGACGGTAACACCTGGGCCTTCGTCTTCGACACCCACGCGGTGAACCCCACCCTCATCCCCGACATGCCGTTCGACACGCGGCGCGACCTCGCACCGGTCATGCTCCTCGGCACCTCCCCCATGGGCGTGCTGGTCACGCCGGGCCGCCCCTGGCGCACCTTCGCCGACCTCCTCGCCGCCGCCCGCGCCCGGCCGGACACGATTACCTTCGCCACCATCGGCAACGGCTCCCTCGCCCACCTGACGATGATCCTGGCCCAGGCGGCGGGGGGCTTCTCCGTCACCCACGTCCCCTATCGCGGCGGCGGCCCCGCGCTGGTGGACGCCCTCGGCGGCGTGGTGGACCTGCTGGTGACCACGCCCGCCCTCGCCGCCCAGCACATCCGCGCCGGCACCGTCCGCGCCCTCGTCCAGACCGGCGCCGTCCGCTCCCCCGCCTTCCCCGACGCCCCGACCCTGACCGAGGCGGGCGTGCCCGGCGTGACGGCGGAGGCGTTCTGGGGCGTCCTCGCCCCCGCCCGCACGCCGGAGCCGATCGTCGCGCGCTTCCACGCCGCCCTCACCCGCGCCCTCGCCGTGCCGGAGGTGCGGGCGCAACTGGAGGAAACCCAGGCCGTCCGCCTCGTCGCCTCCTCGCCGCCGGAGTTCGGCGCCTTCCTCGACGCGCAGATCGCCCTCTGGGGCCGCGTGGTCCGCGACAACGCCATCCGGCCGGACTGACGAGGCCCACCATTCGGCCTGTCCCTCGCCGGAGCCCCGTCACCGCTGGCGTCCCCCGACGGACGACGGCATCATGCCCGGCAGCAGCAGGAAGGGGGCGCCGTGTCCCGCCTCGACCGCCATCACCCGCCCGCGCCCTTCGCCGGCTCCCGCGCGACGCCCCCGCCCGTCGCGCCGGGCGGCGCGGCCTCACGCCGGATCGCCCTCCTCGCGGCGCTCGTCGCGGCGACGGCCGCCGCCTTCCTCCTCGGCAACGACCCTCGCGCGGGGGATCTGGACCCCGACCTCGCGACCGTCCTCCGCGTCTCCGTGGCGACCAAGGGCCTCATCGCGCTCTGCGTCGCGGCGGTGGTGGACTGGCGCCTGCGCCACCCCGTCGGCGGCCGGACCGCGACGGCCTTCATCGCCGCGGCGGCCCTCTCGCTCGCCGGCCCCGCCTTCGCCTACGGCCTCATCCACCTGCAGACCGGCCTGACCCTGCATTATGCCGGCCTCGGCGCCCTCGCCCTTCTCGCATGGCGCGACCGCGCGGCGATCGCCGCGATCTTCGAAGCCCGCGCCCACCGGCGCTGAGGGGCGACGAGCCCCCGCCCCCGGGGCCAGCGCGTCCAGGAGAACCCATGAACCCCCACCACGCCGCCCGCTTCGACCTCTCGGGCCGCCTCGCCCTCGTCACCGGCTCCTCCCGCGGCCTCGGCCTCGCCATGGCCCGGGGGCTGGCCGAGGCGGGCGCCGAGGTGGTGCTGAACGCCCGCGACCCCGCCGCCGTGGACCGCGCCATCGCGACGCTGCGCGCCGAAGGGCTCCGCGCCCGCCCCCTGCCCTTCGACGTCACCGACGCCGCGGCGGTCTCGGCGGCCGTCGCCACCCTCCCCGCGCCCGACATCCTCGTCCACAACGCCGGCACCAACATCCGCAAGGCGGTGGAGGACTACACGGACGCCGAGTGGTCCTCCGTCCTCGACACCCACCTCACCGCCGCCATGCGCCTCTGCCGCGCGGCGGTGCCGGGGATGAAGGCGCGGGGGTCGGGCAAGGTCATCGTCACGGGATCGCTCGCGAGCGAGCTCGGCCGCCCCACCATCACCGCCTACGCCGCGGCCAAGGGCGGGCTGAAGATGTTCGTCCGCGCGCTGGCCGTCGAACTCGCCCCGCACGGCATCCAGGCCAACGCCATCGGGCCGGGCTGGTTCGACACGGAACTGAACGCCCCGCTGGCCGCCAACCCCGAATGGGTCGCCAACGTGAAGCGTCGCACCCCCGCCGGCCGCTACGCCGACCCGTCCGAGATCACCGGCGCCGCCGTCTTCCTCGCCTCGCCCGGCAGCGACTTCGTTACCGGCCAGATCCTCTACGTGGACGGCGGCGTGACGGCGAACATGATGTAGCGAGGGGCTACGCCCCCTCCACCCGCAGCACGGTGAGCGTCCGGCCGCCCGGCCCCGCCACCGCGTCGCCCTCCCCCGCCCCGTCCACCGCCTCCGCCAGCGGCGCCCGCCAGCCGATCAGCCCGGCGGCGGCATCCGCCTCGTCCTCGCCGACGATCCGGACGCGGCGGGGGGCCGGGCCCAGCCCCGCGAGGGTGACCCCGGCGCCGAACCCCGCGGTGCCGTCCGCCGGCGCGTCCGTCACCGCCGCCGTCGCGTGGCGGCGTCGCCAGTAGCGGAGGTCGCGCAGGTCCAGCGGCTGCGGCCCCACGATCGCCGCGAGCCGGGCGATCTCCGCCTCCATGCGCGCCAGCCCCTCGGCGGTCACGGGGTTCGGCCCGTCCGGCACGGGGCGGTCGGGCATCGGCTCCGGCGGCTCGCTGCCGTCGGGTTCGCGGACGAAGGCGCGGCTCATGCGACCGCAACGCCGCCGCCCGCTGGGGGTTCAGCCGCGCCGGGGGTTCAGCCGCGCCGGAGGGCCCGCCGCAGCCGGTCGCCCCAGCCGGCGAGCCGCTGGGAGAGGGACGCCTCCATCCGCTCCACCTTCGCGACGGCGTCGGGCCACTTGCGCGCGAGCCAGGCCCAGCGGTCAGCCGCCCAGATGTGCTGGTCCCGCAGCACGAACACCCCGAGCGCGAGGAAGAGGAACCCCTGGAGGAAGGGCAGCACGAGGCCCAGAACGCCGAGGACGATGAGGAACCACCCGAGCCCCTTCCGCCCGCGGCTGGGCCGCAGCACCACGTGGCCGGCCGCGGCCGTGACGACGGGGGGCAGCGCGCCGGCGGGTTCCGTCATCGCGCGCAGATGGCCCCCGCGGCGGGCCGATCAAGGACGGCGGACGGTTCCGGGCGGCACGCCCCGGTGCCGCCGGAGGCCCCGCGTCAGGCCCGGGCGGCCGACGCCCCCGGCCCCGCCGCGCCCACTCCCCTGACCCGGTCGAGCAGCGCGCCCGGGTCGGCCGGGATCGCGTCGCCGCGCCACGCGACGTGCTGGTCCGGACGGACGAGGGCGAAGCGGGCGCGGTAGCGGTCCCGCAGCCGGTCGTCCCCCGGCGCGAGGACGTGGACGGGCATCCCCATCGCCGCCGCGGCGTCGCCGACCGCCCCGGCCTCCCCCAGCCCGTCCGGCTCCGTCACCAGCAGGGTGAAGCCCTCCCCGAAATGGTCGTAGAGCGACGTCCCGTCCGCGAGCCAGAGATGCGGGGCGAGACAGCCCGGATGGGCGGAGGGCACGTAGAGCATGGGGTTCTCGGGCGGCGGTTCGCTGCCGTCCGGCACGATGATCGGCGAATCCGCGTAGCGGGTGCCGAGCACGGTGCCGAGGGTGCGGAACTCCCGCATCTTCGAGCCGGTGATGAGGTCGCTCACCTCGTTGCGCGTCGCCTCGCCGAGCGGGCCGGGGTCCTCCAGCCCCGGGCGGACGAGCTGGTTCCCGACCGTCGCGTAGTTGATCACCGCCTCCTCCAGCACGTGCTCGTGCACCGGGCGCCGCTCCGTCTCGTAGGTTCCCAGCAGGTCCCCGCCGCCCCAGCCCCGGAGGGAGGCCGCGAGCTTCCACCCCAGGTCCACCGCGTCGCCCAGCCCCATGTTCATCCCGAAGCCGCCGAATGGCGGGTGCAGGTGGCAGGCATCGCCCGCGAGGAAGACGCGCCCGTCGCCGTAGCGGTCGGCGATGAGGCGGTGCGCCGTCCAGGGATCGGTGCTGAGGACCTCGATCTCGATGTCCAGCCCGGTGGCGCGTCGGATCAGGTCGCGCGGGTCGATCGTCGCGGGGTCCACGCCCCCGCCAAGCTTCGTGGCGATGATGTACCACAGGCCGTTCGCGTCCATCGGGCCC
>CAXVWQ010000043.1:0-12857 GCA_964263755.1 Roseomonas sp. | reverse complement strand
GCGCGACGACGCCGCGACGTCGGTGTTCCTCGACGCCGACGGCGATGCGGTGGCCGACCTCGTCCTCACCCTCACCGGCGTCACCGCCCTCACCCGGGACGACTTCGTCCTGTAGGCCCGCCGCGCGCCGGACGGCGTCGCGGACGCGGGGTGATCCGCCGCGTCGTGCCGAACGAAGGGGGGCCGTCCCGCGAGGGGCGGCCCTTCCCGCATCCGGTGCCGGGTCGGCCGGCGGGGATGTCCGTCGCGTGCTGGTCTGCCCCGTCACCGCGTCGTCGGGACGCGCGACGACATGCGCGGGTCCGGCGGTGTTCGCGGTCGGACGCGCGCATCCCGGGACGCGGCGGCGCCGCGACACGACGCCACGTCACCGGGACGTGCCGCCGCGGGCGGCGGGACGCGTCCCGCATTCACGTCTCTCGCAGCGGGGGGCCCACCGCCTTGGCGCGCCGTCGCGAATCTGCTCCATCACCCGGCGCGCCCAACGGTCCGCGACGCGCGCCGATGCGACCGCTTCACCGGGCCTTCCCGCACCCTTCCCAGGACGATCTCGTCATATGGCCGGAACATTCCGCGTGACCCTCGGCGCCGACTACGACGGCGTGGGCGACGGCGACATCGTGTCGGGCGACGGCACCCCCTTCAGCACCCTCGCCTTCGGCGACATCTTCGCCGGCGTCGTCGGCGGCGCCCCGGGCACGGTCAACCTCGTCACTCCGTCGGGCACCGTCGCGGGGTTCGAGAGCACCGTCCCCGGAACCCTCACGCCGCTCTCCGGTGCCGACGCCGGACTCCTCCTCGACTACACCGGCGGAACCGGCACCGCCGTCCTCGTCGGCGGGGGCTTCGGGGACCGCCTCGTCGGCGGCGGCTTCGACGACACGCTCGCCGGCGGCGCCGGGAACGACGTGCTCATCGGCAACGACGGGAACGACGTGCTGGAGAGCACCGGCGGCTTCGACACCCTCGTCGGCGGCGCCGGCCTCGACACGGTGACGTTCGCGAAATCCCTCGGCGGCGTCATCGCCACGATCGGCTCGACCTTCGGCCGGGTCATAGACAACTCCGTCGAGATCCTCATCGGCTCGGCCTTCGGGGACAATCTCGTCGGCGCGGCCGGGGACGACACGATCCTCGGCAACGGCGGCGGCGACAACATCAGCGGCGGCGCGGGGAACGACCTGCTGGGCGCCGGCCCGGAAGGGGGCAACGTGGACGGCGAAGCGGGCGACGACGTGCTCATCGCCAGCCTCGACGGGGGCAACCTGCTCGGCGGCACCGGGAACGACACCGCGTCCTTCCGCGACTTCACGAGCGGCGTGACGGTGCGCCTCTCCGTCGGCAACACCGTGTTCGAGATGGAGAACCTCTCGGGCTCGTCGTTCGACGACGCGCTGTTCGGGGATGGCGGCGTCAACATCCTGTCCGGCACCGACGGCGACGACACGCTGGAGGGCGGCGCCGGAGGCGACGCGCTGAACGGCGATGCCGGCTTCGACATCGCGTCCTACGCCGGCTCATCCGCCGCGGTCGTCGTCAACCTCGCCTCCGGCGTCTCGGGCGGCGACGCGGCCGGCGACGTCCTCTCGGGCGTCGAGGGCGCCATCGGCTCGGCCTTCGACGACGTCCTCCGCGGCGAGGGCGGCGCCAACCGCCTGACCGGCGGCGCCGGGAACGACGACCTCATCGGCCTCGCGGGCGCCGACACCCTCGTCGGCGGCGACGGCTTCGACGTGGCGCATTACGCCGCCTCGGGCGTGGGCGTGACGGTCTCCCTCGTGGCCGGCACGGTCGGGACGGGCGGCGACGCCGCGGGCGACGCCCTGTCCGGCATCGAGGCCCTGCAAGGCTCGCGCTTCGCCGACGCGCTGACGGGCGACGCGCGGCGCAACAGCATCGTCGGCGAGGGCGGCGCCGACACCATCCTCGGCGGCGACGGCGCCGACGGGCTGCGCGGCGACGGCGACGACGACAGCCTCGACGGCGGCACGGGGCGCGACGCGCTCGACGGCTCGGCGGGGGGGGACACGCTGCTCGGCGGCCTCGGCGCCGACGCGCTGACCGGCGGGACGGGGGCGGACACCTTCCTCTGGCGCACCGTGGCCGAGAGCGCGGGGTCGGAGCGCGACCGGGTGCTGGACTTCGGCGTGTCGGAGGGCGACGTGCTCGACCTCTCGGTCTTCGGGGCGGCCTACGGCGGGAACCGCGCGTTCCTCGGCGGCGGCGAGGCGTCGGTGATCTGGCGGGCGCGGCGCGACGACGCCGCGACCTCGGTGTTCCTCGACGCGAACGGCGATGCGGTGGCCGACCTCGTCCTCACCCTCACCGGCGTCACCGCCCTCACCCGGGACGACTTCGTCCTGTAGCGCGGGCGCCGCGGCGCGGGGCCGGGCCCCGCGCCCGGCGATGGAGGGGCGGTCCTCCGTCGTTCCGGGCGGTGGAGGGGGTCACGCCGCGGCGCCTTCCATCAGGCGTTCCCGCAGGAGGATGAACAGCCGGTCGGCGTCGAGCCGGGCGGGATCGAAGCCGCTGTCCGCCGCCAGGTCGCCGAACGCCTCCCGCTCCGCCTCGCCGCCGCCGACCTGGGCCATGGACCAGTCGGGGAAGCCGCGCTCCCCCGCCGGCGCGAAGGCGAGGAGGGTGACGTCGCCGTGGCGCTCGTCCCCCTGGATGCGCTCGAAGGTCGCCTCGACGGCGGCGCGCGGTCCTTCGAGGACCTGGGCGAAGAGGGCGGCGTTGAACATGAGCGCGCCCGTGACCTCGACGCGCGGGTTGTTCCGGCGGGAGGCGGCGAGGATCCCGCGCACGGCGACGGCGCGCTCCTCCCGCGTGCCGCCGAGGCGGTTGCGGCTGCAATAGACGAGGCGGTGCAGGCTTCGGGGCATGGGGAACTCCTTCCTTGGGTTGTCAGGGCCCGGCCCGTTCGGCCAGGTAGGCGAAGGCGTCGGCGGCGGAGAGGGGGCGGCTGAAGAGGTATCCCTGCAACTCGCCGCAACCTTCGGCGCTGAGGCGCGCCACCTGCTCCTTCGTCTCCACGCCCTCGGCGGTGGTGCGCATGCCGAGGCTCTGCCCGAGGCCCGTCACGGCGCGGACGATCGCCGCGGAATCGGGGTCGTCCCCCATGTCGCGGATGAAGGAGCGGTCGATCTTGATCTTGTCGAAGGGGAACTTCTGCAGGTAGCTGAGGGAGGAGTAGCCCGTCCCGAAATCATCCATCGCGATCCGCACGCCGATGGCGCGGAGGTCCCGCAGCACCCGCAGCACGTCGTCCGTGTTGTCGAGGAGGGCGCCCTCCGTGATCTCCAGGTCGAGGCGGCTCGGCGCCAGCCCGGAGGCGTCGAGCGCGGCCCGCACGGTCGCCAGCAGCCCGGCGTCGCGGAACTGCACCGGCGAGAGGTTCACCGCGACGGAGACGGCCGCCGGCCAGCGCGTCGCTTCCCGGCAGGCGGTGTGCAACACCCACTCGCCGATCGGCCCGATGAGGCCGATCTCCTCCGCCAGCGGGATGAAGTCCGACGGCGGGACGCTGCCGCGCACCGGGTGACTCCAGCGCAGCAAGGCCTCGAACCCCGCCACCGCGGAGGTCCGCGCCTCGATGAGCGGCTGGTAGGCGATGTCGAACTCGCGAAGGATGAGGGCGCGGCGGAGGTCGGCCTCCAGCGTGCGGCGCGCCTGGACGCGCGCGTTCATCGCCGGCTCGAAGAAGCGGAAGGTGCCGCGTCCCGCGGCCTTCGCGCCGTAGAGGGCGAGGTCGGCGTGGCGCATCGCCTCCGCCGCGTCCGCGGCGTCCTGCGGCAGCAGGGCGAGGCCGACGCTCGCGCCGATGTTGAGCATGTGCCCATCCACGAGGTAGGCGCGGCCGAGGAGGTCCACGAGCCGCGTCGCGAGCGCCTCGCCCAGCGTAGCGGCGTCGGCGCCGGTGACCAGCACGGCGAACTCGTCGCCGCCGAGGCGGGCCGGGAGGTCGCCCTTCCGCAGGGCCCCGCGCAGCCGGCCCGCGACCGCCCGCAGCAGGGCATCGCCGACGGGGTGGCCGAGCGTGTCGTTCACGGACTTGAAGCGGTCGAGGTCGATGAGGAGGAGGGCGGCCTCCGCGCCGCGCTCCGTCGCCGCGGTCAGGGCGGCGGCGAGGCGCCGTTCCAGCGCGATCCGGGTGGGCAGGCCGGTCAGCCCGTCCGGCGCGTCGGCGTCGCCGTCCTCGCCGCGCTCGACGAGTTCCACCACCCAGCCCGCGGCCGCGCGGCGGGGCCGGGCGCGCGCGACCAGCTCCCGCTCCCCGATCCGGCCGAGCGGGGCATCGGCGGCGACCGGCCCGTCCGGGAGGCCGGCGAGGCCGCCGGCGGGGAGCAGCACGCCCGCGTGCGCGAGGTCGCGGAACACCGCCGACAGCGGCCGGCCGGCGACCTCGACCGAGCCCAGCAGGTCCTCCGCCGCGGCGTTGAGCCGGGTCACCACCCCGTCGCGGTCGGTCAGCAGCACGGCGACGCTCAGTTCGTCGAGCGCGTCGCCCCCCGGGAGCGGCGTGGGGGGTGGCGTGGGCGGCGGCGTGGGGTCCCGCTTGGCGGGCATCGCGATGATCATGCCCGCATGAGACGCCTCCTCCCCCTAACCGACGGTGAAGGCCGCGTCCTCGACAGGCGCGCGATCGCGCGGCGATGATCGCGCCCCCGTCGCCCGAGGTTCCCGGTGTTCCGTCCCCCCGCGTCGCCATCATCGGCTTCCGCCCCGAGGGGAACGCCTTCTTCCCGCCCAAGGCGCGGCGCGACCTCGGGGAGCGGTCCCGGACCGCCGGGGAGGCGGCCACGCGCGGCGCCCGGTCCGGGGTGACGGAGGTGCCATCGGAGATCCCGGGCCTGAACGCGGGGATGGACGCGACGGGGGCGTCGGAGCCGGTGCCGATCCTCGCCATCGCGGCGCCGCCGGGCGGGCCGATGGAGTCCGGACCGTTTCCCGCTGTGATCGCGGAGCCGTGATCAAGGAGAGCGAGGGGCGGCCGCGCGCGGTGGGGCCGGTGGTCGGGGCCGCCGTGCCGTCCGCCGGCCGGATCGGGCCCGCCGGATCAGCGCTGGCGGCGCGCCTGCTCCGCCACGGCCGCGGCGGGCGAGCCGACCCGCGTCGCCTGGTCGTCCCGCGCGCCGGTGATGTTGCCGGCGCAGGTGCCGTTCTCGATCATCGTGCGGTAGCCGGACGCGGTGGGGCCGCAGGCGCGGACGAGGTAGTCGCGGTGCGGGCCGCGGGCGTCGAAGACGTCGCGGACGAACTTGTCCACCTCCGTGTTCGCCTGGACCCGGTCGGCGGGCGGCTTGGGGGAGGCGGCGATGCAGGCGCGCCAGGCGGCCACCGCGGAATCGCAGGTGGCGTCGCCGGTGGAGGGCGGGGTGACGGCGTTGGCCGCCGCGCGGGTGCGCACCTCCCGCCCGTTGGCGGGGGCGGGGGTCTGGGCCAAGGCCGGGGTAACCAGGGCCATGAGGGCGAAGGCCGCCGGGATGCCGGCGAGTCGTGTCTTATTCATGCGTCTCTCCTCACCCCATGGAACGCCACACGCGGCGGAAAGACCATACCCCCTCACCACGGCGTGACCAAGCGCCATCTTCCTACAACCCTGCCGTGTCGCGTCGCCTCGCCGCCGGAACCCGGGACGCCACGGAACGCCGAGCCTAGGATGCACCGATGAACACGCCGCCCGTCCCCCCGTCCCGGTCGCCCTGGGCCAACCCGTCATCCGGCCTTCCCGCCGGGTCGTCGGCGGTCCCGGCCCCCTCCCCTGCCCTCGGGCCCGATCTCCTGCTGGACCGTCGAAAGCTGAAGCGCAGCCGCGGCATCTGGCGCGCCCTCGCGGTCCTCCTCGTCGCCGGGGGGATCGGTGCCCTCGCGCTGCGCGACGACGCGGGGAGCCTCCCGGCGGGGCTTCCCGCCCTCGGCGGCCCGCACCTCCTCCGCTTCACCGTCTCCGGCGCCATCGCGGAGGACCGGCGCACGGTGGAGGCGCTGGACCGCGCCGCGCGGAACGCGTCGGTCCGCGGCCTCCTCCTCGTCGTGGATTCGCCGGGGGGCACGGTGGCGGGGGGCGAATCGCTGCACGCCGCGCTCACCCGGTTCCGCGACGCCGGCAAGCCGGTCATCGCGACCTTCGGCGGCACCGCCGCCTCCGCCGGCTACATGATCGCCATGCCGGCCGAGCGGGTGTTCGCGCGGGAGGGGACGGTCACCGGGTCCATCGGCGTGCTGCTGCAATCCTTCGAGGCGTCGGAGGCGCTCGCCCGCCTCGGCATCCGGGCCGAGACGATCGCGTCGGGCGTGCTGAAGGACCAGCCTTCGCCCTTCCGGCCGCTGACGGAGGAGGGGCGCGCCGCGCTCCGCGCCGTCATCTCCGACCTGCACACGCAGTTCGTCGCCATGGTCGTGCGCGGGCGCAACCTGCCGGAGGCGCGGGTGCGGGAGATCGCCGATGGCCGCGTCCTCACCGGCCGGCAGGCCCTCGCCGCCGGTCTCGTGGACGCCATCGGCGGGGAGCCGGAGGCGCGCGCCCACTTCGCGAGCGCCCACGGCATCGCGCGGGAGGTGCCGATCCGCGACCTCCGCACCCGCGACCTGAGCGACCGGGCCTTCGGGGCCGGGCTGGCGGAGGCCTTCGGGGAGGGGCTCGCCGCGGGACTCGTCGCCGCGCTGAAAAGCGTGATTCTTGAAGGGGTTGGCGTTGACGGCGTGCGGGCCCTTTGGCAGCCTTCGGCGCGTTGAACGGGATGCCGGGTGGGGGGGCATGACGAAATCGGAACTCATCGCCGCCCTCGCGGCGGCCAACCCGCACCTGCGGCCGAACGACGCCGAACTCATCGTCGTGACGATCTTCGAGGAGATCACGGCGGCGCTGTCCCGCGGGGACCGGGTGGAGCTGCGGGGCTTCGGCGCCTTCTCCGCCAAGCGGCGCGACGCGCGGACCGGGCGGAACCCGCGCACCGGAGAATCGGTGGCGGTGGCCGGCAAGGCGGTGCCGTACTTCAAGCCGGGGAAGGAACTGCGGGAGCGGGTGAACGGCGGCCCCTTGCAGCGCACCCCGCGCCGGGCCGCGGCGCGCGCGGAACGGTGAGGCGCGGTCCGGTTTGCGTGCCCGCCCTCCAGCGTGGTGAGGTCGGGACCGTGTCCGGGTGACGGGGGCGCCATGAGCGAGCAGATGACCATCACCGTGCCATCCGACTTGTCTGCCGCGGTCGAGGGCGCGGTCGAGGCCGGCGACTACGCCTCGACGGGCGAGGTGATCCGCGAGGCGTTGCGCGAGTGGAAAGCCCGGCGGGACCTCCGGGATCGGGAGCGCGAGGCGCTGCGCGCCGATATCCGGGCCGGCCTCGCCGACGTGGAGGCGGGCCGGGTCCGTGATTTCGATGCCGAGCGCATCGCCGGGCGGGGGAGGGCCCGATCGGCGAACCGCTTCCCGTCCGCCTAACCGATACGGCGGAGGCCGATCTCGGGGACATCTGGGCCTACCTCGCCGCGGAGGCATCGGAGTCCGTCGCGGCGCGCGTCGTGGAGGGGCTGCGGCGCGGCCTGGACCTCCTCGGGACCACGCCGCTCATGGGCCCGTCCCGGGGGGCACTCGCCCCCGGACTTCGCGTGATCCTGCGGGGCCGGTACGCCGCATACTACGTCGTTCTACGTCGTTCGCACATCGGAAGTGGTCATCATCCGGGTCCTGCACGGCGCGCGCGACGAAGCGGCCTTCGGCGCCGTCGACGGGCCGCGCTGACCGGGACGAACGCAGACCGTCCGCCGCGTGTTGTGGCGCGCGGGGCGGGCCGCCATAACCCCGCGAAGCCCCGGGCCCGCCCCGGGCGTTGCCCGCCTTGTCCGGAGAGGGAACCGCGTGATGCTGCGCCTGCTGCTGATCGGGCCGTTGCTGGTCCTGCTGATCCTCTTCGCCGTGTCGAACATGGCGCCGGTGGGCGTCATGCTCTGGCCGCTGGACGTCACGTGGCAGGCGCCGCTGGCGGTGGTGGTGCTGCTCGTCGCGGCGCTCGCCTTCCTCCTCGGCGCGGGCGTCGCCTGGGCCGCGGGGATGCCCGTGCGGCGCCGCGGGCGGCAGGCGGTCCGGGGGAGCCGGCAACTCGAGGCGGAGGTGTCCGAACTCCGGGCGCGGGAGGCGAAGCGCGTCGAGGCGGAGCGACTCGGCGAGACCGTGCCGGCCGCCGGCCGGGCGCTCCAGACGGTGCGTTGAAGATGGCGCGCCGAGGGTTCAGCCCGTCCGCGCCAGCCAGGCCCGCCAGCCGCCGTAGGGGGTGACGTCCGGCGCGTCCGCCACCCCGGACGCCTCCGCGAGGAAGCCGAGGCAGGGGCCGGATTCCAGGTCCACCGTCCCGAAGCCGAGCGGCGGGGGGACGGTCGCGAGCAGGCCGCCGATCGCGGCGGTGGGCAGCACCCAGACCTCGCCCTCGATGGCGCCGGAGCCGCCGCGGACGAGGCCGGGGCGGGGGCCGAGGGCGTGCAGGGCGTAGGACGGGGCCGTGCGGTCCGTCCGCAGGAACCGGCCGCCGCGGGAGACGATGTCGCCGTTCAGCGGCAGGCCGGACATGTGGGCGCCGAGGCAGAACAGCGCCGCCTCCCCCGCCCCGACCGGCGCGGCGGGCGGCGGGGCCGGTGCGGCGGGATCGGCGGCGCGGTGCAGCGCCCCTCCTGCGGCGACGAGCAGGGCTTCGGCGAAGGCGGGGCCGATGAGGGTGACGCCGACCGGTCGTCCGTCCCCCCGGACACCCGCCGGCACGGCGATGGCGGAGAGGTCCAGGGGGTTCACGAAGTTGGTGTAGGTGCCGAGGCGGGAGTTGGCAGCGTTGTGTTCGGCGACGAGTTCGGCCAGCGTCGGCACGCCCGGGACCGTCGGCACGGCCAGCAGGTCGTGGGCGGCGAAGATGCGGCGGGCGAGCAGGCGCGCCTCGGCGGCGGCGTGGAAGTCGTCGAAGGCGTCCACGGTGCGGCGGGACAGCCCGCCCTCCAGGATCGTGCGGGTGACGGGGTGTAGGATTTCGGGGCGGCGTTCCACCACGTCCCGCAGCGCCGCGGTGCGCTCCGCCACCCAGGCGCCGTCGTAGAGGCGGCGGGCCAGTGCCAGGAAGGGCGCGATGGAGACCCGCGCGACCGTCGCCCCCATCGCCCGCAACCGGTCGAGCGAGGCCGCGTAGGCCGCGGCGTCGTCCGGGGTGTCGAAGAGGAGGTCGGACTCCTGTGGTGCGGCGACGCGGAGGAAGGGCGGGACGGCGCCGCCCGTGGCGCGCCAGCCCGCGGGGACGGGACGGGAATAGGGATCCTCCGCGTCCGGCCCCGCGAGGACGTCCAGCACCTCGGCCGCCCGCGCCGCGATGGTGGCGAAGACCGAGACGCAGTCGAGCGACCGGCAGGCCGGCACCACGCCGCGCGTCGGGACGAGGCCGAGGGAGGGTTTCAGGCCGACGATGCCCTGGCACCCCGCCGGCACCCGCCCGGACCCCGCGGTGTCCGTGCCGAGGGAGAAGCCCGCGATGCCCGCGGCCACCGCGGCGGCGGAGCCGGAGGAGGAGCCGCCGGGGACGAGGGAGGCGTCGAGGGCGTTGCGCGGCGTGCCGTGGGGGGAGCGCACGCCGACCAGCCCCGTGGCGAACTGGTCGAGGTTGACGGTGCCGAGGAGGAGGGCCCCGGCCGCGCGCAGCCGGGCGACGGCGGGCGCGTCCGCCGCCGCGGGGTGGCCGTAGGCAGGGCACGCCGCGGTGGTGGGGACGCCCGCGACGGCGATGTTGTCCTTCACCACGAAGGGGATGCCGAACAGGGGACGCCCGTGCGGTCCCTCCGCCTCCAGCCGCGCGGCCTCGGCCAGCACGGCGGCGTCGGGGAGGCGGGTGATGAACAGCGCCGGGTCGTCCCAGGCGGCGATGCGCGCGAGCGCGGCCCGCGTTGCGGCGAGCGGGCCCTCGGCGCGCGCGATGTCCCAGGTCATGACCGGCTCCAGTGTCCATTCGAGGTGGTGCAAGCGCCGCGCCGGTCGGACGTGTGCAACCGCGCATCAAGTCACAGACTCGTCCTCGTGGCGGCGAAGAAACGAATGCCAAGCGACGAGTGGGTGCGCGGAAATCGTTTCCAGCCTCGGGGAGTTCCCGAATGGTTCAATCGAATGGGCCATGCCCGTCGGCGGCGGTTGGGCTCTGACCGTTCTCGACAGGAATGGCGATCTCGACCTTGCATATCCGACCGACGCGGGCTGCATTCCATATGTCGCAACGGTCACGGAAGCGGAGCGGCAAGCCGGACGCCTCAACCCGCTTTAGTTTTGCTTGCGTGACGGCGGGGGATGTGGCCGCCAGGGCGGCCGCATCTTCCCGACCTTAACCCCCGACGAGCGCCCGCAAATCCGCCATCGGCCGCGGGCCGACGTGGGAGATGACCTCCGCCGCCGCGACGCTGCCCCAGCGCCCGCACTCCGCCAGCGGCAGGCCGCGGACATGGGCGGCGAGGAAGCCCGCGGCGTAGGCGTCGCCCGCGCCGGTGGTGTCCACCACCGTCGTCGGCTCCGCCGCGACCTCCGCGGTGCCGTCGCGGGAGACGATGAGGGAGCCCTTCTCGCTCCGCGTCACCACCGCCAGCGGGACGGCGGCGCCGAGGGCGCGGGCGGCCTCCGCCACGTCGGTCATCCCGAACAGCGCCGTCGCCTCCGCCTCGTTCGCGAAGACGATGTCGCAGGAGGGGAGGAAGGCGAGGAAGGCGTCGCGGTGGCGGCCGACGCAGAAGGGGTCGGAGAGCGTCAGCGCGACCTGCCGTCCCGCGGCGCGGGCCGCGGCGGCGGCCTTGCGGAAGGCATCCTGCGCTGCCGGGGGGTCGAACAGGTAGCCCTCCAGGTAGGTCACGGCGGCCGACGCCACCTCCGCCTCGTCCACGTCCGCCGGGCCGAAGCCGACGCAGGCGCCGAGGTAGGTGTTCATCGTCCGCTGCCCGTCGGGCGTGACGAGGATGACGGAGGTGGCGGTGGGCTCGCCCGCGTCGTCCAGCGGCGTCGGGAAGCGCACGCCGGCGGCGGCGAGGTCGGCGGCGAAGTCGCGCCCGAGCGCGTCGTCCGCGACGCGGCCGAGGAAGCCGACGCGGGCGCCGAGCATGGCGGCGGCGACGCAGGTGTTGGCGGCCGAGCCGCCGCCGGAGCGCACCGTGGCCGCGGGGAGGGCTTCGAGGATCTCGGCCGACCGCAGGCGGTCCACCAGCGCCATCGTGCCCTTGGCCATGCCGAGGCGGGCGACGAGCGCCTCGTCCACCTCCGCCAGCACGTCCACGATCGCGTTGCCGATGCCGAGCACGTCGAGCGCCGCGCCGTCCGTTGCCGCCATGTGACCCTAGCCCTCGTCCCGGCCCGTTCGCCCCGGCCGGACGCGGCCGTGGGCGCGCCGCGCGGGCCCGGGCCCGCCATCTGGCGCGGCGCGGGCATAGCCGCGAACGGGCGGGAGGGGAACCGAGGCCCCGGGCGGCGGGACGCGCCGTCCGGCCGGGATATCCCCGCTATCCGCACGCCCGCGGCGCCGGCGGCGCCGGCGGCGGTTGTGTCCCCTCTCCCGGCCGTGATAGCCCGGCGGCACGCGCCGCGACCGCCCGATGGCACCCTCCGCGCCCGGCCGCGCGCCCGACCTCGCACCGGACCCCGCGTCCGGCCACGCGCCCGAAACCCTGGGGGAGTGCCCATGTCCGTCTTCCGTCGCCGCCCCGCCGAGGGCGGCACCGAGCCCGAAACCGCCGCCGTCCCCGTCTCCCGCGACCCGGACCTGGCGATGCCGGCCTATCGCCCGGCCCCCGGCCAAGCCCCCAAGGACTCCTTCATGAGCATGCCGCCGAAGCCGACCGCCCCGATGGGTGCCCAGCCGGGCATGGCCCCGGGCGCCCCTGCCGGTGCGCAGATGGGCGGTGCGCAGATGGGCGGCGCTCAGATGGGCGGAGCACAGATGGGGGGCGCGCAGATGGGCATGGCCCCCGGCGGGATGCCCGGCCGCCCCGGCCGCGCGCCGCAGTCGGACCGCCGCACCCTCGTCGTCGGCAAGGGCATCTCCCTCCAGGGCACCGTGGCCGACGCCGAGCGCCTCGTCGTCGAGGGCACGGTCGAGAGCCAGATGATCCAGGCCCAGGAACTCCAGATCACCCATTCCGGCGTCTTCAAGGGCGAGGTCCAGGTGGACGACGCCGAGATCGCCGGCGTGTTCGACGGCACGCTGACCGCCCGCGGCTCGCTCGTCATCCGTGCCACCGGCCGGGTGCTCGGCGTGGCCCGCACGCGGCGCCTGTCGGTGGAGGATGGCGGCCAGCTGTCCGGCCGGATGGAGATGCTGACCGAGGGCAACAACGGCGGCCCGCCGGGCGCCCCGGCCCCGGCCTACCAGGCGCCCGAACGGGACTGATCGATCCGGCCGGGCCGGGGAACGTCCCCGGCCCGCGCACCACGCTTCTCGGGGCTCCGGCCCCATCCGGCAGGCCCCATCCGGCAGGCATGACCCTTCTCGATCCTCCGCCTCGTCCCGCATCAAGGGCGGGCGCGCGGGCGCCCCGGGCGCGCATGGCGGCGACCGTCGCGGTCCTCGGCATCCTCGCGGCCTGCGGTCCCTCCGCCTCCCGCCAGGAGGCCGCCGACGTGCTGGCGCAGGTGATGGAGGGGCACCGCGCCTCCATCGCCGGCATCGGCGCCCCGTCGGGGGCGGCCGGGGCGCGCGCGGCGCCCCGAACGGCCGCCCGGGCGGCTCCTCTCGCTGATGGACCGCCACGCGCCGTGCCGGACGCGCCGGCCCGGCGGGGCGGACCGGCCCCGGCCTCCGCCGCCGCCCTCGTCGGGCAGGGGCCGGACGGCCTCCTCTCCGCCCTCGGCGCCCCGGCCC
>CAXVWQ010000042.1:0-8536 GCA_964263755.1 Roseomonas sp. | reverse complement strand
GTCCCGCGTGACCTTCGCGAGGATGGAGGCGGCGGCGATGGAGAGGGAGAGCGCGTCGCCCCGGATGACGCAGCGGGTCTCGTGGTCGAGGCGTGGGGGCTGGTTGCCGTCCACGAGGACGAGGATCGGGGTGACGCGGAGGCGCGCAACGGCGCGGCGCATGGCGAGGTGCGTGGCGCCGAGGATGTTCAGCGCGCCGATCTCCCGCGCCGAGGCGGCGGCGATCGCGAGGTGCGCCTCGCCGCGCGCGGCGGCGACGAGGAGGGCGTCGCAGGCGGCGTCGCGGGCGGCGGCGTCGAGGCGCTTGCTGTCGTCGAGGAGCGCGGCGAGGGCGGCGTGCGGGGCGCGCGGGAAGATGACAGCGGCGGCGAGGACGGGGCCGGCGAGCGGGCCGCGGCCCGCCTCGTCCACGCCGGCGACGAGGCCGGGCACGGCGGCTTCGAGGGAGAAGTCGGGGCGGGTCGGCACGTTCGGGCGGTGCCGTGTCGTGGGGGCGGCGAGGCGTTCGCGCGTCGTCGCCCGCACGTCAGGCCGGGACGTAGGCGCGGTAGGTGCGCCCGGCCGTGCCGTCGGCCTCCAGTCGCGCGATGGCAGCGCGGAGTTCGGCGACGGGGGCGTCGCGCGGGTCGAGGTGGGCGCCGAGCCAGGCGGGGGCGACCTGGAGGGCGGGACCGATGCGGACGGCGCCGGGGCGGCCCATCGCCTCGAAGTTGAGGGCGACCTCCGTGGCGTTGCCGTACCAGGCGTCCACGCGGCCCTCGGCGAGGGCCTGTGCGAGGTCGCGGGCCGTCTCGAGCACGACGAGGTTCATCAGGCCGTTGTCGCGGAGGAAGGTCTCCTGGAAGCCGCCGCGGACGACGCCGACGCGGGTCATGGCCCGGGCAGCGGCGAGGTCGGCCACCGGACGCTCCGCGAGGGTGCCGAGCGTCTGCGGCACGTCCACGACCTTCCCGACCCAGGTGAAGAGCGTTTCGCGGGCCGGAACGCGGCCGAGGGGGGCGACGAGGGTGCCGGGGACGTCGCGCGCGCGGTCGAAGGATTCACCGAAGGAGACGAAGGTGAAGCGCGGTTGGCGGCCGATGGCCCGCACGGCCGCGGCGACGATGTCGAGGACGATGCCGCGGCGGGCCTCCCCCATGGCGGGGCCCTTCGTCGAAGGAGGGGGGATGGAGAGGGGACGGACGTCGGAGGTGAGGATGTCCAGCGGCTCGGCGGCGCGCGCCGGAAGGGTGAGGAGGGCCGCGGCGGCGAGCCGGGGGCGGCGGGCGACGGGCATGGGGGTTCATTCCTCGGTGCGCGCCGGGGCGCCGGGCGGGGACGGTGCCCCCTGCCCTCGCCCGCGTCCAGCGGGTCAGGCCCAGGCTGGTCAGGCGAGGCCGCGGGCCACGAACTCGTCGCGCGGGCCGAGGATGGTCGTGGCGGCGGATCGCAGCGTGGCGAGCGCCGCGACGTCGCGCCGCAGGACGGCGTCGAGGAAGGTGACGGAGAGGGCGGCGGTGCGGGCGTGGAAGGTGGTGTCGCTGTAGCGGGGGCCGGCGGCGGCCTCGTCGGCGAAGGAGGCGTGGACGGCGCCGTCCAGCACCGCCAGGGCGCCGGGATGGGTGCCAGATTCGAAGGGGGCGCGGCGGTCGCGGGGCTGCACGCCCTCGATGAAGCCGCCGTCCCCCGTGCCCGTGACATGCAACAGGGGGGCGGCGATGCCGCCATAGGCGAGGCGGGGCGGCAGGCCCTGGGCGGGGATGGGGGAGAGGGCCACACCGGCCTTCAGGCGGGGGTCCGGCAGGCCCAGGCCGCGGTCGCCGCCGGGGAGGCGCTCGCCGAGCATGTGCTGGACGGTCCAGGCGCCGAAGGAATGGCCGGCGATGGCGAGGCGGGCGGGGTCGGCGTTCGCCGGCAGGTTGTCGAGCGCGTGCTTGCAGTCGAGGAGGCGGTCGAGCGCGCCCTGGACGCTCAGCGCCCCCGCGGCGAGGCCGGGGCCGCCGTCGCGCCAGAGGCTCTCGTCGGTGCCGACGTGCTGCAGGTGGATCGCGAGGTAGCCGGCGTTCGCCAGGGCGCGGCCGAGGTAGGCGAGGCCTTCGCGTGAGCCGCCGAGGCCGTGGGAGACGATCACGGCGGGGTGGCGACCGGGCGTGGCGGGGCCGCGGAGGAGGACGGGGATGTCGCGGGCGCGGCGGGCGTCGCGCCAGACGGCGCGCGTCTCCGTGGGGGCGGTCGTGGCGATGCGGTCGGCCCCGGTCTGCGCGGCGGCGGTGCACCCCGCGAGGAGCGCGGGCGCGGTGAGGACGGCGCGGCGCGCTACAGCGGGATGTCGTAGGTCTTCCAAGACGTGAGCGTCGCGAGGCGGTCGTAGGTCGTCCTGGCGCGGGTGTTGTCCTCGGCCGTGATCCAACGGATTCCGCTCCAGCCCCTGCGGTGGCCTTCCCTGGCCACGGCGGCGATCAGCGCGTCGGCGACGCGCGCACCGCGCATGTGGGGGGCGACGAAGAGGTCGTCCAGGTAGCCGCCGACCGTCGCCGACAGGGGGCGGGCGTAGGGGCGGTAGTGCGCGAGGCCGACGGCGCGGCCGGTTTCGTCCTCGGCCACGAAGGCGGCGGTCTCGTGCGCGGGGTCGTGGATCCAGGACCAGACGCGGTCACGCATCTCCGGGGTCTGGGTCACGCGGTAGAATTCGGCGTAGCCGGCGTAGAGGGCGTCCCAGTCGCCGCGGTGGCGAGGTTCGGGCGGGACGATGCGGGTGGTCATCGGGGCGGGCCTCGGCGTGTCGCGGCCGAGGATACCGCCCCGACACGCGGCGCGTCAGTCCAAGGAGACGCGGAGGTCCGCGGCGAGGGCGCGGTAGGTCGCGCGCTCGCGGCGGAAGAAGGCGTCGGCGTCGGCGGGGGAGGAGGCGACGACCTCCGTGCCGAAGTCGCGGAGGAGGCGGTCCTTGATCTCCGGGGCGTTCGCGACGGTCGCCATGTCGCGGGAGATGCGCTCGACGAGCGGGGTGGGGGTGGAGCGGGGGCCGCAGAGGCAGAACCAGCCGACGGAGTTGAAGCCGGGGAAGACCTCGGAGACGGTGGGAATGTCGGGCAGCGCGGGGAAGCGGCGTTCGGAGGTGACGGCGATGGCTTTCATGGCGCCGGTGCGGACCTGCGGGGTCATCACCGGCGTGCCGTCGATCATCACGTCGGTGCGGCCGGCGATGGTGTCGGCCACGGCGCCGGCGATGGAGGAGTAGGGGACGTTCTGCATCTCCACGCGCGCGGCGCGGTTGACGAGTTCGCCGCAGAAGCGCGGGAGGTTGGCGCCGGAGGAGGTGGCGAAGGTGACGGCGCCGGGGCGGGCGGCGGCGAGGCGCAGCAGGTCCGCGAGGGTGTTCGCCGGGTGGTTCGGGCGGGCGGCGATGAGGAAGGGCGTGGACATGACGTAGGAGATCGGGACGAACTGCCGTTCCGCGTCGAAGCCCGCGCTCCGCATCAGCGCCTCGTTCAGCACGAGGATGGAGGCCTGGGCGAAGAGAAGGGTGTGGCCGTCCCCTTCCGCCGCCGCGAGCGCCTGGGCCGCGAGGTTGCCGTTGGCGGCGGGGCGGTTGTCGATGACGACGGGCTGGTTCCAGATCGCGGAGAGGCGTTCGCCCATGAGGCGCATGGCGACGTCCGGGGCGCCGCCGGGCGGCACGCCGACGAGGACGCGCACGGGGCGGGCGGGGAAGGCGGCCTGCGAGCGCGCGAGGTTCGGGGCGAGGGCGGGGAGCGCGAGCGTGGTGAGCGCCGCGCGGCGGGTGAGCGTCATGGGGATTCCTCCGGTGTTCGTTCTTGTTTGGTCGTCGTCGCGGGCGCGTCGTCAGGCGGCGGGGGGCGCACCGCGGGCGGTGTCGAGGATGGCGGCGGCGTCCGTCGCGTCATCCCCGCGCCACGCGACGTACTGGTCCGGGCGGATGAGGGCGTAGGCGGCGCCGTAGAGCGACGGCAGGCGGCCGTCGTGCGGGGCGGCGATGGTTAGGGGGATGCCGCGGGCGCGGGCGGCATCCGCGAAAGGCGCGGGGTCCGCGCCATTCGTGGCCAGCAGCGTGAAACCCTGCCCGAACACGTCGTAGAGGGAGCGGCCGTCGGCGAGCCACGCGTGGGGGGCGAGGCAGCCGGGGTGGGCGGAGGGCTGGTAGTTCGTCACGTCGGTCGGCGGCGGCGCGGTGCCGTCGGGGATCGTGATGGGGGAGCCGGAGTAGTGGGAGCCGAGGACGACGCCGAGGGTGTAGAACTCGCGGGTCTTGCTCGCGCGGATGGAGGTCGCGACCTCGGCGCGGGCGGCGTCGCCGGCGGGGCCGGGGGCCTCCAGGTCGCCCTTCGCGAGGTCGGGGGCGAGGAGCGAGAAGTTCGCCACGGCCTCGTCGATGACGCGGCGGTGCACGGGGCGGCGTTCGGTCTCGTAGGAGGCGAGGAGGTCCGGTCCGCCCCAGCCCTGCAGGGTGGCGGCGATCTTCCAGCCGAGGTCCACGCCGTCGGCGATACCGAGGTTCATGCCGAAGCCGCCGAAGGGCGGGTGGAGGTGACACGCGTCGCCCGCGAGGAAGACGCGGCCGTCCTTCGAGTAGCGGTCGGCGATGAGGGAGTGGGCGGCCCAGGGGTCCACGGCGAGGATCTCGGGTTCCACGTCGCGGCCGAAGGCGGCGGTCATGCGGGCGCGGAAATCGGCCTCCGTGGGGTCGGGCGAGCCGTTGGGGACGGGGAACATGAAGTACCAGGTGTCGCCCTCGTCCATCGGGCCGCACATGCCGCCGTCGGTGCCGTTGACGAGCCAGTACATGACGGAGCGCTCGCCCTTCAGGGCGTCGCGGAGCATCGGGGAGCGGATGACGAGGTTGTAGTTGCGGGCGAAGGCGTAGGCGCCCTCCATCTTCGCGCCGATGAGGGAGCGGGTTTTCGAGCGCGATCCGTCGGCGCCGACGACGTAGGCGGCGCGGAGGGTGGTCGTGGCCTCCGTCGTCACGTCGGTGATGGTGGCGGTGACGCCATCGCCGTCGATCGCCAGCGCGTCGAGGCGGGTGCCGGGGCGGAGCGTCACGGTCGGCTCGGCGGTGACGGCGTCGCGGAGGACGGCCTCGATCTTGTACTGGGGAATCCACTGCGCGGATTCGGCGTAGAGGTCGTTTCGCGGGGTGCGCGCGGTGTCGAAGGCGTTGCGGATCGTCGTGACGTGGTGGCCGAAGAGGCGCGTGGTGAAGACGATGTCGGAGGGGTAGTCGGGCGGGAGGGGGGAGGCGTCCCTCACCTTCCCCGCGAGGCCCCAGCGGCGCATGTGCTCCATGGAGCGGACGTTCGTCGTCTTGGCACGGGGGGAGTAGGAGGCGCGGGGGTTCTGCTCCACCAGCACCGCCCGGACGCCGCGGCGGCCGAGTTCGAGGGCGAGCGAGAGGCCGACGGGGCCGCCGCCGACGACGAGAACGTCGGTGTCGTGCGTCATGGGGCGGGGCTTCCGGTGAGCCAGGCGGCGGCGCGGGCCTTCAGGGCGTCGGCCTCGGGGCCGCGGAGGCCGGGGAGATCGGTGCGGACGGTCATGCCGTCCTCCGTCTGGAGGTAGGCGAGGTGGCGGTAGCCGGTCGGGAAGCGGGACAGCACGGACGGGTCCAGGCGGAGCGTGGCGGCGGGGTCCACGGGGTCCAGGCGGTCCTTCTCGTAGACGGGGTTGCGGAGGACGATGCCCCAGCGGCCGTCCCGGCGTTCGAGGAAGTCCACGAAGCGGCCGATGCAGGCGGCGTCCACCTCCACGCCGTGGACGGAGGCGCGCTGGTGGATCGTCATGCGGGTCTGGGAGATCGCGCGGTCGCCGGCCACGTCGGCGGTGGTGGCGCCGAGGACGTGCTGGGCGAGGACGCCGCGGTCCCAGCCCTTGCGGCACACGGCGACGAACTCGTCGGCGGTGCCCTCGAACCAGGTGGCGACCATGCGGCCGTCATCGTGCCAGCAGGCGCGGAGGCGGACCCAGTCGCCGGTGTCGCGGCGGATGGCCCAGTCCTCCATCAGGTCGCGGATGGCGGTCAGGTCGTTCATCACTCGCCCTGCGGGATGTTCGCGTCGCGGCGGATCTGGGCCATGCGGGCGACGCCCGCGCGGAGGGTTTCGCGCGCCTCGTCGGGACCGCCGGTGCCGGTGACCAGTCCGAGGCCGAGGAAGCGGTCGCGGACGTCCGGGCGGGCCAGGGCGGCGACGGTGGCGGCGCGGGTGCGCTCCACGATCGCGGGCGGCGTGGGCCCGGCGAAGGCGATCATGTACCACGTGGACAGGTCGAAGCCGGGGAGACCGGATTCCGCCACCGTCGGCACGTCGGGGAAGAGTTCCGAGCGGGTGGCGCCGCCGACGGCCACGGCGCGGGCGGCGCCGGCGCGGACCTCGCCGAGGACGGCGGACGCGGTCTCCATCACCGCGTCCACTTCCTGGTTCCGCAGCGCCACGAGGGCGGCGGGGGTGGTGCGGTAGGGGACGTGGGTGACGCGGGCGCCCGCCGCGGACTCCAGCGCCGCCAGCGTGAAGTGCTGGGTGGAGCCGACGCCGACGGTGGCGACGTTCAGCGCCTCCGGCCGGGCGCGGGCGGTGTCGAGGAAGGACCGCAGGGTCTGGTGTGGCCCGGTCGGGTTGGTCAGGAGAATGAGCGGGCCGAGGGCGACGATGGCCACCGGCGCGAAGTCGGCCACCGCGTCGAAGGTCGGGCGGCGCAGCATCGCGGCGGAGACGGCGTGGCCATTGTTCAGCAGGATCATCTGGCCGCCGTCAGGACGGCCGGTGACGACGGCCTGGGCCGCCAGCGTGCTGCCGGCGCCGCCGCGGTTCTCCACGGGGACGGGGACGCCGAGGCCCTCGGCGATGGCGGGGGCGAGGACGCGGGCGACGATGTCCGTCGTCCCGCCGGGGCCGGCGCCCACGAGGAAGCGGACGGGGCCGGTGGGCCACGCCTGGGCGTGGGCGGCGAACGGCAGCAGCGCGAGGGGCGCCGCGAAGGCGACGCGGCGCGGGACGCGCATCACGCCGTCTCCGCCTCGTGGTTCGCCACGAAGTCGGACGGGACGTCGGCGCCCCACAGGTAGAAGCCGTCCTCCGGCTTGTGGTCCAGCCCCTCCCAATCCATCGAGACGGGGACGTAGTCGAGGTCGCAGGAGAACTCGCAGTAGGAGCCCCAGGGGTCGCGGACGTAGTGGAAGTAGTTGGAGCCGAGGACGTGGCGGCCGAACCCCCAGCCCTTGGAATAGCCCTTGTCGGCCATCGCCATGGCGCCGAGGCCGATCGCCTCGATGGACGGCACGTCCCAGGACAGGTGGTGCAGGCCGGGGGCCGAAGACTTGGCGAAGGCCATGAGGTGATGGTCGGAGCCGTGGACGCCGTGCATGAAGGCGATCACGTCACCGGAACGGTCGGACAGGCGCAGGCCGAGGACGCGGGAGTAGAAGTCGATCGCCGCGGGGATGTCGGGGGTGAAGCGCAGGATGTGCGACAGGCGGCGGGGCATCGCGCGGGTGGCGAGCGAACGGTAGGGGGCGTTGCGCCGGCCGGGCGAGCCGACCGTAACCTCCACCGGCGGCTTCTCGTCGGGCTGGGTCTTCGGGCCGACGCGGATCTCCATCGCCATGCCGTCCATGTCGCGGAACCAGATGCCGTTGCTCTCGAAGCCCGGGGGGGCGTCCATCAGGGCCACGCCCTGGGCCTCCAGGTGCTTCTTGAAGCGGGGGAGGTCCTCCTCGAAGCAGTGGAAGCTGACGTGGTGCATCGCCTTCCTGGCACCGGGCACGACGCGGCCCCAGCGGTAGTCGTCCCCCTGGGTATGCAGGGCCAGCTGGTCGCCGTCGGCGCGGGTGGTGAGGCCGAAGGCGCCGTAGAACTCCTCGGCCTTCGCGAGCTCCGGCACCGTCAGCACGAACTCGCCGACGGAGTGGATGCCGAGGACGCCCGGCTTGCGGGTGGCGGCGACGTGGCCGGCGTTGGCGGTCATGGGGGTTCCTCCTCTCTCAGGGGCGCGCGTCGAGGCGCAGCAGGCGTTCGGCGTTGCCGCGGTAGATGGCGTGCCGGTCGGCCGGTGTCAGGTCCACCGCGTCGAGGGCGCGGAGGGTCGGGTTGATCGGGCCCAGCGGCGCGTCGGTGGCGAAGACGACCTTCCGGGCGCCGTAGAAGGCGAGGATCGTGGAAAACGCGGTGCCGCTGCCGAACATCGCGGTGTCGGCGTAAATATCGCGGAAGTAGTCGAGGTGCGGGCGCTGGAGGGCGGGCAGGATGCCCGTCAGGTCCTCGTCCTGCGTGCGGCTGCCGAGCACGTCGAGGCCGGGGCCGACCCGGCCGTCGAAGAACGGGATCATCCCGCCGCCGTGGTGGGTGATGATCTTCAGCGCGGGATACCGGTCCAGCAGCCCGCCGAGGATGAGGCGGGTGATGGCGACCGACGTCTCGTAGGGCCAGCCGTAGCACCACCACAGCTCGAAGCGGCTCCTCGTCTCCGTGACGTAGTCCGGCATGTTCAGGTTGCGCGTGGGGTGCAGCCAGATCGGCAGGTCGTGCTCCGCCATCAGGGCGAA
>CAXVWQ010000041.1:0-4438 GCA_964263755.1 Roseomonas sp. | reverse complement strand
CACCCACCAGGACCCAGCGGGCCCTGGACCCGCGTTCGGTAAAAGCGATGTCCCCGTTCGGAGGTTGGTCTCCGCACGGCGCAAGCGCGTGCGGAGACCAACCTCCGAACGGGGACGGTTTACGAAGGGGGTCCAGGGGCCCCTGGCTCCTGGCGGATGGAGGTCTGGAGGAAGGCAGCGCCTTCCTCCAGGGCCCCAAGCGCCACCGCCCAATCCCGCAGCGGCCGCCACAGCGCCGCCTCCGCCCCCGTCCCCGCCGCCATCCCGATGTGCCCGGCCGGCACGTCCAGCACCGTCGTCGCGCCCGCCGGCAGCGCCTCCGCCAGGGCCCGGGCGCTCTCCGGCGGCACGATCCGGTCGCCGCGGGGGATGGCGACGAGGGTGGGGCCGCGCCACGCCGCCGGGTGCACCGGCATCCCCGCCACGCGCCATGCCCCGCGGGCCGGCGTGTTGTCGCCATACCAGCCGCCGAGGCATTCGCGGGCGATGGGGGCGGCGAGCGGCACGCCGTCGTTCAGCCAGTCCTCCAGCGCCACGAAATGCGCGGCCTTGCCGGAGGCGGGGTCCAGCCGCCCGAAGGCGCGGAACTTCCGCGCGATGCCGAAGGGGTCGAGCATCGCGAAGGCGGCGTTCAGCGCGTCCACCGGGATCGCGCCGGTCAGCGCCATCAGGGGTTCGAGGGAGGGCAGGGCGGTGGCGGCGGCGCGGGCGCGCTGCCGGTCCTCCTCCGGCCCGGCGTGGAAGTCCCAGGGGGTGGCGAGCAGCGCCAGCCCGCGCACGAGGTCGGGCCGCCGCAGCGCCGCGGCGAGCGCCAGCAGCCCGCCCATGCAGTAGCCGACGAGCACGACCGGCCCGCCCGCGATCCCCGCCGCCGCGGCCATTGCCCGTTCCAGCCGCCCGGCGATGACGTCGGTCAGGGTGAAGCCCCGCTCCTCGGCCCCCGGCCACCCCCAGTCCAGCATGAGGGTCCGCACCCCGTTCGCCGCGAGCCAGCGCGCCATGGACCGCCCGGGCATGAGGTCCAGCACCGTCGCGCGGTTGACGAGGGAGGGGACGAGCAGCATCGCCGGGCCGTCGCCACCCCCGGGGCCGCCTCCCGGCCCCCCGAAGTCGAGCAGCCGCGCGGAACCCTCCGCCCATCGCGCCGGCGGGTCCGGCAGGTCGCGGGCATAGGGGTGGTCGCGATAAGCGAGGATGCCGCGCAGCAGCGCCGAATCCTCCGCCAGCAGGTGCCGCCACACCGCGGCGCGGAGGCGCTCGGCTCCCGCCTCAGGCCCGCCGCGGCCCGCCGCGTCGCCCGGTGCGTGCCCCGGGGCTGCCATCGCCGCCCGGCCCGGGGCCGTCGCCCCCGCCGCCTCCAGGATCCGTCCCGCCTCCCGCCGCCCCGCCGCCGAGCGCGGCGCGAAGCCCGGCCAGGTCGCGCTCCAGCCCCTCGATCCGGTGGAGGAGGTCGGACCGGCTCCCCGCGCCGGGATCGCCGAGAGCGCCGCCGTCGCCCGCCAGCCCGCGAGGAGGAGGTGCATCGGCAGGGGCCGCGGGCCCCGGCGGGGCGAGGGGAGCATCAGGCGCGGCCCCCGGCGGGGGAGGGGCGGGCGGATCGGCCGGCCCGGTGGCGCCGGGTGACGGATACGGGACGGGCCAGGGCGCGCCGGTGGGGAAGGGCCACGCCGGCGGCGGACCGGCGGCCCCGGGCCTGGGGCCGCCGGCGCCCGGCGTCGCGGGCGGGACGCCAAGGGGAGCCCATCCGTCCCCCGGTGCGTGACCGCCGCGGGCCGCCATCGCCCGCCACCCATCCGCCATCGCCCGCGACCATGCCGCGCCCGCCGCCGCCCACTCGGGGTCGGCCACCACCCCCGCGACCTCCGATTGCCACAGCGCCACCCAGTCCGCGGCCAGCCGCGCCATCCGGGTCGCCTCGTCCGCATCCTCGCCGTTCATGCAACCCCCTGGGCGCCCCCCTGGGCGACCCCCTGGGCGCCCCCCCGGCCCCCTCGCCGGCCGCGCCGCCCGGCCCCGGGCGCGGGCGCCCGGTGACGCACGCTTCCGCAGTGCGGCATGGCGGGTCTAGCATCGTCCCGACGCGCCGTCCCAGGCCCGGGACGACCGCCCGCCCTCCACCCCTCGGGAGACACCTCGCATGGCCGATGCCCCTCCCACCACCGATCCCCGGACGGACCAGCGCCCCGATCAGCGTCCGGCGGGGAAACGTGTCGAATCCGGTCCCGTCACGGTGAAGAAGTATGCCAACCGCCGGCTCTACAACACCGAGACCTCCTCCTACGTCACCCTGGAGGACCTCGCCGCCATGGTCCGCCTCGGCCGGGACTTCGCCGTCTCCGACGCCAAGACGGGGGAGGACATCACCCGCTCCGTCCTCACCCAGATCATCGTGGAGGAGGAGTCGAAGGGCACCAACCTCCTCCCCATCCCCTTCTTGCGGCAGTTGATCGGCCTCTACGGCGATTCCCTCCAATCCGTCGTCCCCCGCTACCTGGAGGCGACGATGGGCCACTTCGCCCGCCAGCAGGAGGGGATGCGGCGTTCCATGCAGACCGCCCTCGGCGCCGGCCTGGGGGCCGGGATGGGCGGCGCCATGGTCCCCTTCGGCGGCGGCCTCACCGCCTTCGAGGAGATGGGCAAGCAGAACCTCGCGATGCTGGAGCGCGCGATCTCCCTCTTCTCCCCCTTTCCCAGCCGCACCGGGACGGAGGCCGCGACGGACAAGGCCCCCGAGAAAGCGTCCGACCGCCCGGACGAACTCGACGCCATGCGCGAGGAAATCGCGGCCCTGCGTCACGAACTGGCGGAGATGCGCGCCCGCGACCCCGGGAAGGACGACGCGACCTGACCGGTCCGCCCGGGGCCACCGGGCCGACGGGTGACGTGACCGGCACGGGCATCACCATCCGCCGCGCCACCGCGGACGACCTCCCCGCCCTCGTCGCCCTTCTCGCCGACGACCCCCTCGGCGCCGCGCGGGAGGACGCGTCCCTCCCCCTCGATCCCCGCTACCGCGCCGCCTTCGACGCCATCGCCGCCGACCCCCACACGACCCTCGCGGTGGCGGAGGAGGGCGGCGCCGTCGTCGGCACCCTGCAGCTGACCATCCTTGCCGGCCTGTCCCACCGCGGCGGCCGGCGCGGTCAGGTCGAATCCGTCCGCGTCGCCGCCGCCCGCCGGGGCGCCGGGATCGGCGCCCGCCTGATGGCCTGGGCCGTCGCCGAATGCCGCGCCCGCGGCTGCATCCTCGTGCAGCTCACCACGGACCGGACGCGCGCCGACGCCCACCGCTTCTACGACCGCCTCGGCTTCGCCGCGACGCACCTCGGCTACAAGATGCGGCTGTAGGTCGTGTCCGGGGACGCCCCTTCCCGCCACCCCGCCCCGCCCCGTAGCATCGCCCCTTGCCATGAGGAGGCACCCGTGACGCGGCACCCCGACGGCACGATCGCGAAACCCCTGCCCGAGACGCGCTTCGTCGAACTCGACGCGGCCTCCCTCGGCCTGGAACACGGCCGCCTCTCCTACATGGAGGCGGGGGAGGGACCGGAGACGGTCCTCCTCCTCCACGGCATCGGCTCCAACTCGACGGCCTGGCGCTTCCTGTTGCCGGCCCTCGCCGCCCGCGCCCGCGTCATCGCCTGGAACGCCCCGGGCTACTGGCTCTCCGCCAATTTCGCCGCCGAGACCCCCGCCGCGGAGGACTACGCCCGCGTCGCCCTCGCCCTCCTCGACGCCCTCGGCGTCCCTCGCGCCCACCTCGTCGGCTCCTCCTTCGGCACGATGGTCGCCGTGGTGATGGCCGCGTCGCACCCGGACCGGGTCGGCCGCATGGTCCTCCTCGGCGCCTCCCGGGGGCAGCGCTGGAAGGGCGAGGTGGAGCGCCGGCGGATGCTGGCGATGCGGCGGGAGAGCGTGGCGCGCGGCGGCATGGACCTCGCCCGGATGCGCTGGCGCAACCTCGTCGCCCCCGGCACGCCCGACGTGGTGGGGGAGTGGGTGCGCGACGCCCTCTGCGCCACTCACGCCCGCGGCCTGCTGCGCTCCGCCTGCGCGAGCGACGCGACCGACACCCTCGACCACGCCCCCCGCGTCGCCGCCCCCACCCTCGTCCTCGTCGGCGCCGAGGACCGGGTGAACCCGGCGGAGGTCGGCCGCGCCATCGCCGACGCCATCCCCGGCGCCACGATGGAGGTGCAGCCCGGCATCGGCCACCTCGCCAAACTCGAAGCCCCGGGCGCCACGGCGGCGCGGCTGCTGGGCCACCTGTTCGGGTAGGCCAGCCCGACCGTCCCGGGGGTGCGCTCGTGGCCCTGGAGGAAGGCTCTGCCTTCCTCCAGACCTCCATCCGCCAGGCGCGAAGCACTGCTTCGCGGGGGCCCCTGGACCCCCTTCCGTAAATGCCCCCGTGGGGAGGTGGGTCACTACGCGCGCTTGC
>CAXVWQ010000040.1:0-5161 GCA_964263755.1 Roseomonas sp. | reverse complement strand
CGCATGGAGACGGAGGACGTCGCCGCCGCCGCGCTGCGCTTCGCGAGCGGGGCCATCGGCTCGCTCCACGCCACCACGGCGCAGCGTCCCGGCTTCGCGGAACGCCTCGACCTCGTCTTCGAGCGTGCGACGGCGCGGCTGGACGGCGAGACGCTCGCGCTGTTCCGGGAGGACGGGACGGAGGAGCGCGTCGGCTCCGACGCGGCGCATGGCGGCGGCGCAGACCCGATGGGCTACTCGCACGAGCACCATCGCGCGATCCTCCTCGACTTCCTCGACGCGCTGGACGGGGGCCGTGAGCCGGTCGCACCGGGACACGGGGCGCTGGGGGTGCATCGGCTGATCGACGCCGTGCTCGCTTCCTCCGCCTCCCGCACCGTGGTCCGGGTCGGGCCGTGAGACGGCGTCCGCCCCCGTGAGTCCTGGCGGGCCCGCGCCGACGGTCCTGACAGGCCGTGACCCCGCGACCGGCGATCCGATCGCCATCCGTGTCGCGGACGGCCGCATCCTCGCCGTCCTGCCCGCCGCGCCCGGCGGTGAGGAGCGGGGCGACGACGCGTGGATCGCCCCCGGCCTGATCGACCTCCAGGTCAACGGCTACGCCGGCCACGACCTGAACGCCGAACCCGATCCGGCGGTCTGCGCCCGCCTCGCCCGCGCGCTGCTGCGGGAGGGCACCACCACCTTCCTGCCCACCCTGATCACCGCTTCGGAAGCCGCGCTGACCGCACGCCTGCGCGCCATCGCCGAGGCGAGGCGGGACCCGCTCGTCGCCGCGATGGTGCCGGGCATCCACGTCGAAGGACCATGGATCTCCCCAGACGACGGCCCGCGCGGCGCCCACCCCGTCGAACACGTGCGCCCGCCAGATCTCGCGGAGTTCACCCGCTGGCAGGACGCGTGCGGCGGCCTCATCGGCCTCCTGACGCTGTCCCCCCACTGGCCCAACGCCCCGGCGGCGATCCACGCCCTCGCGGCCTCCGGCGTCCGCATCGCGCTGGGCCACACCGGCGCCTCGCCCGCGCAGATCGAGGCCGCGGTGTCCGCCGGCGCGACGATGTCCACCCACCTCGGCAACGGCATTGCGGCGATGCTGCCGCGCCATCCCAACGCCCTGTGGTCGCAACTGGCGGATGACCGCCTCGCGGCGAGTTTCATCGCCGACGGCCACCACCTGCCCCCCGCCACGCTGCGGGCCATGCTGCGCGCCAAGGGCCTGGACCGCGCCGTGCTCGTCTCGGACAGCGCGGCGCTCGGCGGGATGCCGCCGGGCGACTACGACCAGCCCATCGGTGGCCGGGTGCGGCTGGAGGCCTCCGGCCGTCTCGGGACGATCGGGACCCCCTACCTCGCCGGCGCCGCACGGCCGCTCGCTGCGGGCGTCGCGACCGTGCTGCGCGACGCCGGCCTGTCGCTGGCCGACGCTCTGCGCCTCGCCACGGGCAATCCCGGCCGCCTGCTCGGTGGACGCGGCACGCTGGAGCGGGGCGCCCCGGCCGACCTGATCCGCTTCCGCCTGACCGACGGCGCGCTGCGGATCGAGGCGGTGCTGCTGCGCGGCGTCCGTCAATGACCCGCACCTCGCTTGACGCGGCGACCGGCCGGGATGCACCGTCCCCGCAACAACGGAGTGGTGACGCATGACCCAGGATGCAGCCGGCATCGGCCGACGCGGCGTGCTCGCCGGAACCGCGGCATGGGGCGGTGCGCTCGCCGCGCCCGCGGTCGCCCAGGCCGCCGAGTTGACCGTGTGGAGCGGCTACCCCGAGATGGAGCCGTTCTACCGTCGCGTCGGCGAACGCATGGGCGGGCGCGTCACGGTGCGGGTGCAGGCGATCCCCCTGCGCGAGCACGAGCGCCGGCTGGCCCTGTCCCTGCCCGCGGGCAACGCGGCCGACGTGCTGGAGATGGCGAGCGGCATCGCCTACCGCTACATGGAGGCCGGGCTGCTGGCGCGCGCACCGGCCCCCGTCGCGGCCTTCGTGCGGGATGCGACGAAGTTCGACCCGCTCTTCGCTCGCTCCGCCAGCTACGAGGGCGCGACTTACGGCGTGCCGAACTTCCGCGGTCAGGCCGAGCTGTTCTACAACGTCGCGATGTTCGAGGCGGCGGGCCTGACGCGTCCGCCCGCCACGATGGCGGAGTTCGACACCTACGCCGAACGCCTGACGCAGCGCGACGCTTCCGGGCGGCCCACCATCACGGGCTGGAGCCTTCGCCTTTCGGGCGGCAGTATCGGCATCGCCGAGAAGTTCTGGATCAACCTGCACCAGCACGGCGGCGCGGTGCTGCGCCAGTCGCAGCCGGGCAAGTGGGTCACCGGCTTCGCCAACGAGGCGGGCCGCCGCACGCTCGCGCAGTATCTCGACGCGGTGCACGTCAAGCGCACCTGCCTCGTCGAGAGCCCGGCCGATGCGGAAGCCTTCCAGCGCGGCCAGACCGCCATGTTCATCCGCGAATCCTGGGTGATCGGCGACATCGCCACGAAGGCGCCGGGGCTGCGCTACGCCACCGCCCCGCTGCCGGTCGGCACGATGATCATCCCGGTGTTCTTCTACACGCCGGCCCGCAGCCCGCGCACCGAGGCCGCCTGGGCCTACGCCATGGCCGCGAACGAGCCCGAGAACCTCGTCTGGCTGCTCGACAACATCGGCTGGCTGCCCAATCGCCGGGACGTGGACTACGCGCCCGTCACCTCGCGCAAGCCGCAGATGGGGCCCTTCGTGAACCTGTCCCCGACCCACTCCATGTTCGAGCAACCCGCCACCGGCCCCGTCGAGGAGATCCTGACCCGGCTCTCGGCCCGTCTCGTCCGCGCCTTCGGCACCGCCTCACTCGCGGGCAACGCGGCCGGCATCGACGCCGCGCTGCGCGAGGCCGCGACCGAGACCGAATCCATCCTGACGCGCGAGGGGCTGCTGGGCCGGGCCTGAGCCTTGCGCTTCGGCGCGTCATCCCGCCGACGCGGACTCCTGCTGTTCGCGGCGGCGGCCCTGCTGCCGACGCTCGCGATCTTCGCCTTCGTCCGCATCGTGCCGATCGGCGAGATCCTCTGGCTCTCCCTGCATCGCTGGAACCTCCTGTCGCGCAACCGGCCCTTCATCGGGCTGGGCAACTTCGCGGAGCTGGTCAGCGACCAGCAGTTCCTCGACGCGCTGGTCAACACCGCCGCCATCGCCGGCGGCGTGCTGCTGCTGACGGTCCCGCTCGGCCTCGTGCTCGCGGCCCTCATCCACTACCGCACCGGCGGGAGCGCCCAGTCGCGGCTGGGCGGCGCCTATGAGACCGCCATCTTCCTCCCGCACGTCGTCTCGCTCGTGCCCGCCGCCATGGCCTGGAAGTGGATCTTCGACGCCCGCCTCGGCCCACTCAATGCGGCGCTCGGCTGGTTAGGGATCGCGCCGCAATCCTGGCTGTTCGATCCCGTCCTCGCGGTCATCTGCATCATCGTGCTCTGCTCCTGGCAGGCGCTGGGCTATGCCCTGCTCATCTTCGTGGTCGGGCTGAAGGGCGTGCCACAATCCCTTTACGAAGCGGCGATGCTCGACGGCGCCACCGGCCCCCAGATGTTCCGCCACGTCACCGTGCCGATGCTGCGGCCGATCATCCTCTACGTCTCCGTCGTGACGCTCGTCGCCGGTTTCAACGTGTACGCCCAGGCCTTCATCCTCGCCTCCGACACGCAGGGCGCCCCCGGCCGCCTCGTGCGCGTGCTCGTCGCCGACATGCTGGAGAACTCGTTCCGCAACTACCGGGTCGGCTACGCGGCGGCGGAGGCGGTGGTGCTGCTGCTCGTCGTGCTGGCCCTCACCCTGATCCAGTTCCGCCTGCTGCGGAGCCGCCCGTGACGCCGCGCACCCGCGCCCGGGTGACCAACCTGGGGATCGACGCGGTGCTGACCGCGGTGAGCCTGCTCATGCTGCTGCCCCTGCTGTTCCTCGTCGGCAACGCCTTCAAGACCGCGCCCGAACTCCTGTCCTGGCCGCCCACCGTGCTGCCGCGGGAGCCGACGCTCGACAACCTGCGCGCCGTCCTCGCCGAGACGCCGGTGCTGCGCTGGCTGTGGAATTCCCTCGTCTTCGCCGTGCTGTCGAGCATCGCGATCGTCGCGACGAGCGCCGTGTCCGGCTACATCTTCGCCAAGTTCCGCTTCCGCTCCCTCTCGGCGCTCTTCGCGCTCTTCCTCGCGACCGCCATCGTGCCGTTCGAGGTCTACATGATCCCGCTGTTCTTCCGGGTGCAGTCGCTCGGCCTCCTCAACACCACGGCGGGCCTCCTCCTGGGTTACCTCGTGATGAGCTTCGGTATCTTCCTCATCCGCCAGAACGTCCTCGCCTCGGTCCCCGACGAGTTGCTGGATGCGGCGCGGATCGACGGCGCGGGCGAGACGCGTATCATGCTCCAGGTCGTGCTGCCGCTGCTGCGCGCGCCGCTCGGGGCCCTGGCCGTGCTCGCGTTCTTCCAGGCCTGGACGAGCTTCACGTGGCCCCTGATCATCGCCACGACGCAGGACAGCTACACGGTGGAGGTCGGCCTCGCGCTGTTCCAGACCGGCTTCACCGTGGACCTCGGCCGCCTCAGCGCCGCGTCGGCGCTCGTGCTGGTGCCGAGCGTGACGGTCTTCGTCCTGCTACGTCGTTCCTTCGTGCAGGGCATCGCGTCCACGGGGCTGAAGGATTGACGATTCCTCCCGGGCGAGACACGAAGGGGATCTCCGGGTCTTCGCGTCAGCTGGCGACGGCCGCTAGCGGCAGCCCGCCCGGCCCCGGAGCGCGTTCGCCCGATCCGTGAGCGACGCCGACGCCCGCGGCCCCGACCGCACCCGATCCAGCGTCTCGCACGTCTCGCGGCGAAGGTTCAGCGCGTTGAACGCGTTCGCCATGCCCAGCAGGGCCTCCGGCGCACGGCCGGAGCCGGGGGCCCGCTTGTAGGCCTCGTCGAACACGATCGCGGCCTGCTGGAAGTCCCGCTTGCCGAGGAGGGCGTCGCCCAGCAGCAGCCCCGCGTCCTGGGCACGCGGCGCGTTGCGGGCTGCCAGCACCTCCCGCGCCGCGGCCTCCGCCGCGGTGAAGTCGCGGCGCCCCAGCGCGGCCTGGCCCTCCTGCAATGCGCGCTCGGGCGGCCGGGGCGTGGCCGCGGCGGCCGGGGTGGCGGCGGTGCC
>CAXVWQ010000039.1:0-6144 GCA_964263755.1 Roseomonas sp. | reverse complement strand
GGCCCGGCCCTCTACGGCCCCGGCGTCGTGTCGGGCTCCAGGTCCTGGGTGGATGACGGCGCCGCCCGCGCACCCCGCGTCGAGACGGTTCCCGTCTACAACCTCGACCCCGGCTTCGTCTGGAACGCGCCCTCCGCCTTCAGCGCGGCGCCGGCCGGCCGCACGCCGCTCGCGGCGGCGCCCGACGTCTTCACCGGCCCGCGCAACGAGCCGTGACCCCGGGGCCCGGTCGGCGGGCCCGTCGCGCGACCTCCGGCGCCCTCCCCGGTCCCTCAGGACCGCGGGAGGGCGAGGTGCTTCCAGGCTTCCGCGGCTTGGGGCCCAACGTACGACGTCAAGACCACATCCTCCCGGATTTACGTCGAATCGTTCGAAAACATCTCACGAAATGATGACAGGATCGGTCACCTTTCCTATATCCTGTATCCAGGAGCCCGCACCCTCATGCCCCGCCCCGCCGCCGATGCCACCCTCGTCCAGGCCCGCATCCTCGACGCGACCGAGAGCCAGCTTCGCCGCTACGGTCCGGAGAAGCTGACGGTCGGGGACATCGCGAAGGAGGTGGGCATGTCGCACCCCAACCTCTACCGCTTCTTCCCCGGCAAGGGCGCCATGCTCCAGGCGGTGACCAACCGCTGGCTGGAGGCCGTGCTGACGGAGCTGCGCGGCATCGCCGAGCGCCCGGACCCGGCGACGGACCGGCTGGAGGCCTTCTTCATCGCCCTCCACCGCAACAAGCTCCGCAAGGTCACGAGCGACCCGGAGCTGTTCAAGGTCTACGCGACCCTCATCGCCGGCGGCTGCGGTTCCATGGCGCACTGCATCTCCACCATCGGCTCCATCGGCCGCGGCATCATGCAGGACGGCGTCCGCCTCGGCGAGTTCCCGGCCGACACCGACATCCCCCGCGCCGGAAGCGCCCTGCGGGACGCGTGCATCGCCTACATCGACGCCCGTTTCGTCGAGGCGACGGTGGCCGAAGGCGACGCGGAGGCGCGCCTCGCGACGATCGTGCGGGTCGTCCTCGCGGGCGTCGCCGCGGGGGTATGCCGCATCACGGATATGTGAAACAAGATACAAGATCGGTTTCTTGTATCTGATCATTCTTCAAGCTATCTCGGGGTCATGGCCGACGCGCAGATCGCGCGGAAGCCCACCGCAAGGATGACCCCCATGACCCGCCTCACCCTCCTCCGCGCTGCCCTCGCCGTCGCCGCTCCCCTCTTCGCCGCCCCGGCCTTCGGCCAGTCCTTCACCGGTGGACCGATCGCCGGCCGCGGCGTGGTCTTCTCCTCCCCCGCCTGGGTCGGCGAGAACACGATCCTCGCCCCGCGCGCCGAGACGACCCCGGGCTACAACCTCGACGCTGGCTTCCTGTGGAACGCCCCCTCCGCCACGGCGCTCGCCCCGGCCGGCCGCACCCCGCTGGCCGCGGCGCCCGCCGCCGCCGATCCCCGCAACGAGCCGTGAGCGCGGAAGGGCCCGGCCCCGCGCCGGGCCCGACCGACCCCCGATGCCCTCCCGCGAACCTCGCGGGAGGGCATCGCCGGTTCAGGCGGCCATCAGCCGGTCCACGGTGATCGGGAACTCCCGCACCCGCTTGCCCGTCGCGTGCCACACCGCGTTCACGACCGCCGCGGGGGAGGCGACGATGCCGATCTCCCCCAGCCCCTTCACGCCGAGGGGCGAGGCGACATCGTCCCGCTCGTCCACGAACACCACGTCGATGTCGCTGATGTCGGCGCAGACGGGCACGTGATACTCGGCGAGGTTGTGGTTCATGAAGCGCCCGCGAACGTGGTCCAGCTGGCTCTCCTCGTGCAGCGCCATGGAAATGCCCCACACCGTCGCCCCGAGCACCTGGGAGCGCGCGGTGCGCGGGTTGAGGATGCGGCCCGCGGCGACCGCGTTGACGACGCGCGTCACCCGGATCTGGCCAAGCTCCTCGTCTACTCGCACCTCCGCGAAGACGGCGGAGTGGGTGTACATGGAATACTTCAGCATCGCCGGCATGTTGGCGTAGGCTGTCTCCTCCGCCTCCACCCTTGGCGTCCCGGAGGCGCGCAGCACCTCCTCCAGCCGCAGCCCGCGCGCGGGGTCGGACTTCATCGCGATCCGGCCGTCGCGGAAGATCACCTGCTCGATGGATGCATTGGCGACGGGCGAGTTGTCGAGCCCGCGGGCCAGCTTCAGCACGCGCTCGCGCACGGTCGCACAGGCCTTCGCCACGGCCGCCGAGACGGAGGCCGCACCCCAGGACCCGCCCTCGACGGGCGACTTGGGAAGGGAGGAATCGCCGAGCAACGCCGTGACCCGCGCCATCGGCAGCCCCAGCGCCTCCGCCGCCACTTGCGTCATGATCGTGTAGGTCCCCGTGCCGACGTCGGCGGAAGCGGTCGCGACCTCGAGGCACCCGTCCTCCATCAGCACGGCGCGGGCCGAGGTGGTGGACACCATCGTCTCCCACGCGCCCGCCGCCATGCCCCAGCCGATGAGTTCGCGCCCCTCCTTCATGGAGCGCGGCGCCAGCGGGCGACCGGCCCAGCCGAAGCGCTGCGCGCCCAGCTGGTAGGCGGCGCGGAGTTCCTTCGAGGAGAAGGTCTTGTTCTCGTTCTCGTCGCTCTCCGCGTAGTTCCGTAGCCGGAAGGCGAGCGGGTCCATCCCCGCGGCGAAGGCGAGTTCGTCGAGCGCCGTCTCCATCGCGATGTTGCCTGTTGGGGCGCCGGGCGCCCGCATGTCCGCGGGGGTGTAGAGGTCGAGCTGCGCGAGCTTGTTCGACAGCGTGACGTTCGCGCAGGAATGCAGCAGCCCGGACCAGTTGACGATCTGCTCCTGGTAGTCCTCGTGCCGAGAGGTGTTGGAGACGACGTCGTGCCGGATGGAGGTGAGCGTGCCGTCCGGATCGGCCGAGACGCGCACCTCGTGCAGCGAGTCCGGGCGGTAGCCCATGGTGAACATCTGGTCGCGCGAAAGGGCGACCCGCACGGGCCGCTTGAGGTGCAGCGCCGCCATCACCGCGAGGGTCAGTTGGTAGTGCGGCCGCAGACCCGACCCGAAGGCGCCGCCGATGTAGGGTGCGAGCACCCGGATCTTCGCCGTGGGGATCCCGAACACGCCGTGGACGTAGGCCTGGGTGTTCTGCGCGCCCTGGATCTTGTCGTAGATCGTGATCCCCCCATCCGCCTCCGGCACGGCGAGGGAGGCGTGCATCTCCATCGCGTTGTGATGGTGGACCGCGACGTGAACGTGGGACGACACCTGATGGGCGGAGTCCGCGAAAGCCGCATCCGAATCCCCACGGGGCTTCGGCGGCGGCTTGATGCCCGACCGCTTCGTCGGCGGGTCGTAGGCCGCCTTCGCCGCGATGTGCAGGTCCGTCTCGTGCGGCTCCGCCTCGTACTCCACCTCGACGAGGCGGGCGGCGTGGCGCGCCGTCTCGAAATCCTCCGCGATGACGAGCGCGACCGGCTGGCCGGAGAAGCCAACCTTGTCGTCGTGCAGCGCGCGGAAGGGCGCGCCGGGCGGTGCCACCTCGTCCTGCCAGGGGCCGTTGCGCCACGCCGTGCCGGGGCGGTTGCGGTGCGTCAGCACCTCCACCACGCCCGGCACGGCGCGCGCCGCGGCGTCGCGGATCGCCTTGATGCGGCCCCGGGCGATGCCTGCGTTCACGACGTAGCCGTGGAGCATCCCGGGCGCGGTGTACTCCGCGGCGTATCTCGCGACGCCGGTGACCTTCAGTCGTCCCTCCACGCGCCGCTGCGGCGTGCCGACGAGACCGGTGTTCGGGGAATAGGTGACGTCGGTGGGAATGGAGATGGACATGGTGCGGCCCCTACGCGATGCGCTTGTCGGTCTGCGATTGCGGCGTGGCCGCCGCGGCCTGGGCCAGCGCCCGCGCGATCACGCGGTGCGCCAGCTCGATCTTGAACGCGTTGTGCTGGAAGCCCCTGGCGCCCTCCAGCAACCGGTCGGCGACCTTGCGGAAGGTGTCGCGTTCCGGCGGCGCGCCTTCCAGCAGCGCCTCCGCCTCCGCCACCCGCCACGGCTTGTGCGCCACGCCGCCGAGGGCGATGCGGGCGCGCCGCACGGTGCCGCCCTCCACCTCCAGCGCCGCGGCGCAGGAGACGAGGGCGAAGGCGTAGGACAGGCGGTCCCGCACCTTCAGGTAGGTGTGGTGCGGGCCGTAGCCGTTCGGCGGGATCTCCACCGCGACGATGATCTCGTCGCGGGCAAGGGTGGTGTCGCGCTCCGGCGCGTCTTCCGGCAGCCGGTGGAACTCCGCCATGGGGATGCGCCGCTCGCCGTCCGGCCCCTCGACGACGACGGTGGCTTCCAGCGCCGCGAGCGCCACGCACATGTCCGACGGGTTCGTGGCGATGCAGCGCTCGGAATGGCCGAGGATGGCGTTGACCCGGTTCACGCCGGAGATCGCGGGGCAGCCCGAGCCGGGGTCGCGCTTGTTGCAGGCCATCTGCGCGTCGTAGAAGTAGGTGCACCGCGTCCGCTGCAGCAGGTTGCCGCCGACGGTCGCGGCGTTCCGCAACTGCGCCGTCGCCCCCGCCAGGAAGGCGCTCGCCAGCAGCGGCGCGTGCCGCAGCACGAGCGGGTGGTAGGCCGCCCCCGAGTTGGTGACGAGCGCGCCGATCCGCAGTCCGCCGCCCGGAACCTCCTCCACCGCGTCGAGGCCGGGGATGCGCGAGACGTCCACCAGCCGCCCCGGCCGCTCCACGTCGTACTTCATCAGGTCCACGAGGTTGGTGCCGCCGGCGATGACCTTCGCCGCGGGGTCCGACGCGACCTCGCGCACCGCCTCCGCCACGCTGCCCGGGCGGGCGTAGGAGAAGGGCCTCACCGCGCGCCGCCCTGCGACAGCACGTCGCGCACCGCCGCCACGATGTTGGGGTAGGCGCCGCAACGGCAGATGTTGCCGCTCATGCCCTCGCGGATGGCGTCGTCCGTCGTCGCGTGGCCCTCGCGCACCAAGCCGATGGCGGAGCAGATCTGGCCGGGCGTGCAGTAGCCGCACTGGAAGGCGTCGTGCGCGATGAAGGCCTCCTGCATCGGGTGCAGTTCGCCGTCCTGCGCCAGTCCCTCGATCGTGGTGACCTCGCACCCGTCCTTCGTCACCGCCAGCGCGAGGCACGCGTTCATCCGCGCGCCATCGATGAGGACGGTGCAGGCGCCGCACTGCCCGTGGTCGCAGCCCTTCTTCGTGCCCGTCAGGTCGAGCCGTTCCCGCAGCAGGTCCAGCAGGCTCGTCCACGGCTCGACCTGGAGCGAGAGCCGCTCGCCATTCACGGTCAGGGCGATCGTCATGGCGTTGGCGGAGGGTCGCGCGAGCGGCACGCGCTCGGTCACGATGTTGGCGTCGGGCATCGCTCAAGTCCTCGCTGGCATATCGGCTGGCTGTTCGTCGAACGCCGCCCAAGCCTCCGCGTTTCGCCGTTCCGCGCCCGCAACCCGCAGCGAACCGCGGCTTTCCGCGTTGTGCCCCCCGCCACGCGACACCACACGCGACGAAGGATCACTCCGCATGAAAGCGATCACCTGGCACGGCAAGGGCGACATGCGCTGCGAGACCGTGCCCGACCCACAGATCGAGCATCCGCGCGACGCCATCATCAAGGTCACCTCCTGCGCCATCTGCGGCAGCGACCTGCACCTGATGAACGGCGTCATCCCCTCCATGCAGTCCGGCGACATCGTCGGGCACGAGTGCATGGGCGAGGTGATGGAGGTCGGGAGCGAGGTCGGCAACCTGAAGGTCGGCGACCGCGTGGTCGTGCCCTTCACCATCTCCTGCGGCCGCTGCTTCTTCTGCCAGAACGGCTTCTTCTCGGGCTGCGAGAACTCCAACCCGAACAAGGAGATGGCCGCGAAGCTCTGGGGCAACTCCCCCGCCGGCCTGTTCGGCTACTCCCACCTCCTCGGCGGCTACGCGGGCGGGCAGGCGGAATACGTCCGCGTGCCCTTCGCCGACGTCGGCCCCGCCAAGGTTCCGTCGCACCTGACGGACGACCAGGTGCTGTTCCTCTCCGACATCTTCCCGACGGGCTGGATGGGCGCCGAGTTCTGCCAGATCAAGGGCGGCGAGACGATCGCGGTCTGGGGCTGCGGCCCCGTCGGCCAGTTCGCCATCAAGTC
>CAXVWQ010000038.1:0-5165 GCA_964263755.1 Roseomonas sp. | reverse complement strand
GGCGCCACCGCCGGCGCCGTCGCGCCGCCCGCCGGCTATCTCCGCGCGGTGCGCGACGTCTGCGACCGCCACGGCGCCCTGCTGATCCTCGACGAGGTGATGTGCGGCATGGGCCGCTGCGGCACCCTCCACGCCTGGGAGGCGGAGGGCGCCTCGCCGGACATCCAGGCGATCGCCAAGGGCCTCGGCGGCGGCGTGCAGCCGATCGGCGCGATCCTCATGAACGATCGCGTCCTCGCCCCGATCCGCGGGGGGTCCGGCGCCTTCCAGCACGGCCACACCTACCTCGCCCACCCCGTCGCCTGCGCCGCCGCGCTCGCGGTGCAGACGGTGATCGAGCGCGAAGGGCTGCTGGACCGCGTGAACGCCCTCGGCGCCCGGCTGGAGGATTCGCTGACCGAGCGCTTCGGCAACCACCGCCACGTCGGCGACATCCGGGGACGCGGCCTGTTCCGCGCCCTGGAGTTCGTGGAGGACCGAGCGACGAAGCGCCCCTTCGACCCGGCGCGCCGCCTCAACCTCGCGATCAGGGACCGCGCGCTGGCCCTCGGCCTCGCCGTCTATCCCGGCGCCGGCACCGCGGACGGCCGGAGCGGCGACCACATCCTCCTCGCCCCGCCCTACACCGCGACGGAGGCGGAGGTGGACCTCATCGCCGACCGCCTCGGCACCGCCGTGGAAGGGGCCCTCGCCGCATGAGCCGCGTCACCGCCCCGTGGGCCGCCCTGCTGGCCCTCCTCTTCGTCGCGATCTCCATCCGCGTCATCCGCGAACGCCGGCGCGCGAAGGTGGCGATCGGCGCCGGCGGCGACGCCGCGCTGGAACGCGCCATCCGCTCCCAGGCCAACTTCGCCGAATACGTCCCGATCGCGCTCATCCTCATGCTCACGGCCGAACACGCCGGCTCCTCGCGCTGGCTCCTCCACGCCGCCGGGGCCGCGCTGCTGGTCGGCCGCCTCGTCCACGCCTACGGGCTGGTGCGGGAGGACGTGGACCTCCGCCTGCGCCCCGTCGGCATGGGCCTGACCTTCACCGCGATCATCGCGCTGGCGATCACCAACCTCGTCTCGTTCCTCCGCTGAACCCCCGCCTGAAGGTCGCCCGCATGAAACGCCTCGTCCTCGCCGCCGCCCTCGCCCTCACGGCGACCGCGGCCGACGCCGCCACCCTCGACACGGTGCGCGGGCGCGGCACGCTGGCCTGCGGCGTCTCCGCCGGTTTCGCCGGCTTCTCCGTGCCCGACTCCCGCGGCGAGGTCCGCGGGCTGGATGCCGATTACTGCCGCGCCATCGCCGCCGCCGTGCTCGGCGACCCGACGAAGGTGCGCTTCGTCAGCCTCACCGCGCAGAACCGCTTCACCGCCCTGCAATCCGGCGAGATCGACGTGCTGCTGCGGAACTCCACCCAGACCTTCCTGCGCGATGCCTCCATCGGCCTGAACATCGGCCCGGTGAACTTCTTCGACGGCCAGGGCTTCGCCGTCCGCCGCGACGCGAACGTGCGCGACGTGGCCGGGCTGAACGGCGCCACCATCTGCGTCGCCCAGGGCACGACGCACGAGGTCACGCTCGGCGACGTGGCGCGGGCCCGGGGCATCCGCCTCCAGCCCGTGGTGTTCGAGCGGGTGGACACGATGTACTCCGCCTTCTTCGCCGGCCGCTGCGACGCGATGACCCAGGACGCCTCGGCGCTGGCCGGCGCGCTGGCCACCGCCGCTCCCGACGCCAACGCCTACGCCGTGCTGGCCGAGACGATCTCCAAGGAACCCCTCGGCCCCTTCACCCGCAACGGCGACGACGCCTGGTCCAACATCGTGGCCTGGGTGCATTACGGCCTGCTGGAGGCCGAGGAGGCCGGCATCACCCAGGCCAACGCGGAGGAGATGTCGCGCGGCACGAACCCCGTCGCGTCCCGCCTCCTCGGCACCACCGGCGAATTCGGCGCCCGCCTCGGTCTCGACAACCGCTGGATGCTCAACGCCATCCGCGCGGTGGGGAACTACGGCGAGGTGTTCGAGCGCAACCTCGGGGGGGGCAGCGTCCTGAAGCTGCAACGCGGCGCCAACGCCCTCTGGACCCGTGGCGGGCTGATGTACGCCATCCCGTTCCGCTGAGGGGTATCACCACCCCCCCTCCCTCACCCGTTGACAGCCGCCGCCGTAGGCCCGACCCCATGCCATGGCGCGCGGCGGTTCGGCCGGGCGCCACCACCGGGAGGGACCGCCATGCCGCACGCGACGACCGGCAGGCCGCGCGGCCTCGGCGACCTCCTCCGCTCCGACGACGACCCGCCCGACCGGCCGGAGGCGCGCCGCGCCGCGAAGGACGCGGTGAGGCGCTTCTTCCGCGCCATCGCGATGGGCGACATGGACGCCCTCTCCGCCGTCATCACCGACGACATGGTCTACGAGTTCCCGCTGAGCGAAACCGGCTCCACCGCCCCCGGCGGCTTCCGGCGTTACGCCGGCAAGGCGGCGGTGCTGGCGCTGTGGGCGGGCACCTCGGGCGCGGGGATCAAGGCATCGCCGCCGGAGGAGGTGGAGCTGACCGTCACCGCCGACGGCGGCCGCATCGTCATCGAGCAGCGCGGCAACATGGTCATGGCCAACGGCCGCGAGTACCGGAACCGCTACGTCTTCCGCTTCGACATCCGCGACGGCCTCGTCTCCCACGTGAAGGAGTATTTCAACCCCGTCACCGCCGCCTACGCCTTCGGCCGCCCGGTCGCGAACGGCGTGATGATCGAGGCGCTCGGCCCGTAGTGCGCCCTCACCGCGCGACCTCACTGCGAGACAGGCGCGTAGAGGTCGGGGCGGCGGTCGCGCCACCACGGGAAATCCTTCCGGGCACGCCCCGGCTCGTCGAGGTCGAGGTCATGGAGCAGCAGGGCCTCGCCCGCCGTCCCCGCCTCCGCGGCGATCATGCCGCGGGGGTCCACCACCATGGACCGGCCGAGGTGGTGGCGCGGGCCTTCCGCGCCGACGCGGTTGGCGGCGACCACCCAGCAGCCGTTCTCGTAGGCGCGGGCGCGCAGCGGCACCTCCCAGATGGAGGCGCGGCGGCCCGGGTCCGCGTAGGTCGAGAAGCAGATGGGCATGAGGATCGCCTCCGCGCCCGCCAGCGCGAGGACGCGGGAGGGCTCGGGATACAGCCGGTCGTTGCAGATCTGGATGCCAAAGCGCAGGCCGCCGACCTCGAACACCGGCAGCGCGTTGCCCGGTGCGAAATAGAGCTTCTCGAAGGAGCCGGTGCCGCCCGGCGCGTCGGTGGGGAAGTAGGCGGGGATGTGGGTCTTCCGGTACGTCCCGACGTGCCCGCCGCGCTCGTCCACCACGACGGCCGCATTGAAGTAGCCGTCCGGCGCCCGCTCGCCGAGGCCGAGGACCGCGGCGATGCGGTGGCGGGCGCAGGCGGCGCGGAGGCGCGCGACCTCCGGGCCGTCGAGCGTGACGAACCAGCGGTCGAAGTCCTTCTCCAGCCGGTTCGGGAAGAACGGCGCGAGGAAGAGCTCGGAGAAGAGGATCAGCCGGGCGCCGCCCTCCGCCGCCCGCGCGATCAGGTTCTCGGCGTTGTCGAGCCCGGGCGCGAAACCGTCCGCATCCCCCACCGGGCCGGTCTGCGCGACGGCGATGCGGAGGGTGCGGGTCACCCGCCCCAGATCTCGCCGAGCACGCGGCGGAGGTTGCCGCCCATGATCCGCTCCACGTCGGATTCCGCGTAGCCCGCCCCCAGCAGCGCGTCGGTCTTGCGCGACAGGAAGCGCGGGTTGTTCAGTTCGTCGGGGTAGCGCTTCTCCAGCGTGTTGCCGAAGGCGCGGACGTAGTCGGCGGTGGCGCCGGCGTAGCGGGTGAAGCTCATCTCCAGGATGGCGTCCGCCTTCTCGCTGCCGGACAGCGCGGCCATGTCGTTGCCGAAGCCCACGTGCTCGATGCCGACGAGGTCCACGACGTGCCGCAGGTGGCGCAGGAACAGGTCGAGCGTCGGCGGGTTCGCCGGGTTCCCGTCCCAGTTCATGAAGCCGTGGAGGGAGACGCCGATCACGCCGCCGGTCCCCGCCACCGCGCGCATCACCTCGTCCGACTTGTTGCGGACGCGGTTGGTCACGGCCTTGGCGTTGGCGTGGGTCAGCAGGATGGGCTGCTCCGAGGCGGCGGCGGTGTCGAGGCAGGTGCGCTCCCCCGTGTGGGAGAGGTCGATCGCCATCCGCAGGCGGTTCAGTTCCGCCACCACCTCATGCCCGAAGTTCGAGAGCCCGGCGTTGCGGGGTTCGAGGCAGCCGTCGCCCACCGGCGTCGCCTCGTTGTAGGTCAGTTGCACGATGCGCAGCCCGAGGCGTTGGAAGGCCTCCAGCCGCTCGGCGCGGTCGCCGAGCATCTTCGTGTCCTGCCAGCCCATGATGAGGCCGACCTTCCCCTCCGCCTTCGCGCGGTCGATGTCCGTCGCGCGCTCGACCAGCAGCCAGCCGGACGACGGGTCGGCGCAGCGGCGGCGCCAGGTGGCGAAGGCGTCGAAGGTCTGCTCGAAGTCGTCGATCGGGGAGCGCAGGGTGAGGTTCACGGCGGAGATGCCGCCCTCCCGCAGCCAGCGCGGGTCGCCGTCGGAGGCGAAGACGAGGCCGTCGATGATGAGGAGGCGGTCGTGAAGCGAGGCCATGGCGTTCCCGTGGGTCGTGCGGCGTTGCCGTTTTGACTCGCCTTCCCGCATATTGGGAAGGGCCGCGGTCGACGCGGCGCCGACGGAGACGCGCCGCATGACTCCCTCCCGCCGCACCGCCCTCGCCCTGCTGGGCGCGCCGCTCGTCGCGCGGGGCGCCGCGGCGCAGGGGGCGTGGCCGGCGCGGTCCGTGCGGATGATCGTGGCCTATCCCGCGGGCGGGTCCACGGACATCGTGGCACGGCTGCTGTCGGAGCGGCTGTCGCGGCTGTGGGGCCAGCCCGTGGTGGTGGAGAACCGCGGCGGCGCGGCCGGCACCCTCGGCGCGGACGTCGTCGCGAAGGCGCCGGCGGATGGCTACACGCTGCTGATGGCCGCCTCGCCGGAGATGGCCATCGCGCGCAGCACCCTCCGCAACCTGCCCTACGACCCCGTGGCCGATTTCGCGCCGATCAACCTCCTGGCGCAATCGCCCTTCCTGCTGCTGGCGGCGAACGCGATCGGCGTGTCGGA
>CAXVWQ010000037.1:0-41545 GCA_964263755.1 Roseomonas sp. | reverse complement strand
CCCACTATACACGGGCCAGCGACCGGGATCAGCAGCTTTGCCGTAGTAGGCCTTGTACTTTCGGCTCGTTTCCACGTCTGCGTAGACGCGGCGGACCCTCAAGCGTGGATGCACCTCAATGGTCGGCGAAAGCATCATCGTCTCAATCACCTCTATCGCGGCGCGTGCGTCGCCGGTGGGAAGGGTGGGCTGGACGAGACCGTGGCTATATCGCCGGAGAAAAGTAGTTGACCGGATCACATGATTCGTAAGCGCGCGGGCACGAAAGGCATCCTCGCGATGGTGCTCCGGGCGCAGCGTGTAGAGGCATCCTTCCTCACCCCGCGGACCGAATTCTGTAGCTACCAGCGCAATCGGCTTCTGAGCATGGACGTCCGGAAATATCCAATAGGTGCGGTTGGTCAGCACCTGCACATCGACGCTCCGAGCCCGTTGATCGAGTTCCTGCCGAATCACGCCGTTGCCTTTGATCTTGAAGGCATCACCCGGGAGTACGACACCGTAGCGGCCACCTTCGACGCATAGGAGTTGCGCGAAGCGTGCCATGAAGGCGCGAAACAAATCGGGGTGGCCAGTATTCATTCCAGGCAACGCGCGAACTGCGTCGCGCATCGCTTCGCTTTTGGCACGCTCCCGCGTCTCCGCGGCAACAAGGTCGGGCCGCTCGCGCTCCAGGCGGCCGATGCGGGCGTCGCGCTCCGCCGTGTCGCGGAGGCCGCGAAGGCCCGGGAAGTGCCGCGCCCAGAACTCGTGCTTCTCGACGCGCAGCTTCTCCCAAGGCGGGTTACCGAGGATCACGTCGAAGCCGGACCGCGCGCGCCGGAACACCTCGGGGAAGGCGATCGGCAGGTGGAGGACGCGGGCCGGCGCGAGGGTTTCCGAGATGCGCCGATGCACTGGCGTGCCGCGGAGGTCGATCCGTTGTCCCGTCCGGTCCAACCGGGCCACGGCCTCGTTCGCGGGCACGCGGAACGCCACGTGGCCCATCCCGACCGCCACGGCCGCGTCGAAGACCGAGGCCGCGCCCGCCACGGCCTCCAACGCCGCCGCATGGGCGCGCCGTGCCTCTTCCACGTCCGCGAGGGTCATGTCGGAGAGGCGTGCGAGCCTGTCGAGGTGCGGCATCGCGTCGGCGATCATGTCGGCAGGTTCGAGGCGCAGCCCGACGCCGGTCATGGCCAGCAGCCGCGTCCGGGCGTCCTCCAGCGTCGCAACGCCGACGAGCGCGTTGCCCGGAAGAAGGTGCGGATCGAGGAGGCTCAGCGGGAGGCCGGGGACGAAGCCGTGGATCCAGATGGACAGACGCGCCAGCTCGACGGCGAGCGGGTTGAGGTCCACGCCGTAGATACAGCGTCGGGCGATCTGGCGGCGGAGCAACTGCTGGTCCGTGATCGGTGGCAGCGGGGGATCGTCGTCGCGCGCATCCCGTCCCCCGCGTAGCGCGCGTTCCGCCGCTTCGCGCAGCGTCGCCAGTTCGGCGCGCACGCCCTCCACCCGGTCGCCCAGTTCCAGCAGCAACGCCGAGAACGACTGCTCCACCCGGTCCATCGCGGCGACGAGGAAGTGGCCGGACCCCATGGCGATGTCGGCGACGCGGAAGTCGAAGAAGACGCGGGCGGCCTCGAAGGGGTCCGTCTCCGCCAACTCGCGGATGCGGGCGGCGTGGGCGTCCAGCGCGGGGGCCAGCGCGGAATCCAGCAAGTGGTCCACCGCGAAACCCGGCGTGTAGTAGGAGCCGGAGGACTTGCGCGCGCCGGAGCGGTTGTGAAGGTAGGTCTGACCCTGTCGGACCCGCGGCGTCTCGCCCGGCCGGGCGGGCGCGTATTCGGCGCCGCCACGAAGGGCGAGGTCGGTCGCCGCGACCGCGAGTTCGGATTCGAGCAGCCCCTCGTAGATCGTGCCGAACTCGCGCACGCGGAGGGAGCGGAAGTCCACCGGCCCGACGGGGCGCGCGAGATCGTCCGGGACGTCCAGGAGCAGCCCGCGCAAGGCCGGCAGGAAGGCGGCGTTCGGCAGGGCGATGGCGGCGAGCGCGGCGCCGGCGGGGGAGATCGCGGGGTCGTCCTCGAACAGCGTGCCTCCGTAGGCGGGCAGGCCCCAGTCCCCGCGGCCGTCGCGGATCCCGTCGAACAGGGCGGCGACGTTCGTCCAGGTGTCGGTCCCGGCGGGCGGGGCGGGGGCGTTCGATTCCAGCGCCTTCGCCAGCGCCTTCAGGCCGAAGCGGGCGTAGCCGGCATGGGCGTGGGGCAGGAAGTCGCGGTCCTCCGCGTAGGCGACGAAGAGGAGGCGGAACAGGGTGGTCAGCGCCATCGCGTAGGTCAGGCGCAGGTCGTCGGGCGTGGGGGCCGTCGTGCCGCGGGCCGTCGCGATGGCGGTGGCGAGACGGGGGACGACGTCGTCGTAGATGCGGTCGCGCAGGCGGTCCGCGAGGGCGGCGGCGAAGCGCTTGCTGTCGGCCAGGAGGCGATCCAGCGTGCCGCCCTCCCGCAGCGCCTCGGCGGAGAAGGCGAGGTGGAGGAGGGCGACCTGATCGCCGCGGATCAGGTCTGTGCGGCAGTCGAGGTAGGTGTCGGTCCGCCCGCGCCGCCCGACGCCGATGCCGAGTTCGCGGGGATACAGCCGCACCCGGTCGGCCTGGACGGTCACCACCCAGGGCAGGTTCTGACGGTCGGCCTGATCCAGTGCCGCCGCGATGGGGGAGGCGCCGCCGAAGCGGTCGGAGGACGCTTCTTCCAGTTCGGTAGGGGTGAGGAGGACGGCGACGGCGCGGCGGGAGCCCTCGGCGGTGAGGACGCTCGTCGTCGAGTTCAGGCGCTCGATGCCGAAGCCGAGGGCGGCGAGGAGGTCGGCGTCGCGGCGACCGGCGGCGGCGCGGCCCTTGGCAATGGCCTCGGCGAGACCCTCGGCACCTTCGGCGTGGCGGCGGAGGACGTGGTCGGTCAGCAGCCCCTCGTTGCGGAAGCCCGGGAGGTCCGTGTCGGTGCGCGACGCCGGCAGGGCCTCGCGCAGGTAGCGCAGCGCGGCGTTGCGGTCCGGCTCGTCCAGCGCGCGGCGGAGGACGCGGCCGGCCTGGGCGCGGTCCATCGGGTAGGTGTCGAGGGTCTCGGCCGCGGTGCCGCAGAGGATGGCGGCGTCGCCGTCCAGCGCCACCGCCAGCAGCGGCGCGGGGCGGTTGCCATTCCAGGCGCGCCACGCCTCGCGCAGGGCGGTGGTGCGCGCGGCGCCGTCCAGCAGGAGGACTTCGAGAGGGGTGGTGCCGCCGCCCTGCACCAGCCGGGGATTGGTCAGGTCGCCGGGCGGGGCGAAGCGGACGAGGCGGGGGTCGTGGTCGGGAAGGAGATCGTCCGCCGTGTCTCGCGACGCCCCCGTCATGCCCCGCCCCCCGGCCGCCGCGGACGCTACGGGGGGGACGGATCGGGCGTCAACGCGGCAGCGGGAGAAGACTCTGGACCGTCCGCGACCGGGGGGGGCCGGGACCGCCGCTCCGACCCCAACGGGGCTGGACTGCCGAGGGAAATCTCCGGAATCCAACATGTGCTGGCCCGCCCGCACTCCGGACGTGGTCTTGACCCTCCGCCTATCGAAGGCGCAGGCGATCGGGCGGTCGGCGCGGAAGGGGATGCATGCGGCTCAGGACGCTGGCGCGGGCGGGCGCCCGATTGGTCGGGTACGAGGCGTTCCCCGCCTACCTTGCGGAACGGCGGCCCCTCGCGCTCCGCCTCCGGCATCTCCTGCACCGCTGCGGTGTCGAGCGCGTGCTGGACGTGGGCGGCAACAGGGGGCAGTACCGCGACTTCCTCCGCTTCGACGTCGAGTGGGGCGGCCCCATCCTGTCCTTCGAGCCGGACCCGGAGATGGCCGGGATCATGCGGGACAAAGCCGCGTCGGACCCGCTCTGGGAGATCCGTCCCGAGGCGCTCGGCCGGGAGCGCGGCGCCCGGCGGTTCAACCGCATGAGGATGACGGGCTACAACTCCTTCCTCGCGCCCATCGGGGGCGGGGACCCCGACAACGTGGCGGTGGCGCGGTTCGACGTGGAGATGGTCTGCCTGGACGACCTGCTGCCGGAGCTCGGCGCGCTCGACCGGACCTTCGTGAAGATGGACACGCAGGGGTACGACCTGGAGGTGCTTGCGGGCGGGCCCGCGGCCTTCGCCCAAGTGCCGCTCGTGCAGACCGAGGTGAGCTTCCGGCCGATCTACGAGGGCATGCCCTCGTGGACCGACAGCGTGCGGAGGTTCGAGGAGGCGGGGTTCATGTTCGCCGACCTCCTCTGCGGGTCGCCCATGCAGGGCGCGGTGTGGGAGGCCGACTGCCTTCTGCTCAAGCCCGCCTTCGCCTGAAAGCGTCCCGCCGCCGGTCGAGTGTCAGCCCCGCTCGACCGGCGCGTCGGCTGGGACGCCCTGCGGGTCGTTGCTGCCGCGCCGCCAGCGGTGGGTCGAGCCGCCATAGGCCAGCAGGCGCCCGGTCTCGTCGCGGACCTCCGTGCGGACGAAGAAGAGGGAGCGTCCCGCCGTCATCCGCGTGCCCTCCGCGATGATCCGGCCGCGCTCGGCCTGTCCGGCAAAGCGGCAGTCCATGTCCACGGTCACGGCGCGGCGGACGTTGCCGGGGACGGTGCAGAACAGGCCGGTGTAGGCGCCGGCCTGGTCCATCAGCACCATGTAGACCCCGCCGTGGACGATGCCCGAGCGGTTGAGGTGCTTCGTCCCCACGTCGAGGACGAGGCGGGCGAAGCCGTCGCGCCACTCCATGAGTTCGAGGCCGAGGAGTTCGTGGAAGGGCGCGGGGGGCAGGGTGTCGTCCATGGCGCGGCGGTGCCCCCGGCCGGCCGGCGCGTCAAGCGATCTGGAGTTCGCCGAGGGCGGTCTCGAGTTCGGCGAAGGTGGGCATGTGGGAGGACGGGGCCATCTTGCGGCCCGTCTCGACGGAGACCTGCGGGGCGTTGCCGTGGAGGTGGGCGACGAGGACGGCGCGGATCACCTCGTAGTATTTCGACTCCTCCTCCACCACGCCCTTCATCCGCGCGGCGATCGGGCCCGCCAATCCGTAGGCCAGCAGCACGCCCAGGAAGGTGCCGACGAGGGCGCCGCCGATCATCTTGCCGAGGACGGCGGGCGGCTGGTCGATGGAGGCCATCGTCTTGATGACGCCGAGGACGGCGGCGACGATGCCGAGGGCGGGAAGCGCGTCGGCGATGTTCTGGAGGGCGTGGGACGGGTGCATCTCCTCCGCGAGCATCTTCTTGAGTTCCCGCGCCATCACGTCCTCGATCTGGTGCGGGTCGTCGGCGTTCATGCCGACCATGCGGAGGTAGTCGCAGATGAGGGCCACCGCGACCGGGTCCTTGCCGATGTTCGGGAACTTGGCGAAGGCCGTGGATTCCGACGGCTTCTCGATATGCGGCTCCAGCGCCATCGCGCCCTTCGTCTGCACGAGGCGGACGAAGTAGTAGAGGAGGGAGAGGATCTCCACGTAGTCCGCCTTGTGGAAGCGAGCGCCCTTGAGGACGCGGCCGAAGCCCCCGAGCACGTGCTTCACGTCGTGCATGGAGTTGGACATCATGAAGGCGCCGATGGCGGCGCCGCCGATCATCATCATCTCGAAGGGCAGGGCGCTCATGATGATGCCGAACTTGCCGCCGGCGATGGTGTAGCCGCCGAACACCATCGCGAGGAGGAAGCCGAAGCCGGCAATCGTGGTCATCGCGTCGCGCCTCCTGGCGCGCGGGGGCCGATCTCTCTCAGCAGCAGGATGGAGACGCGGCGGTTGGCGGCGGCGCCGGGATCGTCGGGCAGCAAGGGTTCGCGCGCGGCCATGCCGGCGACGGAGCGGAAGCGGGATTCCGACACCCCGCCCTCGGTCAGCAGCCGGCGGGTGGCGTTGGCGCGGTCGGCCGACAGGTCCCAGTTGGATCGGTCGCTCCCGCGGAAGGGGGTTGCGTCGGTGTGGCCGGAGATGGCGACGCCGTTCGGGACGCGGTTGATGATGCCGGCCACGCGCGACAGCAGCGCCCGCGCCCGGTCGACCGGCGCCGCGCCGCCGAGGGCGAACATCGGCTGGCGCTCGGCGTCGAGGATCTGGATGCGGAGGCCCTCCGGCGTCTGCTCCACCTGCAACTGGCGGGCGAGGTCGGCGAGGCCGGGGTCGTCGCGGACCTCCGCGCGGATCTGTTCCGCCAGCCGGTCCAGCGTTTCCGCCTCGCGACGCCCGAGTTCGGTGCGCAGCGCGGCGTCGGAGGCGCGGGCGACGGCGGTGTCGGTCGGCTGACCCGGAATGGGGGAGGCGATCCGGGCGGGGGTCGCCTCCTCCTCCGCGCCCGGCGGGGCCTCGCGGCGTTCCACGGGGCGGGCGGGGGTGTCGGTCTCGTCCTCCTCGATGTCGAGGATCTGCGGCGCCGGGCCGGTCTGGACCTGCGGGCGGCCGGTGGAGGAGGGCATCTCCCCCGTCTCGTTCGGTGTGCGCCCGCCGAAGGGCTGGCCGGCGCCGCTCGTGCGCATCGCCAGGACGTGGGTGGGGTTGAAGAAGTCGGCGAGGCCGCGGCGCTGCTCCTCCGTCGTCGCGTTCAGCAGCCACATGAGGAGGAAGAAGGCCATCATCGCCGTGACGAAGTCGGCGTAGGCGACCTTCCACGCGCCGCCGTGGTGGCCGTGCGCGGCTTCCTCGTATTTCTTGATGACGATGGTTGCGCCCGCGCCCTTGCCCTTCGCCACGGTTCCCGTCCTTCGCGCGGGCGGTTTTCGCTCGCGGCGGGGGGAGTGTGGGGCGAGTCCCGTTAAGGGGGAGTTGATCCGGTGGACGGCAGGCAGGCGGCGGCGAGCTTCGCGAAGGCGGCGGCGCGGTGGGAGATCGCGTGCTTCGTCGCGGGGTCCATCTCGCCGAAGGTCTCGCGCCCACCCTCGGGGACGAAGATCGGGTCGTAGCCGAAGCCGCGGTCGCCGCGGGGGGGCCAAACCCAGGTGCCGTGGGCCTCGCCGAGGAAGGCCTCGACGTGGCCGTCGGGCCACGCCAGGGCGAGGGCGCAGGAGAACCAGGCCGCGCGATCCGGGGAATGGCGGGCGAGGCGTTCGACCTTCGCCATGGCGCGGGCGTAGTCGCGCGGGCCGTCCGGCGTGGCGGCCCAGTCGGCGGTGTACACCCCCGGCGCGCCGTCCAGCGCGCGGAGGGAGTAGCCGCTGTCGTCGGCCATCGCGACGCCGCCGCACGCCCGCGCGGCGGCCAGCGCCTTGAGCGACGCGTTGCCGATGAAGGTGGCCTCCGTCTCCTCGGGCTCCGGCAGGCCGAGTTCGCCGGCGGTGGTCACGGCGATCCCGTGCCCCGCCAGCAGCGCCGCGTTCTCCCGCGCCTTGCCCGGGTTGTGGGTGGCGAGGACGATCCGGCGCTCGGTCAGGCGGCGATGCGTCATCGCGCCCCGGCGCGGGTGGACGCGGCGGCGAGGGCGGCGGCCAGCGCGGTGGCGGGCGGCGCGGCGGGTTCGGGGCCGACGGCCTCGCGCTGGGCGGCGAAGAGGTCCGTCGTGCCCTTGCGGGCGAGGGCGAGCAACGCGGTCAGTTCGGCCTCGGAGAAGGGTGCGCCCTCCGCCGTCGCCTGCACCTCCACCAGCCCGCCCGACGCGGTCATGACGAAGTTGCCGTCGGTCTGCGCGGCCGAGTCCTCGGCGTAGTCGAGGTCCAGCACCGGAACCCCCTCCCACACCCCGCAGGACACGGCGGCCACCTGGTCCTTCAGCGGGTTCCTCGCCAGCACATTGTTCGACCGCAGGTGCTTGAAGGCGAGCGCCAGCGCGACCCAGGCGCCGGTGACGGAGGCGCAGCGGGTGCCGCCATCGGCGTTCAGCACGTCGCAGTCCAGCGCCACCGTCATCTCGCCCATCGCGGCGCGGTCCACCACGGCGCGGAGCGAGCGGCCGATCAGCCGCTGGATCTCCTGCGTGCGGCCGGATTGCTTGCCCTTCGCCGCCTCCCGGTCGCCGCGGGTGTGGGTGGCGCGGGGAAGCATGCCGTATTCCGCGGTGACCCAGCCCAGGCCCTTGCCGCGGAGGAAGGGGGGGACGCGGCCCTCGACGGAGGCGGTGCACAGCACCTCCGTGCCGCCCATGCGGACGAGGCAGGAGCCCTCGGCGTGCTTCGCGAAGCCCGTCTCGATGCTCAGGCGTCGGAGGGCGTCGGGGGCGCGGCCGGAGGGGCGGGGGCTGGGCATCGGTGGCACTCTGCGGGGGAGGGCGGGAGGAACACGGCGCCCCCCTGCCCTGTCAACGGCCCCGCCAGCGGCGCCGCCGCGAGCCAGACGGTGAGATGCGCGGCCCACAGGCCCCCGCGCGGCACGCCCCGACGATCCTCCGTGGCCATGGCCACCCCCTGCGTCCGATGCGACCCATGGAAGCGCGGGGATGCGACGGGGGAATGTCGCGGGCGTGTCGAATTGTGGCGGCGACGCCCCCGGAGGGGTCGAGGACCGCGCGTTGACGCCCTGGGGCACCCCCCCTACCTGTCCGGATCACCTTTCGAGAGGAGCGGAACCCCGCATGGGCCCGCCGCCCAAGCCGATCGTCGTGCCGGCCGGCCCTCCGCTCAACCATCGCGCGGCGGCCATCCTGCGCCAGGTGGTGGAACTCTACGTCGAGACGGGGGAGCCGGTGGGGTCGCGCACCCTGTCGCGCCGCCTCCCGCAATCGCTCTCCCCCGCCACGATCCGCAACGCCATGCAGGACCTGGAGGAGGCGGGGCTGCTCTTCGCCCCGCACACCTCCGCCGGGCGGCTGCCGACGGACCGGGGACTGCGCCTGTTCGTCGACGGGCTGCTGGAGTTCGGCGACCTGTCGGAGGCCGACCGGGAGGCGATCTCGGCGCGCTGCGCGGCCTCCGGGCGATCCATGCAGGACACGTTGGCGGAGGCCTCGACGATGCTGTCGGGGCTGGCGGGGGCGGCGGGGCTCGTCGTCGCGCCCTCCACGGATTCGACGCTGCGGCACATCGAGTTCGTTCCCCTCGGCCCCGGACGCGCGCTGGTGGTGTTGGTGGGCGAGCGCGGGCAGGTGGAGAACCGGGTCATCGAGGTGCCGACGGGGCTGCCCGCCGGTGGGCTCGTGCAGGCCGGCAACTACCTCAACGCCCGGCTGAACGGGCGCACGCTGGAAGAAACCCGGTCGCGGGTGACGGAGGAGATCGCGGCGGACAAGACCGCGCTCGATGCCCTGACGCGGGCGGTGGTGGAGACCGGCCTCGCCACCTGGGCCGGCGGCGGCGGCGGGTCGCTCATCCTCCGCGGGCAGTCGCGGCTGCTGCAGAACCTGGAGGAATCGGCGCAGGTCGCGCAGATCCAGGCGCTGTTCGACCGGCTGGAGACGCAGGAGACGATGCTGCGGCTGCTGGACCTCGCGCAGCGCGGCCAGGGCGTGCAGATCTTCATCGGGGCGGAGAACGGCGCGTTCCAGACGGCCGGCGTCTCCACCGTCGTCGCGCCGTTCTCGGACGCGTCGGGGCGGATCATCGGGGCGATCGGGGTGATCGGGCCGACGCGGATCAACTACGGTCGGGTGATCCCGGTGGTGGATTACACGGCGCAGGTGATCGGGCGGATGCTGGGGTGAGGGGTCCCTCGCATCCGGTATCGGCCCCCCCGATGCGTCGCCGCCTGCCACGCCTGCTGCTCGGGATCGCGCTGCTCGCGGCGTGGCTCGGCATGGCGGTCTCCCCGCCGGTCGCCGCGGCGACCCCCCTCCTCGTGCCGATCTGCGGGCCGGACGGGCTGCGCCTCGTCGCGCTCGACGACGCGCCGGCCGGGGACCACGAGAAGGCTGCCCATCCCGGCGGCTGCCCCCTCTGTCCCGCGCCCGCCGCCCTCGATCTGCCGCCCGTGACGGTCCTCGACGCGCCGCGGGTCGTCTGGGCGCCGGTCCTGCTTCCCACCCGGCGCGCCGGCCTCCCGACCGTGCCCGCCCGCGCCCCGCCTGGTCAACCGAGGGCGCCGCCCACCGCCTGACGCCGCACGCCGCCCCGCCCGCGCCCGCGGGCGGATCGTCCCCGCACGTCAGGAACCCGATCCATGTCCCCCTCCCCCGCGCGCGCCGCGCGCCGCGTCCTCCTGCTCGCCTCCGTCTTCCTGCCCTCGCTCGCCCTCGCGCAGACCGCGCCGCCCGGCCTCGTCTTCGTCACGGGCCGCGACGCCCTCGTCGCCCACGACGCCGCGACGGGGGAGGAACGAGCGCGCCTCCCGACCGGCCCCAACCCCTCCGACATGGTCGCGACCCCCGAGGGGCACGTGTTCCTGAACGACCGCGGCGCGGGGACGATCCTCGTCGTGGACGCGGCGACGCTGCGGGAGGTGCGGCGCTTCCCGTCCTCCACGCTCGGCGGCACCACCGCGACCCATTCCTATCCCCTCACCACGCCGTCGGGCCGCCGCCTCATCGCGGTGATGCATGACGGGACCGAGGCACGCACCCCGCCGGGCACGCCGCCCGCCGACAGCGCCGTCACCCTCGTCGGCGCCGACCCGGCCCGGCCGGACTTCGCCACGATCGTCGGCGAGGTCCGCCTCGGCCGCGGCCACCACAAGGCCGCGGTGTCGCGCGACGGCGGCCGGCTGACGATCTCGAACATCGGGGACTGCGCCGAGGTCGTCGGCGTCTATGCCACCGAGCCGCCCGCGCGGGTCGCGGCGATCAGGGCGGAGGTCTTCGGCCTCGACGGGGGCTCGCCGGAGCGGCGCTGCGACCCGACGCGGGCGGCGGGCGTGCGCCCGGCCGTCCACGGGGCGGGCATGGCGCGCACCTCGGGCCTGCACGTCCACAACGCCAACGGCACGGGGCACCTCGTCGTCGTGGACGCGGACGCGACCCCGCCGACCGCGCGGGCCCTGCCGACGAGCGGCACGGGCGGCGCGGCCGTCGCGTCGCATCCCGGCGGGCGCTTCCTCTACGCGCCGCAGAACACCCCGCGCGGTGGGACCGACCCCTGCCGGATCGGGCAGGTCGCGGTGGTGGACGGCGCGGCGCCCGCGGTCGTGGCCGAGGTGCCGCTATTGATGGAAGGGCCGGGCTGCACGGCGGACGCGGGCGGGGTCCGCCCCGCCTACGCCTTCGTCGCGCCGGACGGGCGAAGCCTCTTCATCACGCTCGGCACGCTCAACGCCGCCGCGCCGGACCGCGCGCGCCACCTCGCGGTGTTCGACCTCGCCGATCCCACGCGGCCGGTCCAAGTCGCTTCCATTCCCGTCGGCGGGAACGCGGGGCACCGGGACGGGAACCTCTCCGCCGACGGGCGCTGGCTCGTCGTCCCGAACGGGTCGGACGGGACGGTGACGGTGGTGGACACGGCGCGGCGGGAGGCGGTGCGGACCTTCCGGACCGTGGATGCGCCGAGCCGCGTCCTCCCGGTGGACCCGCCGCGGCGCGCGGCGTCGTCCGGCGCGCCGGGCGGCGCGACCACCGCCGCGCGTTGAGGCCTGCCCCCGTGTCGGCCCCAGCCGCGGCGGCCGGGCGTCACCGCACGCCGCGCGGGGCCCATCCCTTCACCGCCTTCCGAAAGGCCATCCGATGACCACGACGCGCCGCGACGCCCTCGCCGCCGCCCTCCTCGCCACGGCCCCCGCGGTCGGTTCCGCGGCGGCGCAGGACGCCCCGCCGTCCCCCACGCGCGGGCGGGAGAGGATCGCCTTCCTCCTCTACCCCGAGTTCACCGCGCTCGACCTGTTCGGGCCGCACCACATGCTGTCGGGCCTCATGCCCTCGCGTCTCGACCTCGTCGCCGCCACCCGCGCGCCGGTGCGAACCGACATGGGCGTGGACGTCCTCCCCACCGCGACCTTCGACGAGATCGCCGACGGCCTCGACGTGCTCTGCGTGCCCGGCGGCACGAACGGGACGCTCGCCGCGATGCGCGACCCCGGGACGCTCGACTTCCTCCGCCGCCACGGGGCCTCGGCGAAGTGGGTCACCTCCGTCTGCACGGGCTCGCTCGTGCTCGGCGCGGCGGGGCTGCTGCGGGGCTACCGCGCCACGGGTCACTGGGCGATCCACGACCTGCTGGGCCATCTCGGCGCCATCCCGACGGAGGGGCGCGTGGTGGAGGACCGCAACCGCATGACCGGGGGCGGCGTCACGGCGGGGATCGACTTCGGCCTGACCCTCCTGGCGCGGTTCCGGGACACGCCCACCGCCCAGGCCATGCAACTCTTCGCGGAATACGACCCGCAACCGCCGCTCGACGCGGGTTCGCCCGCGAAGGCGCCGCCGGCGGTGCTGGCGACGGCGCGGCGGATCTCCGCGCCCTTCATCCGCAACGCCGAGGCCGCGGCGCGGGAGGCGGGGGCGCGGCTGTGAACCGGCCCCCGGCCGGCTGCCTCTTCAGTCCGCCGTGATGTTCGCGGCCCGCACGACGCCCGCCCACCGCTCCAGGTCCGCCGCCATCCGGACCCGGAAGGCGTCGGGCGCGGTGCCGAGGACGTTGAAGCCCTGGCCGGTTAGGGTCCGCATCGTCTCGGGCGCGCGCAGCACCTCCGTCGCGACCTCCGTGTGGCGTGCGAGGATCGGGGCGGGCGTGCGGGCGGGGGCCAGCAGCCCGAACCAGTCCTTCATCGCGACGCCCGGCGTGCCGAGTTCGGCCACCGTCCGTACCTCCGGCATGAGGGCGACGCGCCCCTCCGACGCCACCGCGACGCTCCGCACGCGCCCGTCGCGCGACAGTTCGACCGCGGCGTTCACCGGCATGAACATCGCCGCCACCTGACCGCCGAGGAGGTCCGCGACGGCCGGGCCGGTGCCGCGGTAGGGGACGTGGGTGACGTCGGCCCCCGCCGCGCGCTTGAACAGTTCCATCGTCAGGTGGTGCGGCGTGCCCACGCCGGGGGAGGCGTAGTTCAGCACGCCCGGCCGCGCCCTCGCGCGTTCGAGGAACTCCGCCAGCGATGCGCCGCCGGTGGGGTGGAGGACGAGGGCGTAGTCCACGTCCACCATCGCCGTGACGGGGGCGAAGGAGTTGAGCGGGTCGTAGGGGAGGGTGCGGTAGAGGCTCGCGTTCATCACGAGGGTGGTGGTGTGGACGAGCAGCGTGTGGCCGTCCGGCGCGGCGCGGGCGACGATCTCGGAGCCGATGTTGCCGGAGGCGCCGGCGCGGTTCTCCACCACCACGGGGACGCCGAGGCGGCGGGCCATGCCGTCGGCGACGATGCGGCCGACCACGTCGGGCGGGGCGCCGGGGGAGAAGGGGACGACCATCGTCACCGGGCGGTTGGACAGGGTCTGCCCGAGGGCGGGCGCGGCGAGGAGCGCCGCGGGGGCGAGCAGGGCGGCGCGGCGGGTGGTGATGATCATGGATGTTCTTCCCCTCGTGTCGCCGTTCGGCGTCAGGGAAGGATAGAACGCATGCGTTCGAAACGGTAGGGGGTGGTTCCCGTCTCCTCCGGGTTCACCACGAGGCGGTGTTCCAGCGGCGGGAAGGCGCGGGACCGGCAATCCGCGCGGTCGCAGAGCCGGCAGGACAGGCCGATGCCGACGCGCCCGCGCGTCAGGTCCAGGCCGTCGGCGTAAGCCAGTTCGGGCGCGCGGGACACGTCGCAGCCCATGGCGATGACGCGCACCGGGCGCGGCTCGCCCCAGCGCAGCGCCGGGCCGGTGACGGTGCGGGCGAAGCAGAGGAACGCCGCGCCGTCCGGCAGCTCCGCGACCTCCACCCGCAGCGCGCCGGGCGTGGCGAAGGCGGTGTGGACCACCCAGCGCGGGCAGGAGCCGCCGAAGCGGGCGAAGGGGAAGGCGGCGGCGGAGAAGCGCTTGCCGATGTTCCCCGCGGGGTCCACGCGGAGGAAGAAGAACGGCACGCCGCGCGCGCCCTCGCGTTGCAGGGTGGCGAGGCGGTGGCAGGCCTGCTCGAACGACACGCCGTAGCGGGCGGAGAGGGCGTCCACGTCGTGCCGCAGTTCCGTCGCGGCGGCGAGGAACGCGGCGTAGGGCATGATCAGCGCGGCGGCGGCGTGGTTCAGCAGCCCCACGCGGATCAGCGCCGCCGCCTCGGGCGTTGACGGCTTTCCGAGGGTCGCCTCCACCTCCGCGCGGGCTTCCAGCAGCATCAACTGGAAGGCCATCTGGAAGCCACGGCTCTCCCGCGGCAGGGCCTCCGACAGCAGCAGCCGCCGCGCCTCCGGGTCGTAGCGCCGCATCGCGTCCATCAGCGGCCCGACCACCACCGCGACGCCGTGCCGGTTCCGCAGGCGCTCCGCCACCGCGTGGTTCATCTCCGCGGGGCGCGCGCCGAGTTCGGCGCCGATGCGCTCGGCGGCGGCTTCCAGTTCGGGGAAGTGGTTCGCGCGGTCGTTGAAGAAGTCCCGCGCCTCGTCGTTCGGCAGGATCATCCGGCGGCCCGACGGCAGCGCGATGCCCGAGGCGTCCTCCCGCGCCACGCGCCACGCGCGGTAGAGGGCGAGCATCCCGCGCGCCGCGTTCGGGGCGGTGCCGGCGACGGCGCGCAACTCCTCCTCCGCGACGGGTTCGAGGCCGAGGAGGGGGTCGGACAGCACCTCCCGCAGCGACGTCTCCAGATGGCGCTCCGACTGCCCCGAGAGGGCGGCGAGTTCGACGCCGAGGGCTTCCGTCAACTTGAACAGGAGGCTCGCGGTGACGCCGCGCTGATCGTGCTCGATGAGGTTGAGGTAGGAGGCGGAGATGCCGAGACGGGCGGCCAGGGCCTGCTGCGTGAGGCCACGGTCGGCCCGAAGGCGGCGGACGGTGCGGCCGATCTGGGGGCGTGACATCTTTACATGATTTACGACATCGCGGCGCAACGGATCAAGCACAAGGCCCTTTCGCACCGTGGCATCGGGGCGGGCCGGCGGGAAGGTTGCGCCGTTCTGTGAAATCTTGACCGGACCGCTTCGTGCCGCAGGACCACCGATGCTCCATGCCGCTCCGACCGACGTCCCGGACGGCCTGGGCCGCGGCGCGCCGTGGCCCCGGCGGTTCGGCGGCATCCGGCACGACCACCGACGAAGGCCTCGTCTGCTCGCGGGGATGGCCCGCGGAGCCACGACGCGGACGACCGCCACCTTCGTCCCCGTCGGGTCCGACGCCTTCGACGACGGGCCGGTCCACTCGCACGGCCGGGCGAAGGCGGTCCGAGCGACCCGCCCCGGAGCGGTCCCCCTCACCGGGCCTTCGTCGCGAGGGCCGCCGACCGCCCGGCGATCCGGCCCAGCGCCACGGCCGTCAGCAACCCGTTGCCCGACAGGTAGCCCGAGGCCCGGGAGCCCGAGACGCCGCAGGCCGCCCCGCCCGCCGCGAACAGGTTCGGCAACGGCGTCCCGTCCGTCCCCGCCACCCGCGCATCCCCGTCCACCACCAGGCCACCCTGCGTGTGGAACAGGGCCCCCGTGACGTGCACGGCCCGGTAGGGCGGCACGAGGGGCGGGGCGCCCGCGAAATTCCGGCCGAAGCGGTCCGTCGTGCCGCCGGCCTTCAAGGTGGCGACGCCGTCCAGCGTCGCGCGCAGCGCGGCCTCGGGCAGCCGCGTCGCGGCGGCGAGCGCGGCGGGGTCGTCGGCGGCGATGATCGCGCCGACGGCCTCGGCGTCGCGGAAATCCTCGAACTGGCGGCAGGTGGCGGCGATGCGCCCGTCGAAGACCGTCCAGGCCACGCCCCCGGGCTGGCGCAGCACGGCGGCGGCGGCCTCCGAGTAGCCGTGCGATTCGTCGTGGAACCGTTCGCCGGACAGGTTCGCCTGGAACCCGCCCTCCGCGATCGTGGCCCAGGTGATGAGGATGCCGGCGGGGTGGGCGACGGAGCCGTGGCCCTGGTGACCGGAGAGGTGGCGCGTGGCGGCGCCGAGCGCTTCGCCCCACAGCAGGGCTTCCCCGGTGTTGCCGGGGTGGCCGAAGTAGGGCGCGCCGGCCAGTTCCGGCACGTGGCGGGCGACGAGGTCGCGGTTGCCGCCGTAGCCGTTGCAGGCGAGGACGAGGGCGGCGCACCCCGCGCGCTCCTCCGTGCCGTCGGGGCGGGCGAAGGTCAGGGCGCGGACGCGGCGGGCGTCGTCGGCGTGGAGGGCGGTGACCCGGGCCTCCGTCAGGATGGTGACGCCGGCTCGTTCCGCGGCGGCGCGGAGGTGGTCCATCAGTTCGGCGCCGGAGCGGGACGGGACGCCGTGCATGCGGTGGAGGGAATGGCCGGGGTAGAGGAAGTCCGTCACGACGGAGAGCGGGACGCCGTGCGCCTCCGCGAGCCATTCGAGCGTCGGACCGACCGCCTCCGTGACGCGGCGGACGAGGGCGGGGTCGGGCTCGCCGTGCGCCTTCGCGGTCACGTCGGCGGCGAAGCGGGCGGGGGTGTCGGCGATGCCCGCGTCCCGCTGCCAGCGCGTGCCGGCGGCGGGGATCAGGCCGGCGGAGAGGGCGGTGGAGCCCCGCGGCACGGCGTCGCGTTCGAGGACGAGGGGATCGGCGCCCGCCTCCCGCGCGGCGAGCGCGGCGATCAGGCCCGCGGCGCCGGCGCCGACGATCACCACGTCGAAGGACGCCTCGTCGGGCACCGTTACAGGCCGAGATAGGCGCGACGCAGCGCCGGGTCGGCCCGCAGCGCCGCGGCGTCGCCCGTCAGGGCCGCCGCGCCGTTCTCCAGCACCGTGGCGCGGGAGGCGACCTCCAGCGAGCCGACGACGTTCTGCTCCACCAGCAGGATCGAGAGTCCGTCGGCGTTGAGGCGGCGGATGAGGGCGAACATCTCCTCGACGAGCAGGGGCGAGAGGCCGAGGGACGGTTCGTCGAGGATGAGGAGGCGTGGTTCGGCCATGAGGCCGCGACCGATGGCGAGCATCTGCTGCTCCCCGCCGGACAAGGTTCCCGCGCGCTGGGCCGCGCGTTCGCGGAGGCGGGGGAAGGTCGCGTAGACGCGATCCCGGTTGCGCGCCCGGTTCGCCCGGGCGCGGCGGTAGGAACCGAGGACGAGGTTCTCGGCCACCGTCATGTCGGGGAAGACGCGGCGGCCTTCGGGGACGTGGATCAACCCCGCCGCGACGACGGCGGAGGGCGAGGCCGGGAGCGGGGCGCCGTCGAAGCGGATCGTCCCCGCGGTCGGACGGAGGACGGCGGAGAGCACCTTGTTCAAGGTCGTCTTGCCGACGCCGTTGGCGCCGAGGACGGCGACGACCTCCCCGGTGCCCACCGTCAGGTCCAGGCCGCGCAGCACCTCCGTCGCGCCGTAGCCCGCCCGCAATCCGGAAACCTCAAGCATCCGCGCTCCCCCGCAGCCGGGCGGCGGCGCCGGGGCCGAGATAGGCCTCGACCACCGCGGGGTTCGCGACCACCGCGGCAGGCGGCCCGTCCGCGATCATCCGTCCCCCCGCGAGGACGTGGACGTGCGAGCAGAGCGACATGACGGCCTGGAGGACGTGCTCGATCATGAGGATCGTCACGCCGTCGTCGCGGATACCCCGGATGACGGGGACGATGTCGCGGATCTCCGAGGGGTTCAGGCCGGCCAGCACCTCGTCCAGCAGCAGGAGGCGCGGACGGGTGGCGAGGGCGCGGGCGAGTTCGAGGCGCTTCCGCCCCGCCACCGTCAGCCCCGCCGCGGGGCGATCGAGCATCGGGGCGAGGCCCACCCGTTCGCAGACCCGTTCCGCCGCCGCCAGCGCCGCCGCCCGGTGCGGTTCGCGCAGGTGGGCGCCGACCGCGACGTTCTCCCGCACGGTCAGGCCCGCGAAGGGCTGGACGATCTGGAAAGTGCGGGCGATCCCCGCCGCCGCGCGGCGATGGGGCGGCAAGGCGGTCGCGTCCGCACCCCCGAAGGTCACGCGTCCCGCGTTCGGGCGCTGGAAGCCCGAGATGACGGCGAAGAGCGTCGTCTTGCCGGCGCCGTTCGGGCCGATCAGGCCGGTGATCGTGCCCTCCCGCACCGCGAGGGAGGCGCCGTTCACGGCGGTGAGGCCGCCGAAGCGCACGGTGACGCCGGAGACGTCGAGCATCATCGCCGCAGCAGGCCCGCGACGAGCCCGGCGATCCCGCGCGGCGCGAAGGCCACCGCGAGGATCAGCAGCACGCCGAACAGCATGAGATCCACGCCGGGGATGGCGCCCGCCGCCGTCTTGGCGAGTTCGCCGAGGGCGTGGAGGGCGACGGCGCCGATGACCGGGCCCCACACCGTGCCGAGGCCGCCGATGATGGGGGCCAGCAGGGCCTCGACGGAGATCCAGGGGCCGAAGGCGATCCCGGCTTCGAGGAAGAGGAAGTACTGGGCGTAGAGGCCGCCCGCCGCCGCGGTGACGCCAGCGGACAGGGTGATGGCGTGCAGCTTCGTCGCCAGTACGTCCACGCCGAGCGCGCGGGCGGCGTCCTCGTTCTCCCGCAGCGCGACGAGGCGGGCGCCGAAGCGGGAGGCGTCGAGCCATGCCGTGAGCAGCATCGCCGCGCCGACGAAGGCGAGCGCGAGCCAGTAGAACGATCCGCGGTCGGCGAACTGCATGTTGGCGGCGCGCGCGTCGAGCCGCGTCAGCAACCCCGCCGCGCCGCCGGTGAAGGACATCGCGTTCGCGAGGATCCGGAACACCTCGGCGAAGGCGAGGGTGACGAGGGCGAAGTAGGAGCCGCGGAGCCCCGCGCGGAAGGACAGGCCGCCGATGGCGCGGCCGACGAGGGCGCCGAGGACGATGCCGCCGGCGAAGGCCGCCCAGGCGTTCACCCCGTAGCGGGCCTGGAGGAGCGACGTGGCGTAGGCCCCGGTGCCGAAGAAGGCAGCGTGGCCGAAGGAGAAGCCGCCGCCGTAGCCGGCGAGGATGTTCCAGCCCTGGGCGGCCAGCGCGATGACGAGGGTGAAGACGGCGAAGTTCAGCACCGTGTTGGCGGTGACGAGGAGCGGGAGCGTCGCGGCGACGGCGAGCGCCGCGAGGATCGCCCCGACTTGGCGTGTCATGCGCGCGCGCCGAACAGGCCCCGGGGCCGCACCAGCAGCACGAGGATGAACAGGGCGAAGATGCCGATCTGTCCGAGGGATTCGCCGAGGAAGAGGCCGCACATCGCTTCCACCCCGCCGATGAGCAGGCCGCCGACGAGCGCCCCCGGCACCGACCCCATCCCGCCGAGGACGACGATGGTGAAGGCGACGAGGACGAAGGCGCCGCCGACCCGTGGGTTGACGTAGTAGGTGGGCATGAGGAGGCAGGCCGCCACCGCGAGGCAGGCCATGCCGAGGCCGAAGGTGACGGCGAAGACGTGGCCGACCTCGATGCCGACGAGGGCGGCGCCGAGGCGTTCCTTCGCGACGGCGCGGATGGCGCGGCCGGTGTCGGTGCGGGTCAGCAGGGCCCACAGCAGCGCCGCCACCGCCGCCGCCCCGAGCAGCCCGACGAGGCGCGGCTTGGACAGCAGGAGCGGCCCGAGTTCCAGCACGTCGAAGGCGGCGTCGCCGGGGATGGAGCGGGTGTCGGAGCGGAAGGCGGCCAGCAGCGCGTTCTCCAGGATGATGGAGAGACCGAGGGTGACGAGAAGGATGGCGTTGTCGTCGCCGCGCGAGGCCGGGCCGATGACGAGGCGCTGCAGGGCGTAGCCGAGGCCGAAGGCGGCGGGGACGAGGGGGATGAGGGCGACGTAGGGGTCCATCCCCAGGCCGGTGACGAGGCCCCAGACGCCGTACATGCACAGCGTCATCAGCGCGCCGTGCGCGAAATTGACGATGTGCAGGACGCCGTAGACGAGGGTGAGGCCGAGCGCGACGAGGGCGTAGACCGCCCCCGTCATCAGGCCGTTCAGCAGCGCCTCCGCGATGATCGCGGGGGGATACACGCCCGGCCTAGCCCCGCGCCGGGTACACCGGCTGGGCGTTGGCGAACTCCGCGGGGAAGATCACCTTGATGTCGCCGCCCTGGACCTGCGTGTTCACCGGCGCCGCGGCCGTGTTCTGGCCGTTCTCGAAACGCGTCGCGCCGTAGGGCATGATGTGGCCGTCGAAGGCGCCGGTGGTCGCCGCCAGGGCCTCGATGACCCGGCCACGGTCGGGGGAGCCAGCGCGCTCCACCGCGTCCGCCACGAGCTTCATGCAGGAGTAGTTCAGGGGGATGTTGTAGGCCCAGAAGCGGTTCCCGGCCTCGACCCCTCGCTTGATCTCCTCGGCGCGGGGCTTGCGCGGGTCGTGCCAGTGGTTGCAGTCCATCACGCCGTCCGCGGCATCCGCGAACTCGCGCACGAAGCGGAAGTTGGAGGCGGCGCCGTTCAGCACGGCGTAGACGCCCTTCGGCCGGATGCGCTGCTGCCGCATCGTGCGGGCGAGCAGCACGAACTCGCCGTAATACGATGACGGGATCAGCAGGTCGGGGTTGAGGGAGCGGATGCGGAGCGCGACGTTGCTCATGTCCCGCGCGGGGGTCGGGTGGGGGATGGTCTCCAGCACCTCGAAGCCGTGCTTCGGCAGCTCCGTCGCCATCAGCCGCGCGAGGCCGGTGCCGAACAGCCCGTCCTCGTGCACCAGCACCACCGTGCGGGCCGGCTTGCCCGCGGCGTCGTTCAGCTTGATGAGGTTCTCGACCGCGAACCGCGTCACCGTCCCGAAGCCCGGTCCGAAGCGGAAGGTGTTGCGCAGGCCGCGCGTGACGATGCTGTCGGCCACGCCCACGTCCACCACGTAGGGCAGGTCGTAGCGCGACGCGGCCTGGGACGCCGCGAGGCAGATGGGGGAGGCGAAGCCGCCGACGATCGCGGTAACGCCGGCCGCCGCCATGCGCTCCACCTCCGCCACGCCCGCCTCCGGCGTGGAGCGGGCGTCGCCGAAGACCATCTCTATCTGTTGGCCGCGGATGCCGCCGCGGGCGTTGACCTCGGCGATGGCGATCTCGGCGCCGAGGCGGCCGAGTTCACCGTCCTGGGCGAGGGCGCCGGTGACGGGCTGCAGCACGCCGATCCGCACCGTGTTCGCCTGGGCGCGCACCGCGGGGGCCGCCAGGATCGCGGCGCCGGCGAGGACCGCGCCGCGGCGCGTGAGGAAGGTTGCGGGCATGGGGGGCGCTCCGGGGAACGGTTGACAGGCGGGGGACCGTGGGGCCCAACGGAACCCGCTGGGGGTCACGCTGTCAAACGGGGGTTCACCGATGCCGACGCTCGATCCCGTCACCCTCGCCGTCCTCAAAGGGCGCCTGGAGGGGATCGCGGACGAGATGGACGCGACCCTGTTCCGCGCCGCCTTCAACCCGACGATCGCCGAGGCGCACGACGCCTGCCACGGGATCTACCACGCGGAAACCGGCGCGACGCTGGTCCAGGGCAAGTCCGGGCTGCCGATCTTCGTCGGCGTCATGGCCTTCGCCACGCGCGCGGTGATCGAACGCTTCCCGGACGCCGCTGCGGGCGACGTCTTCCTGTTCAACGATCCCTATCTCGGCGGCACGCATCTCTCGGACATGCGGCTCATCGCGCCGCTCGTGCGCGACGGGCGGGTGTTCTGCTGGCTCGGGAGCGTCGGCCACTGGCACGACCTCGGCGGGCCGGTGCCGGGGAACTACAACCCCTCGGCGACGGACTACTTCCAGGAGGCGGTGCTGATCCCCCCCGTGCGACTGGCCGCGGGCGGCGTGATCTCCCGCGACATCCTGGCGATCGTGCGCGCGGCGTCGCGGCTGCCGGAGGTGGCGAACGGCGACCTGCAAGCGCAACTGGCAGCCCTGGAACTCGGCCTGCGGCGGATGCACGCGCTGCTGGACGAGAGCGGCGACGGCGTGATCGCGGCGGCGCTGGCCGAGTTGCAGTCCCGCGCCGCGACGCAGATGCGCGCCGCCGTCACCGCGCTGCCGGACGGCGACTGGGCGGAGGAGGACTTCCTCGACAATGACGGCCGCACCGACGTGCCGCTGCGGATCGCGGTGGACCTGCGCGTGTGCGGCGATCGGCTGACGATCGACTTCTCACGCTCCGCGCCCGCCACGGCGGGGCCCGTGAACATCTCCCGCGCCACCACCGTCGCGGCGGTCTACGTCGCGCTGAAGCACCTGTTCCCGGAGGTCGCGGCCAATTCCGGCGTGATGGACCCGGTGGAGGTGGTCATCCCCGAGGGCTCGCTCCTCGCCGCCGACCGCCCCCTGCCGACCGGCGGCTACACCGAGACGATCCTCCGCATCATCGACGTCCTGTTCTGCGCCTTCGCCCTCATCCGCCCGGACGCGGCGTGCGGCAACGCCTACGGCACGATCAACGCGCTCTCCATCGCGGGCAAGCGCTCGGATGGTCGCCCCTGGGTCCTCTTCTCCTTCTTCGGCGGCGGCCACGGCGGCAACCCCGAAGGCGACGGCCTGTCCCACGGCAACCCGCCCATCGCCACCGCGATCATCCCGCCGGTGGAGGTGATGGAGGCGGCCTACCCCGTGCTCTACCGCAGCTGGGCGCTGCGCGACGGATCGGGCGGCGCGGGGGAGGGGCGCGGCGGCCTCGGCGCGATCTACGAGATCGAGTTGCTGGAGGAATCCGCGGAGGCCTTCATCTTCGCCGAACGCGCCCGCTTCGCCCCCCGCGGCGTGCTCGGCGGCGGCGACGGCGCGCCGAACCGCCCGTCCTACCGGCGCGACGGCGCCTGGGAGGTGCCGCCGCTCGGGTCGAAGGTGACGGGGGTGTCACTGCGGCGCGGCGACCGCGTGCGGCTGGAAACCCCCGGCGGCGGCGGGCGCGGCGATCCCGCGGCGCGCGACCCGGCACTGGCCGAACGCGACCGCCGCCTGGGCTTCGCGCCGTGACGGAACCGCGCCTGGTGGTCGGCGTGGATGTCGGCGGCACCTTCACCGACCTGTTCCTGTTCGACGAGGCGACGGGCCGCGCCACCGTCGGCAAGGTCCCTTCGACGCGCGGGCGGGAGGCCGACGGGTTCGCCGCGGGCATCGCCGCCCTCGCGCCGCTCGACGCCATCACCGCCATCGTCCACGGCACCACCGTCGGCACGAACGCGCTGCTGGAACGCAAAGGTGCGAAGGCCGGCCTCATCACCACCGCCGGCTTCCGCGACGTGCTGGAGATGCGCCGCCGCGACCGCCGCCAGACCTGGGGCCTCACCGGCACCTTCACCCCCGTCATCCCCCGCGACATGCGGCTGGAGGTGGAGGAGCGGATGCTGGCCGACGGCACCGTCCACACGCCGCTGGACGTGGAGGCCGTCCGCGCCGCCGCGCGCGACCTGCTGGCGCGCGGCGCCGAGGCGTTGTGCATCGTCTTCCTCCACGCCTACGCCAACCCCGCGCACGAACGCGCCGCGCTGGACGCGGTGCGCGCCATCTGGCCCAACCCGCACGTCGCGGCGTCCCACGGGATCCTGATGGAGTTGCGGGAGTTCGAGCGGACCTCCACCACCGCCCTCAACGCCGTTCTGCAACCCGTCGTCGGCGGCTATCTCGCCACCCTCGACGCCCGCCTGCGCGACGGCGGCTTCGCGGGCGAGTTCCTGGTTGTTCAGTCCAACGGCGGCGTCATGTCGGCGGAGACGGCGCGGGCGCTGCCGGTGCGGACCGCGCTTTCGGGACCGGCGGCCGGCGTGATCGCCGCCGCCCGCATCGCCACCGCCGCCGGCTACCCCGACGTCATCACCGGCGACGTCGGCGGCACCTCCTTCGACGTGTCGCTCGTCGCGGGCGGCGAACCGGCGCTCGCGGCGCAGACCACCCTCGACTTCGGCACCGTCATCCGCACCCCGATGATCGAGATCACCACGATCGGCGCCGGCGGCGGCTCCATCGCCCGCGTGGACGCGGCGGGCCTCCTCGCGGTCGGCCCGGAGAGCGCCGGCTCCATCCCCGGCCCCGCCTGCTACGGGCAGGGCGGCACGCGCCCGACGGTGACGGACGCCAACGTCGTTCTCGGCCGCATCAACGCCGAACGACCCATCGGCGGCGGGCTGGCGCGGCTGGACACGGACGCGGCGGCACGCGCCCTTGAGGAACACGTCGGCCGCCCCCTCGGCCTCGACGCGGTGGCCGCCGCCGAAGCCGTGATCCGCGTCGCCAACGCCCTCATGGCCCGCGCCCTTCGCCTCGTCTCGGTGGAGCGCGGCCACGACCCCGCGCGCTTCTCCCTCATGCCCTTCGGCGGCGGCGGCGCCCTCCACGCCGGCGCCCTGATCCGCGAGGTCGGGCTGGCGCGTGCCCTCATCCCCCGCTACCCCGGCGTCACCTCCGCGCTCGGCTGCGTCATGGCGGACATGCGGCACGACCGCGTCCGGACGCTGAACCGCCCGCTCGACACCCTCGATGCCGAAGACCTCGGCGCCGAAATGGACGCCGCGGCCCGCGATCTCTTCGCCCTGCTGGATCGCGCCGGCGTCGCCTTCACCGCTCGCCGCGCGACGCACGAACTCGACATGTCGTACGTCGGCCAGACCCACACGGTGGCCGTGCCCCTCCCGGACGGCCCGCCGACCCGCGGCACGATCCTGATCGCCTTCGAGGCGACTTACCGCGCCGCCTACGGCCGCACCCTCCCCGGCCCCGTCCGCGTCCTCAACCTCCGCTCCGCCGCCATCGGCGAACGCCCGCGCGTGGACCTCCTCTCCCTCGCCCCCGCGCCCGACGCGACGGTGGAGGGCGCCCGTCGCGGCACCCGCCGCATCCGCTTCGCCGAATGGTCGGACGCGACGGTCTGGGACCGCCTCGCCCTCCCCGTCGGCGGCGCCGTCGCCGGCCCCGCGGTGCTGGAACAGCCGGACACGACGATCCTGATCGAGCCGGGCCAGCGGGGCCGGGTGGACCGCTTCGGCAACCTCGTCTTGGTGGCAGCGTGAACGACCTCGCCCTCCTCCTCTGCGACCTGCAGAACGACTTCATCCACCCGCGCGGCGCCTACGCCCGCGCCGGCCAGGGGGCGCCGGAGATCGCCGCCCTCCCCGCCCGCCTGAGGCCGCTGGCCGACCGGGTCCGCGCCGGCGGCGGCTGGATCGTCTCCACCCACTTCACCCTGGTTCCCGGCAAGGGCGGGGAGCCCTTCATCTCCCCACACCTGAAGGCCCTCCGCCCCTTCCTCGCGAAGGGCGACTTCGCCCCCGGCTCCTGGGGCCACGCCCTCGTCGACGACCTCGCCCCCGCCGACCTCGCCGTCGAGAAGGTGGCCTATTCCGCGTTCCATCAGACCCGGCTCGACTGGGTGCTGCGCCGCGCCGGCATCCGCCGCCTCCTTGTCGCGGGCATCGTGACGAACGGCGGCGTCACCTCCACCGCGCGGGACGCCCACACCCACGACTACGAGGTCACCACCCTGGCCGACGGCTGCGCGGCCTTCGACGCGGCGACGCACGAGACCGCCGTCGCCGCCCTGCGTTCCGTCGGCCCGGTCACGACGGTGGCGGACGCGCTGCCGGGCTGACCGCGCCAGGCGGAGGGGCGCTACGCCGCCGCCCGCGCGGTCGCGGCGACGCGGTCCAGCGGCAGGGCGATCTCCACGGTCAGGCCCTCCCCGGTCCAGCGCCGTTCGATGGTCCCGGCGAGTTGCCGGCGCACCGTGGCGTCCACCATCCGCGCCCCGAAGCCCTGGCGCTCCGGCGGCGCCCGCAGGGACGGCCCCCCGGACTCGACCCAGCGGAGGTGCAGCAGCCCCCCCTCCGCCCGCCAGGAGAGCGACAGCCGGCCGCCGGGCCGCGACAGCGCCCCGCACTTCGCGGCGTTCGTCGCGAGTTCGTGCAGCACCATCCCCACCGGCTGCACCGCCACGGGCGCGAGCGGCAGGACCGGCCCGTCCAACGCCACCGCCCCCTCCCGCATCCAGGGGGCCAGTTCCCGTTCGGCCACGGCGCCCAGGTCCGCCCCCTCCCACCCGCCCTCGGCCAGCAGGTCGTGGGCGCGGGCGAGGGCGGCGACGCGGGCGTTGACGACGCGGGTGAACGCCTCCGGCGTCTCGGCGCGGGAGAGGCGGATGATCGTCCCCACCACGGCCAGCACGTTCTTGGCACGGTGGTCCACCTCCCGCGCCACGAGCAGCCGGCGCTCCTCGGCGCGGCGGCGCTCGTCCACGTCCTCCAGCATCCCCGCCCATTCGGCGGGGCGGCCCGCCTCCCCGGACCCCGCCTCCCCGGACCCATCCTCCCGGACCGGCACGCCGCGGGCGCGGCACCAGCGCCAGTCGCCCGCGGCGGTGCGGACGCGGTTCTCCACGTCCAGCGGGGCGCCCTCGGCCATCGCCGCAGCCCAGGCGGCGCCGACCCGGTCGCGGTCCTCCGGATGGATCATCGCCCGCCAGCCGTCGCCCCGCGCCTCCGCCAGGGGCTGCCCCGTGAGCGCCGTCCAGCCCTGGGCGTCGAGCAGGCCGCCATCCCACCCGACCCGCCACAGCACGATGGCCCAGGCCTCCGCCAGGGCGCGGTTGCGCCGGGCGTTCGCCGCCGCCGCCGCCGCCGCGGCCCCGGCCGCCGCCTCCCGGTCCCGCACCAGGGCCAGCGCCTCCCGTTCCTCCCGCCGCACCTGCCGGTCCCACAGGCGGAGGATGACGACCGTCGCGAGGCCGGCGCCCGCGGCGACCGCGGCGCTCCAGAGGGCGTAGTCGCGGATCAAGCGGGGGGCGAGCGGGGCCGGCGGCCCCCGGGCATCCCGGCGGGGGCGGTCACGCCGGCTGGACCAGCAGACGCCCCGCCAGGACGGCGATCCGCCGCCCGTGCCGCACCAGCCCGATGGCCGTGCCGAGGGAGGCGACGAGGGTGACGGTGCAGACCGCGGCGTCGAGCCAGTAGGCCCACCCCCCGACGAACAGGGTCATCACCTTCGTGATGTGCGAGGTCCCGCAGGCGAGGATGAAGATGACGAACATGATCCCGACGGAGCGGAAGGGCAGGGCCTCCGCATGGCGCAGGAAGCGCCACAGCGCGAAGGGGATGGCGAAGTAGGCGAGCGCGACGCCGAGGTTGGTCAGGACGTTCGTCGCGATGATCGCGGGGTCCTGGAGGAGGCAGACGGCGTGCGGCGCGTAGCCTCCCCAGGCCCGGCCGGCGAACTGGATCATGTCGTAGGAAAGGTCGGCGACCGTCTGCAGCATGGGGATTTCCGATCCCCCGTCCGGCCGGCGCGGTCAAGCAACAACGGCATGAGTGGGCAACAAGGGCTTGAACGGGAGCCGGGTTGCCCTTGCGCCCGGCTTCTGTGAACAAACCTTCACTCCTCCCGTACCGGACCGCCCACCACCCGATGAATGCCCTGCCGCAGCCCGCCTACCGGCCCGAACGACCCCATGCCGTGGTGATCGGGGCGGGCCCGGGGGGCCTCGCGACCGCGATGCTCCTCGCCTCCCGCGGCCTGAAGGTGACGGTGCTGGAGAAGGACGGGGTGGTGGGGGGCCGCACCCGGACCCTGACGGGACCGGGCGGCTACCGGTTCGATCTCGGGCCGACCTTCTTCCTGTATCCCCGCATCCTCGCCGAGATCTTCCGGGAGTGCGGCGCCGACCTGGAGCGCGAGGTCGAGCTGATCCGCCTGGACCCGCAATACCGCCTGATCTTCGAGAACCCGGCCGGCAACACCACCCTCGACGCCACGCCCGACCTCGACCGGATGGAGGCGGAGGTGGCGCGGCTGGACCCGCGCGACGCGGCGGGCGTGCGCCCCTTCCTCGCCGAGAACCGGCGCAAGCTGGAGGCCTTCCGCCCCGTGCTGGAGCGCGCCTTCACCCGCGCGACCGACGTGATGGCACCGGACATGCTGCGGGCGCTGCCACTGATGAAGCCCGGGCGGTCGGTGGACAGCGACCTGAAGCGGCACTTCCGCGATCCCCGCTCCCGCCTCGCCTTCTCGTTCCAGACGAAATACCTGGGGATGAGCCCGTTCCGCTGCCCCTCCCTGTTCACGATCCTGAGTTTCCTCGAATACGAGCACGGGGTGTTCCACCCCCGCGGCGGCTGCGGGGCGGTGAGTACGGCAATGGCCCGCGTGGCGACCCAGCTCGGCGCCGACATCCGACTCGATACGCCTGTGGACCGCGTGGTGTTCGAGGGCAGGCGCGCGACGGGCGTGGTCGCGGGGGGCCGCCACATCGCGGCGGACGCCGTGGTGATGAACGCGGACTTCGCCCACGCCATGCCCAAGCTCGTTCCGCAATCGGTGCGGGCGCGGTGGACGGATCAGCGGATCGGCAAGGCCCGCTACTCCTGCTCCACCTTCATGCTCTACCTCGGCGTCGAGGGCACCTTCCCCGGCCTCGCGCACCACTCCATCCTCCTCTCCAGCGAGTACCAGAAGAACATCGCGGAGATCGAGGCGGGGACGGTGCCGGACGTTCCCTCCCTCTACGTCCAGCACGCCGCCGCGACGGATTCGACGATGGCGCCGCCGGGCCATTCCTCCCTCTACGTCCTCGTTCCCGTGCCGAACCTGCTGCACGGGCACGAATGGACGGCGGCGGACACCGCGGCCTACCGGCGCACCGCGCTGGACCGCATCCGCACGCTCGGCATCGTCGATATCGAGGAGCGCATCCGGTTCGAGAAGGTGGTGACGCCGAAGGACTGGCGGGACGAGTTCGCGGTGGGGTTCGGCGCCACCTTCAACCTCGCGCACGACCTGCGGCAGATGCTGTTCTTCCGGCCGGGCAACCGGTTCTCCGGCACGGACGGCCTCTACCTCGTGGGCGGCGGCACGCATCCGGGGTCGGGGCTGCCGGTGATCTACGAGGGGGCGCGCATCTCCACGGGGCTCCTGCTGCGCGACCTCGGGATGGCGCCGGTGGGGACACGGATCTGAGCGGTGGCGAGTATCCTCGTCCGGAACGAGCGCCTGAAGCTGGCGGCGACCTTCCTCAACACGATCGCCGGCGGATCGGTGGTCGTCGGCGTGGTGGCGCCCCTCGTGGCGGTGTGGGACAATCCGGGTGCGCCGGGGGTGGCTGCCCTCGTAGGGCGAGCCGTGGCCTTCGTGGCCGCCGGCCTCGTCGTCCATTTCGTCGGCCAACTTCTCCTCGGAGGGCTTCGCGATGACAAGGGCTGACTGGCTGAGCCTCATCGGACTGATCCCCATGTTCGGGGTCGTTGCCATCGTCTTCTTCTTCACCCGCTGGATCACCCGGAACTAGCCTGCGCATCCACGGCATACCCAGGAACACACTCCCCCATGGCGAAGGTCGCGATCATCGGCGGCGGTCTCGGCGGTCTCGCGGCGGCGGCGGTCTCCGCCGCGCGCGGGCACGAGGTCACGCTGTTCGACAAGAACCCCTGGCTCGGCGGCAAGGCCGCCGTGCTGCACCTCGATGCGCCCGGCGAATCAGGAGGCTCCAACGGCGGCACCTTCCGCTTCGACATGGGGCCGACGATCCTGACGGTGCCCCGCGTGCTCCGCCGCATCTTCGCCGAGGCCGGGCGGACCTTGCAGGACGACCTGCCGCTCATCCGCCTCGATCCCCAGTGGCGCTGCTTCTTCGAGGACGGGACGCGGATCGACCTGCGCGAGGACGTGGCGGCGATGGCCCGCGACATGGACGCCTTCGCGCCCGGCGGCGGCAACGGGGAGGGCTACAAGCGCTTCCAGGCGCTGTCGGAGAACCTGCACCGCATCTCCGAGGGCTTCTTCTTCTGGAAGTCTGTGGAGGACGTCTTCGACACGGTGGACATGCGGTCCAACATGAAGCGGAACACGCTGCAGGACATGATGGCCCTGCGCATGGGGCAGACGGTCGCGAAGGTGATCCGCGGCCACGTCCCGGACGCGCGGCTGGCGCAGATGCTCGACCACTACTGCCAGTACGTCGGCTCCTCGCCCTACCTCGCGCCCGCCGTCATCTGCGGCATCGGCGACATGCAGGCGAGCGAGGGCATCTGGTATCCCGTCGGCGGCACCCGCGCCGTCGCGGAAGGGCTGGCGAAACTGGCCGAGCGCCTCGGCGCCGACCTCCGCCCGGGCACGGAGGTCACGGGCCTCGACATCCGCGCCGACGGCCGCGGCCAGCGCGTCGCCGGCGTCGTCGCGAACGGGGAGACGATCCCGTTCGACGCGGTCATCTCCAACATGGACGCCATCCGCACCTACGGCGAACTCGTCGGCGGCAGGACCGGCCGGAAGTATGAGAAGAAGGGCTTCAAGCCGGCGTGCAGCGGCGTCGTCCTCTACCTCGGGCTCAACAAGCGCTACGACCATCTCGGTCACCACGACTTCGTCTTCTCCCGCGACGCGGAGGAGGAGTTCGAGGCGATCTACGAGAAGGGCATCCCCGCCCCCGACCCGACCGCCTACCTCGCGGCCCCCGCCGCGACCGACCCGACCGTGGCGCCGGAAGGCGGGGAGGCGCTCTACGTCCTCGTCCACGCGCCGCACCTGCGGCCCGGGCAGGACTGGTCCAAGATGTTCCCGGCCTACCGCCAGGTCATCCTCGACAAGCTCAAGCGCACCGCGGGGATGGAGGACATCGAGGACCGCATCGTCGTGGAGCACGCGCTCACGCCGCAGGACATCCACGATCGCTACAAGGTGCTGGACGGCGCGATCTACGGGCTGGCGTCGCATGGCCGCTTCGCCGGCGCCTTCAAGCCGGGGAACCGCTCGCGCGACGTGCGCGGCCTCTACCTCGCGGGCGGCGCGGCGCATCCGGGGCCGGGGATGCCGATGGTGATGATGTCCGGCTGGATCGCGGCGGACGCGCTGGATACCGACCTCGGCGGGCGCGGGATGGGCGAGGCGGCAAGGCTGGCCGGCACGCGCGACGCGTTGCTGCCGCAGGCGGCCGAGTAGCGCGTGGCCGCCGCGTCCGGACAGCCACGGTGACGCCGGCGGAAGCCGCTTCCCCCGTCGCGCTGCGCGACGCGCGGCTCTTCGCCTTCTTCCACGTGACCTTCGCGCGCTTCTTCCGCCGCCACATGGGCGCGCTGCGCGTGCCGGCCTGGGGCATGCCCGCGGCGGTGCCGCCCGGGACGCCGCTGATCGTGCTGGCGAACCACCCGTCCTGGTGGGACGGCGTCGCCTTCGTGATCCTCGCGGCCCGGCTGTTCCCCGGCCGCGCGATGTACACCCCGATCGACGCCGCCGCCCTGGAGCAATACCGCTTCTTCCGCCGCCTCGGCGTCTTCGCGATCGAACCGGGGGCGCGGGGCGCCGTTGCCTTCCTCCGCACCGCGCGGGACGTGCTGGCGACGCCGCGGGGGATGCTGTGGATGAACGCCCCCGGGCGGTTCCAGGACGTGCGCGACCGGCCGGTGATCCTCGCGGCCGGCGTCACGCGGCTGACGGAGATGGCGCCCGACGCGGTGGTGGTGCCCCTCGCACTCGACTACGTTTTCTGGACGGAGCGCCGGCCGGACACCCTCGCCGCCTTCGGCGCGCCGCTGCGCGCCGCCGACCTGAACGCCCTCGACCGCCACGCGCGGGAGGCGGCGATCCGTGCCGCCCTCACCACGACGATGGACCGGCTGACGACTGACGCCGTCGCCCGCGACCCCGCGCGTTTCACCACGGTGGCGGAGGGCGCGGCGGGCATGGGCGGCGTCTACGACGCGTGGCGCCGCGCCGTCGCCGTCCTCCGCGGCCGGCGCTTCGATCCGCGCCACGTCGCGCGGCCCTAGCGATGGACCTCGTCCCCATCGCCCTCGAACTCGCGGCCATCCCGGCGGCGATGACGGCGCTGAACCTCGCCCTCCTCCCCCACGCCCGCGGGGCGGTGCCGGAGGGCGCCCTCGTCTCCATCCTCATCCCCGCGCGCGACGAGGCACCGAACATCGCCGCCTGCCTCGACGCTGCGCTGTCCTCCACCGGGGTGGCGATCGAGGTGCTGGTGATGGACGACGGATCGCGCGACGCGACGCCCGACATCATCGCCGCCCGCGCCGCTGCCGACCCGCGGGTCCGCCTCCTCCAGGCCCCGCCGCTGCCGCCGGGCTGGACGGGGAAGGTCCACGCCTGCGCCCGTTTGGCGGAGGCCGCGACGGGCACGCACCTGCTGTTCATCGACGCCGACGTCCGCCTCGCCCCCGATGCCGCCGCGCGGATGGCCGGCCACGCGGCGCGGCACCGCCTCGCCCTCGTCTCCGGCGTGCCGCGGCAGGAGATGGGCACGATCGGCGAGGGGCTGACGGTGCCCGCGATCAACCTCCTGATGATGGGCTACCTCCCCGGCGCCGGGCGGGCCTTCACGCGGCACAAGGCGCTGGCCGCGGCCTGCGGCCAACTCATCCTCGTGGAACGTGCGGCCTACGAGGCGGTCGGCGGCCACGGCGCCTTCCGCGGCCAGCTGCATGACGGCCTCTGCCTCGCCCGCAACCTCCGCGCCGCGGGGCACCGGACGGAGATCGTGGACGGCGCGCCCCTCGCGACCTGCCGGATGTATCGGGACTTCGGGGAAGCCTGGAACGGCTTCCTGAAGAACGCGCGGGAGGGCATGGCGACCCCCATCGGCCTGCCGATCTGGACGGTGTTCCTGTTCGGCGGCCACATCCTGCCCTGGCTGCTCCTCCCCGCCCCGGCGGCGGCACTGGCGCTGACCCTCACCTACGTCCTGCGCGCCGCGATCACCGTCCGCGCGCGGGAGCCGGCCTGGACGATCCCGCTGCACCCCGCGGGGGTCGCGGTGGCGCTGGCGATCCAGTGGACCGCCCTTGCCCGCTCCGCCCTCGGCCGCCCGTCCGGCTGGAAGGGACGGGCCTACGGGACGACGGGGGGCTGACGCCTCACCGAAGCGTCGTCGTCTCCGTCACCGGCGGGGCGAGGTTCAGGGCGCCTTCCAGGCGGTAGCCGAGGTCGAGGTTGGCGCGGCGGACCCAGACCTGGCGCAGGTCGAACAGCGGGATGGCGCAGCCGGCCTCGATCACCTTCTCCTGCGCCGTCTGCCACAGCGCGATCTGGCGCGCCTCGTCCGCCTCGGTGCGGGCGGCGGCGATCTCGGCGTCGGCGGCGGAGCAGTTGGCGAAGTTCAGGCTCATCGTCGGGCGGCCGGGCGAGGATTCCGAGTGGTAGAACTGCGACAGGTAGGAATCCGCCACGGGGTAGCGCGCGGCGCCGTAGAAGGTGAGCTGCGACAGGTCCTGCCGGATCTGCGCGTGGTAGGTCGTGTGCTCCACCACGTTCATCTCCAGCCGGATGCCCGCGCGTCGCAGCTGCGCCTGGATCACCTCCATGATCGGCTGCTGCGCCGAGATGTTGGAGACCACCGCGCGCAGCGTGATGCCGTCGCGGTGCCCGGCTTCGGCCAGCAGCGCGCGGGCGCGGTTGGGGTCCGGCGCGATGGCGGGGACGCGGTCGGTGGCGCCGAGGTAGCCGGGTGGCACAGGGCCCGGCCAGACGGTCGCCACGTCCGTCCCCACGAAGCGGGCGATCTGCGCCCGGTCCACCGCGTGCTGCACGGCGCGGCGCACCCGGGGATCGGTCAGCGGGGGGGAGGTGGTGTTGATGAGGACCGTGCGGAATTCCCCGGGGCCGAACACGTCCACGGTGGTGTTCGGCAGGGCGCGCATCCGCTCCACCCAGCGCTGCTCCCGCCGCCCGGCGATGAGGTCGAGTTCGCCGGAGGTGAAGGCGAGTTCGCGCGTCTGGTCGGAGGGGACGAAGCGGACCTCGATGGCGCGGATCGCTGGGCGGCCGCGGAAATAGGCGTCGTTCGCGACGAGGCGGGCGGAGCCGGCGGCGGCGCGCTCGAACCGGAAGGGGCCGGTGCCCGCGGGTTGCCCTCCCGTATCGGAGCGGCGGGAGACGACGTTGCCGCCGTGGTAGTTCGCGAAGAGGCCGAGCGCGCCGGGGACGAGTTCGCGGAAACGGGCCGTCACCGTCATCGGCCCGGTGACCTCCACCGAGGCCAGCGCGCGGTAGTCGGCGGCGAAGGCGGAGCGGCGGGCGTCGGCGGCGCGGCGGAGGGAGTGGACCACGTCCTCCGCCGTCAGGGGCTCGCCGTCGTGGAAGGTGACGTTCGGGCGGAGGGTGAAGGTGTAGGTCAGGCCGTCGGCGGACCGCTCGAAGCGTTCGGCGAGGTCGGGTTCGAGGCGGGCGGGATCGGCCGACCCGGGCGGGAAGCGCACCAGCCCGTCATGCATCCAGGCCGCCGTGCCCTTGTCCTGCGACGCGGTGGCCCGGTGCGGGTCGAGTGAGCCAGCGTCCTGGTTGACGGTGCCGACGCGCAGCGTCTGGGCCGTGGCGAGGGCCGGGAGGAGGGTGGCCGCGAGGGCGAGGGCGAGGCGGCGCATGAGATGGCTCCTGGGTAGGCGTGCCGGAGGGTCGCGTGCCCCGGCCCGCCATGTCCAGGCATGCCGCGACGGCGGCCCGCCGGTTTCGCCGATTGCATGCGATCGGCGGCGCCCCTAGCGTGGTGCCCGAAGCGGCCGCCGCACGATCGGGCATCCCTCGACCGCCGCGACAGAAGCCGTGGGAGGATGCCATGAGATCCACGGATCGCCGCTCCGTCATGCGGGCCGCGTCGGCCGCGACCCTCGCGCTGGCGGCCGCTCCCATGCTCTCCCCGCGCGATGCGCGCGCGCAGGGCGTGGCTCCGCAGCTCCTCACCGCTCAGGAGGTGGCCGCCCTGGAGGCCGTCGGCGAGTGCCTCGTGCCCGGGGCCCGCGAGGACGGCATCGCGAACTTCATCGATCGACAGTGTTCCGTGCCGCCGCACGCCTCGCTCCTCGGCCTGCGTTTCGCGAACGCCCCGCCGCCCTTCATCCGGTTCTACCGGAACGCGCTGGGCGAGATCGATCGGCAGAGCCTCGTCCGGCATGGCAGGCCGTTCCAGGCATGGTCCGCCGCGGAACAATACGCCTTCGTCGACCTGCTGCGCCAAGGCCGGCTGCCGGACTGGCGGGGCGCGCCGCAGGGACAGATCTACCGCATCCTCCGCGACGATGCCGTGGACGTCGTCTACGGCACGGTCGCGGGATTCGAACGACTGGACGTCCCCTACCTGCCTCACATCCTTCCGACCGAGAGGTGGTGAGATGACCACCCACGAGAAGGTCGATCTCGCCATCGTCGGCGCGGGCCCGGTCGGGTCGATCTATGCGGACGAGGCATCGAAGGCCGGGAGGAAGGTCGTCCTCCTCGAATTCGGGCCGGACCGGCACGACGACGAGTTCATCAGCTCCGAACTCTGGGCAAGGCGCCTCAAGCACACGCCGCCCTACGAGGTGACGGGACGGAACCCGGTGGCGGTCGGCACCCAGGCGGGCTGGGGCGCCGGCGGGTCGATGAACCATTTCTACGCGAACTTCCCGCGCTTCCTGCCGATCGACTTCCGGACCCGCAGCCTCTACGGCCGCGGCGCCGACTGGCCCATGACCTACGACGATCTGGCACCCTACTACGACCGCGTCGCGCGCGGCATCGGCGTCTCGGGCGATGCGGAGCGGGAGCGGCGGTGGCGCCCGGTGGACGCGCCCTATCCCATGCCGCCGCTGCCGACCTTCCGCCACGGCGAGGTCTGGCGCGACGCGTTCGAGGCGAGCGGCATCCCGCTGGCGCCCATGCCCGCGGTCATCAACAGCGTCGAGTATGACGGCCGGCCGGCCTGCGTGTATGACGGCTGGTGCCACGCGGGGTGTCCGATCGGCGCCATCGGGTCGCCGAAATGGAACTACCTCGGCGCCGCCCGCTCGCGCGGGGCGGAGTTCCGGCCGTTCAGCACGGTGACGCGGGTCCTGACGGATGACGGGGGTGGCCGTGCCACGGGCGTCGAGTATTTCGACGGCCTCGGGCAGCGGCACGTGCAGGAGGCGAGCGCCGTCGTGCTCGCCGCCTTCCCCGTCGAGACGCCGCGGATCCTGCTCAACTCGGCGAACGCCAAGCATGGCCGAGGGCTCGCGAACGGCAGCGGGTTGGTGGGCCGGAACATCATGTGCCACACCAACGCGAACATCTGGGCGCTGTTCGACGAGCCGGTCGACAACCATCTCGGGACGACGGCGAACCAGTTCATGTCGTATGAGCGGTATCCGAAGGACCTGTCGGAGAGGGGGTTCGGCAGCGCGTTCTGGCTGACGGGCGCGGCCTTCAAGCCGAACGCGGGGCTGGCGGGCGCCCGCCCCGACCTGTTCGGCCCCGCCCTGACGGACTTCATGAAGCGCGCGGCCCACGGCCTCAGCCGCATCGCCTGCTACGGCGAGGAGATGCCGCGTCCGGAGAACCGGGTCGAGTTGTCCGAACGGAAGGACGGGCTGGGCTTCCCCATCGCCCGGATCATCCATGCCTATGACGACGACGCCATGAATCTCTGGCGGGCCTCGACGGAACGCGGCCTGGCGATCGCCCGGCGTGCCAACCCGAGAGAGATGTGGGTGGGCGGCGGTGCGGAGCCGCCGACCATCCACATCAACGGCGGAACGATGATGGGCACGACCGCCGCGAACTCCGTCACCAACGGCTACGGGCAGACGCATGAGGTTCCGAACCTGTTCCTCGGAGGCGCAAGCCTCTTTCCCACGGAAGGCTCGGTGCACCCGACCAACACGCTCATGGCCCTGGCGCTGCGGGGAGCCGAGCACATGATGGCCGACTGGGGTTCGATCTCCGGTTAGGTGGGGGACGCCGTTCGCCCGCGGCCATCGGGTTCCGTTCCGCGATCCTAGCGTGCCGCGGAACGGCTCCTCCCTGCGCCTTCCCGCTGCCAAGGTTGCCCTCCCAGGCCCTGGCATCAGGCGCGGGAGCGCGCGGACCGGGATGGCAAGCCTCGGGTCGATCCTGGTGCTGGAGCGCCTTGGATTGCGGTGGGCCGCGCCGCGCCGCATCCTCACCCCCGATGGACGCGGAACCCTACGACGTCGCGGTGATCGGGGGCGGGATGCTCGGCTCCGCGATCGCCTACGGGCTGGCGCGCGCCGGGGCGCGGGTGGCGGTGCTGGACGAGGGCGACGTGGCGCTGAGGGCGGCGCGCGGCAACTTCGGGCTGGTGTGGAGCCAGGGGAAGGGCGACGGCTTCCCCGCCTACGCCGCGTGGACGCGGCGCGGGCTGTCGCTGTGGCCGGACTTGGCGGAGCGAGTCAGCGGGCTGGCGGGGCGGAACGTGGGGTATCGCGCGGCGGGCGGGCTGGTCTTCTGCCTCGGCGACGCGGAACTGGAGGCGCGGCGGGCGGTGGTGCACCGGATGCACAACCAGGGCCCCGACGGCACGGTGGTGCTGGACCGGCGGGCGCTGGAGGGGCTGATGCCCGGCTGCCCCCTCGGCCCGGAGGTGGTCGGGGCGTCCTTCCAGCCGGCCGACGGGCACGCCGACCCGCTGACACTGCTGCGGGGCTTCAAGGCGGGGTTCGTGGCGGCCGGCGGGGCGCTGCTCGGCGGCGGCATGGTCACGGCAATCGAGGACGATCCCGCCGGCTTCCGCGTGGAACGCGAAGGCGGCGGAACCGTGCGTGCGAAGAAAGTCGCGGTCGCCGCTGGCCTCGGCACGCCCCGCCTCGCGGCCATGCTCGGGCTGGACGTACCCATCCGCCCCGTGCGCGGCCAGAACATCGTGACGGAGCGGCTGGCCCCGATCCTCCCCCTCCCCGCCTCCGCCATCCGCCAGACGACGGACGGCACGATCCAGATCGGCGTGACGAGCGAGGATGACGGGACCTTCGACACGCTCACCCGCACCGCTGACCTCGCGCGCATGGCGGCCCGCGCGGTGCGGGTGCTGCCGCCGCTCGCCCGGGCGCGCGCCGTGCGATCCTGGGGCGCGCTGCGACCGATGACGCCGGACGGCTACCCCGCCTACGCCGAGAGCCCGACGCGGCCGGGGGCCTTCGTCGCGGTGTGCCATTCCGCGGTGACGCTCGCCGCCGTCCACGCCGGGCCGCTGGCCGAGGGCATCCTGGCCGGACGGCTGCCGGACGATTTGGCCGCACTGCACCCCCGCCGCTTCGCCGGCGCGGGCCTGACGACGGAGGCCGCGCACTGATGTTCCGCCGCACCACCGACACCGACTGCACGGTCACCTGGGACGGCGCGCCGCTCCCGGCCCGCGCGGGCGAACCGCTCGCCGCGACGCTGCTGGCCGCGGGAATCGCGACCTTCCGCGAGACCGCCGTCAGCGGCACGCCGCGCGGCCCGCTCTGCCTCATGGGCGCCTGCTGGGACTGCCTCGTCGAGGTCGAGGGCGAGGCGAACGTGCAGGCCTGCATGGTGCCCGCGCGGGACGGGCTGCGGGCCGCCCCGATGCGCGGCGCGCGCGACCTCGGCGCCGACGGGGGGGACGCGGCGTGACGGACGGCCTCAACCTCGCCCCGGCCGAACGGGTGGACCTTCTGGTGCTCGGCGCCGGCCCCGCGGGGATGGCGGCGGCGGTGGAGGGGCGGGCGCGCGGCCTGTCCGTCCTGCTGCTGGACGAGGGGCCGGACGCCGGCGGGCAAGTCCACCGCGCGCTGCGGCGGCGCGGGGCGGGCGACGCGGGGGAACGGGCCGGACTCGGCCTGATGGACGCGCTCGGCGCCAGCGGCGCGGCGGTGGTCCACGGCGCCACCCTCTGGGCGGTGGAGGACGGGGAGCGCGCCTTCTGGAGCCGCGACGGCGTGGCGCACCGCACGTCCTTCGGCCGCGTCGTCCTGGCCCCGGGCGCCACGGAACGGGCGCTGCCCATCCCCGGCTGGACGCTGCCGGGGGTGATGGGCGTCGGCGCCGCCCAGGTCGCGCTGAAGACCGCGGGCCTCGTGCCGGAGGGGCGGGCCTGGATCGCCGGGCAGGGGCCGCTGGTGTGGCTCTACGCCGTGCAGGCGCTGCGGAAGGGCGGGCGGTTCGCCGGGGTGCTGGACCTGTCGCCGCCGGGGGTGTTCGGCCGCGTGGCGCCGCACCTCGGCGCGGCGTGGCGCGGCGCGGCCGATCTCGCGCGCGGGCTGGCGTGGCGGCGCGAGGTGCGGCGCGCCGGCGTGCCGGTGATCCGGGCGCACGATGTCGCGGCGATCGGGGAGGAGCGGCTCCGCGCCGTCCGCTTCGCCGAGGGGGGAACGGATCGGCGGGAGGAGCCGGCCGACCTGCTGCTGCTGCATGACGGCGTGGTGCCGAACACCCAGGTCACCCGTGCCATCCCCGGCCTGGAACACCGCTGGGATGCGGGCGCGCGGTGCTGGAAGCCCGCTCTCGACGACTGGGGCAACGCGACGGTCGCGGGCGTGATGGTCGCGGGCGACGCGGGCGGCATCCTCGGCGCCTCCGTGGCGCCGTTGCTGGGCCGACTGGCGGCGCTGGAGGCGGCGCGGGCGCTGGGGCGACTGGACGAGGCGGCGCGCAACGCCGCGGCGGCACCGATCCGCCGCGACCTGTCCCGCCGCCGGGCCATCCGGCCCCTGCTGGAAGCGGCCTTCCCGCCGCGCGACCTCGGCGCCCTCCCGGACGAGGTGATCGTCTGCCGCTGCGAGGAGGTCACCGCGGGCCGCGTGCGGGAGGCCGTCGGCCTCGGCTGCCTCGGCGCCAACCAGTTGAAGGCCTTCACCCGCGCGGGGATGGGACCTTGCCAGGGGCGGGTCTGCGGCCCGACGGTGCACGGGGTGATCGCCACCGCGCGCGGCGTGCCGCCGGCGGAGGTCGAGACCTTCCGCACCCGCTTCCCGACGAAGCCGCTCACCCTCGGCGAACTGGCGTCGCTCGCGTCGTGAACCGCGCGGTCGTCGTCGGCGGCGGGCTGCACGGGCTCTCCACCGCGCTGCACCTCGCCCGCGCGGGCTGGGGCGTGACGGTGCTGGAACGCCGCCACGTCGGGCGCCACTCCTCCGGCATCAATGCGGGGGGCGTGCGGCGCCTCGGGCGGGACGTGCGGGAGATCGCGCTCTCCGCCGCCTCCGCCGAGATGTGGGCCGACATCCGCGGGCTGGTGGGCGACGATTGCGGTTTCGTTCCCTCCGGGCAGTTGAAGGTGGCGGAGTCCGAGGCGGACATGCGGAGGAACGAGGCGCGCGTCGCGACGGTCCGCGCCCTCGGCTGGACGCACGAGGAGGTGGTGGACCGCGCGGAGGTCCGCCGCCTCGTCCCCGCCGTCTCGCCCCACGTCGTCGGCGCCATCGTGACGCGGGACGACGGCGCGGCGGACCCGATGCGCACGGTGATGGCCTTCCGCCGCGCCGCGGAGGAGGCGGGCGCGGCGATCCGGGAGGGCGTCTCCGTCCAGGGCATCGCCCGCGCCCCCGGCGGCGGGCTGCGCGTGGACACCGATGCGGGACCGTTCGAGGCGGAGCGCGTTGCCAACTGCGCGGGCGCCTGGGCCTTCGCCCTCGCACGGATGCTCGGGGAGGATTTCCCCGGCATCGCGAAGGCGTCCATGATGATCGTGACGGAGCGCGTCGCCCCCTTCGTCGCGCCGACCGTCGGCGCCACCGCCCGCGCCCTGTCCTTCAAGCAGACCGCGGCCGGGACGGTGCTGATCGGCGGCGGCCACCAGGGCCGCAACGACGTGGAGCGGGAGACCTCGACGGTGCTGTTCGGATCGCTCGCGAAGGCCGCGGTGGTGGCAACCGAGATCTTCCCGTTGATGCGCGGCGTCCGCATGGTCCGGTCCTGGACGGGGATCGAAGCGATGCCGCCGGACCAGGTGCCGATCATCGGCGAGAGCGCGACGGTGCGGGGGGTGTTCCACTCCTTCGGCTATTCGGGCCACGGCTTCCAACTGGCGCCGGCCGCGGGGCGCGCGGTGGCGGAACTGATGGCGCGCGGCGCGACGAACCTGCCGGTCACGCCCTTCTCGGGTGCTCGTTTCGCGGAGAAGGCGGCGGCATGAGCGCGGCGACCCTCGACGCGACGGCCGCGACGGCGGCGCTGGACGTCGCCGACCTCCGCACGGAGTTCCGCATCAACGGCCGCTGGCACGCGGCGGTGGACGGTGTCTCGCTCCGCGTCATGCGCGACGAGACGCTCGCGGTGGTGGGGGAGAGCGGCTGCGGCAAGTCCGTCACCGCCCTCTCCATCATGGGCCTCGTCGCGGCGCCCGGCGGGCGCGTCGCGGGCGGCGCGATCCGGCTGGACGGGACCGACATCGCGACGCTGACCGAGCGCGAGCGGGAAGGGCTGCGCGGCGACCGGATCGGCATGGTGTTCCAGGAGCCGATGACCTCCCTCAACCCCGTGATAACGGTGGGCGACCAGGTGGCGGAGGTGCTCCGCATCCACCGCGGCCTGTCGCGGGGGGATGCGCTGGAACGCGCGCGCCTGCTGTTCGAAGAAGTCAAAATCCCCTCCGCCGCGCAACGGCTGCGCGAGTATCCGCACCAGTTCTCCGGCGGCATGCGGCAGCGCGTGATGATCGCGATCGCCCTGGCCTGCGACCCCGCGGTGCTGCTTGCGGACGAGCCGACGACGGCGCTGGACGTGACGATCCAGGCCCAGGTCCTGGGATTGCTGGACGACCTGAAGCAACGCCACGGCATGGCCGTGATGTTCATCACCCACAACATGGGCGTGGTGGCGCAGATCGCGGACCGGGTGGCGGTGATGTACGCGGGGCAGGTGGTGGAGGAGGCGCCCGTAGGCGCCGTCTTCGCCGCGCCCGCGCACCCCTACACGCGCGCGCTGTTCGCCGCGATCCCGCGCCTCGACCGTCCGGGCGCGGCGCTCGCCGCGATCCCGGGCCGCGTGCCGCCGCTCGACGCGATGCCGGCGGGCTGCCGCTTCGCCGCGCGTTGTTCCATGAGGCGGGAGGGCTGCGACCTGCCGCAGGTGCTGGCGCCGGTGGGTGACGGACACGGGGCGCGCTGCCACGTCGCCACGGGGGTGCTGCC
>CAXVWQ010000036.1:0-36225 GCA_964263755.1 Roseomonas sp. | reverse complement strand
GGGGCTGGGGGGGGGGGGGGGGGGGGGGGCGGGCTCTTTTTTGGGGTGTGTTTAGGCCTGGGGGGGGGGGGGGGGGGGTGCTTAGTGCTAAGTCCGTGGTCAGAGATGAAAGGGTATTGGGCGGGGGCCGTAGGGCACCGCCCCCTTCCGGTGGTGCGTCGCGTCAGCGGCCGAAGGCGCGCTTCAGTTCGTCCGCGATGTCCGTCTTCTCCCAGGTGAAGGTGCCCTTCGCCGCGTCGGGCGTGCGGCCGAAATGGCCGTAGGAGGAGGTGGGGACGTAGATCGGGGCGTTGAGCTTCAGGTGCTCCCGGATGCCGCGGGGCGACAGGTTCACCATCTCTTGCACCACCGTCGCGAGCTTCGCCTCGTCCACGTCGCGGCCCGTGCCGGCGAGGTCGAAATAGACCGACAGCGGCTTCGCCACGCCGATCGCGTAGGAGACCTGGATGGTGCACTTGTCCGCGAGCCCGGCGGCGACGACGTTCTTCGCGACGTAGCGCGCGGCGTAGGCGGCGGAGCGGTCCACCTTCGTCGGGTCCTTGCCGGAGAAGGCGCCGCCGCCGTGCGGGGCCGCGCCGCCGTAGGTGTCCACGATGATCTTGCGCCCCGTCAGCCCGCAGTCGCCGTCCGGCCCGCCGATGACGAAGGTGCCGGTCGGGTTGACGTAGAGTTCGGCGTCGCCCGGCATCCAGCCATCCGGGAGGCACGCCGCGATGATCGGCTTGACCATCGCCATGATCTCGGACTGCTCCAGCCCTTCCTCGTGCTGGGTGGAGAGCACGACGGAGGTGGCGCCGACCGGCTTGCCGTTCACGTAGCGCAGCGTGACCTGCGACTTGGCGTCGGGCAGCAGCCCCTTGACCTTCGGGTCGCCCGCCTTCCGCGCCTCGTTGATCCGGCGGAGGATGAGGTGGGCGTAGTACAGCGGCGCGGGCATGAGGTCCGGCGTCTCGGTGCAGGCGTAGCCGAACATGATGCCCTGGTCGCCCGCCCCTTCCTCCTTGTTGCCGGACTCGTCCACGCCCTGGGCGATGTGGGCGGACTGGGCGTGGAGGTGGCATTCGGCGTGGGCGTGCTTCCAGTGGAAGCCGTCCTGCTCGTAGCCGATGTCGCGGACGGCTTGCCGCGCGCGCTCGATCAGGAGTTCGGGGGTGACGGAGGCGGGGCCGCGCGTTTCCCCCGCGATGATGATGCGGTTCGTGGTGACGAGGGTCTCGCACGCGACGCGGGCGTAGGGGTCGGCCTCGAGGAAGGCGTCCAGCACCGTGTCGGAGATCCGGTCCGCGACCTTGTCGGGATGGCCTTCGGAGACAGATTCCGACGTGAACAGGTATTCGCCCGTGTCGCGCATGGCGTGTTCGGCCTCTTGTCGCGGGTTGTGAGGATCGCGCCGCGGGGTTGGCCGTCGGGCGGGTTCGTATCGCGGTTGCGAGATGGGGGGTCAAGGGGCGGTCGTTGCGGAGTGCGGAGCCAATCGAAGCCCAGGTCGAACCGACCCGGAGGCTTGCGTCTACCGTTCATCAACTCGATCCTATGAAACAACTGGCCCGGAGGCCTCCATGAGCACCGCCGTTTCCCGCCTCGTCGATGAACTTCGGCAGCGCGGGGGTCTCAAGGGTTCAGACCTCGCCAACATCGCGGGCGTGTCGCCGCCTACCGTGTCGCGCTGGGCGACGGGAAAGGCATTCCCGCACCCCGACACCCAACTCGTCATCTCCGACCTCCGCTACGTGGTGGACCGGCTCTCCGAACTCTATTCACCGGAGGAGACGAGGATGTGGCTCTACGCCATGCACCCGATGCTCGGCGGTCAGCGCGCGATGGACGTGATCCACGCGGGTGACGCCGCCCGCGTGATCGGTGTGATCGAGAGCCTCTCGGACGGGACCTACACGTGACCGCGGGGTGCTGATGGATGGCGATGCCCCCCGCCCGGCGGCATGAGCGCGACATCCTCGATTCGCTCGAGGCCATGGAGCCTGAGGGGTTCGACGGCACCGTCTGGCGCGTGACCGGGGAAGGACGCGACCCGCCGCGGGGCTCGGTAGCGGAAGGGCGCTGGAGCCCGGCGGGCGAGTTCGAGGTGCTCTACACGGGTCTCGAACGCGACGGCGCCCTCACCGAGATCGGTTACCGGCTCTCGCGCGAACCGGTCTGGCCGAGCCGGGCGCGGCACGCCGTCCATCGCCTCGGGGCGCACGTGGCCCGCGCCCTCCGCTTCCCGGACTTGGCGTCGCTCGCACCGTTCGGGATGGTGGCGGAGCGGTATGGGACGCTCCATGACGGGGCGACGCAGTCCTTGGCGGCGGCGGCGCAGTTCCTCGGGTTCGAGGCGTTGGTCGTTCCGAGCGCGCGGTCGCCGGCGCTGCACCTCGTGGTGTTCCTCGACAACCTCGTGGCGGCGGATGCCCTGCACGTCGAAGCGACGGAGCCGGTGGACTGGGAGGCATGGCGCCGGGGCCGCCGATGAAGCGGGGCGGGCGCGCGGCCGTGCCGCCTCATGGGGATGGCGCCGTTCTTGCTGCGATCCGCCGGACCCTCTCGGAAGGACACCGCATGCCGCCCCTCCCACGCCGCTCGCTGATCGCCGCGGGCGCCGGCATGGCGGCCGCCCTCGCCGCCCCGCCGGTCCTCTCCCAGTCCCTCCCCCGCCTGCGCTTCTGCGTGGACTGGGCGAAGCAGGGGCCGAACGCCTACGTCACGCTTGGGCGGGAGAAGGGGTTCTTCCGGGAGGTCGGCGTGGACGCCACGGTGGACCGCGGCTTCGGGTCCGGGCGGGTGCCGGTGGACATCGCGGCGGGCACCTACGACATGGCGCAGGCCGACATCAACCCGGTGATCAAGTTCATGGCGGAGAACCCGAACGCGGGTCTCGTCATGGTGGGGATCTGGGGGGACCGGTCCCTGCTGTGCGCCACGGTGCGGGCCGACGGGCCGATCCGGGTGCCGCGCGACCTGGAGGGGCGGACCCTCGCGGCGCCGGAGAGCGATGCGGGGCGGCAGCTGTTCCCGGCCTTCGCCAGGGCCTCCGGGGTGGATGCCTCGAAGGTGAGTTGGATGACGGTGTCGCCGGACCTGCGGGAGCCGATGCTCGTGCAGCGCCGGGCCGACGGGATCACCGGCGCGATCACCTCCTCCGGCATGTCGCTCAAGGCGCTCGGCATGGATTTCCCGGCGCAGCGGATCATGATGTATCGCGACCACGGGCTGGACCTGCTCGGCACCTGCTACCTCACCACCCGCACCTTCATGGAGCGCAATCCGGAGACCGTGCGCGGCGCCGTGCGCGCGCTGTTCCGCTCGCTGACCTACGCCAACGCCAACCGGGACGAGAGCATCGCGGTGCTGAAGCGCGTGGAGGCGCTGACGGACGTGGCGATCGAGACGGAGCGGCAGGCGATCTCGATGGACCAGCAGGTCATCTCCGACCACGTGCGGGCGAACGGGCTCGGCAACCCGGACCTCGGCCGCTTCCAGCGGGCGCTGGCGACGGTGGAGGAGGCCTACGGGCTGACGCCGCGGCTGCGGGTGGACGGGATCTACACCGACGCGTTCCTGCCGCCGGCGTCCGAACGGCGGCTCTGACGCCGCCGCGTCGCGGGGCTCAGACCCCCGCGAGGACGGCGCGCGCCACCCGGTCCGCCTGCCCCTCGTCGAGGTAGGGATGCATCGGCAGGGAGAGGATGCGGGTGCAGAGGTCCTCGCTTACCGGCAGCGGCGGCGCGTCGCGCAGGGCCGCCGAGTGCGAGGCCCGGTAGGCGGGTTGGTGATGCAGGGGGAGCGGGTAGTAGATCGCGGTCGGGACGTTCGCGGCCTTGCAGGATTCCTGCACGCGGTCGCGCCGGGCGGCGTCCGTCAGGAGGATGGCGTAGAGGCCGTGGGCGCTCTCGGCGCTCTCCATCGTCGCGGGGGTCTGGACGTGGCCCGCGAGGCGTTCGTCGTACCAGGCGGCGACGCGGGTGCGGGCGGCGAGTTCGTCCTCCAGCAGCGGCATCTTGCAGAGCAGGACGGCGGCCTGGAGCGTATCGAGGCGGCCGTTCATGCCGGTTCGCAGCACCTCGTAGCGCGTCTTGCCCTCGCCGTGGGTGCGGAGGGAGCGGTAGAGGTCGGCCTTCTCCGCGTCATCCGTCAGCAGGGCGCCGCCGTCCCCGTAACAGCCGAGGGTCTTCGTGGGGTAGAAGGACAGGGCCGTCGCCCCGCCCCAGGCGCCGAGGCGGCGGTCGTGCAGGCGGGCGCCGAAGGCCTGGGCGGCGTCGTCCAGGGCGAACATGCCTTCGCGGGCGCAGAGGGCTTCGAGCGCCGGCCAGTCGGCGGGGAGGCCGAACAGGTCCACGCCGATGACGGCGCGGGGGCGGAGGCGGCCCTCGTCCTTCACCATCGCGACGCGGCGTTCGAGGTCGGCGAGGTCGAGGTTGAAGGTGCGGGGATCCACGTCCACGAAGACGGGGGTGGCGCCGAGGACCAGGGGGACCTCCGCCGTCGCGGTGTAGGTGAAGGCGGGGAGGAAGACGGCGTCGCCGCGGCCGATCCCTTCCGCCATCATCGCGATCTGCAGCGCGTCCGTGCCGGAGGAGACACCGACGGCGTGGGCGACGCCGGCGAAGGACGCGAGAGCGGCCTCCAGCTCGGCGCATTCGGGGCCCTGCACGAAGCGACCGGAATCGAGGACGTCGGCGATGCGGCGGTCCAATTCCGCGCGGATCAGGGCCTGCTGGGCCCGCATGTCGAAAAGGGCGATGGGGCGTCCGGCGCGGCGGTCGGTGCCGGGGGGTCCGTCGGTCATGGGGCGGGGGTTTAGGGCGATGGGCCGGGGGCGCCAAATCAACGGCGGTTTCGGGCCGCAACGCAGGGCGCGGCCACGCCCGCGCGCGAGGGCCGAGCGGCCGCCGCCCACCGCACAAGCCTATGTTTTCCTTGAAGACTTGAGCGCGAGCGCACGCGCGGGGACGTGACCATCGGATGGGCACTCGTTCCGCGCGCGGCCCGCAACCGCACCCTCCCCCTGGTCTTGTCCGCCCGTTCGGGGCGTCGCGACGGCGGCCCCGCGATCGGAGAACGCCCCCATGACCACCTCCCCCTCGCTGGACCGCCGCCTTCTCGGTCTCGGTCTCCTCGCCGTGCCGCTCGCGGCCTGTGCCGACACGATGGCCCAGCCCTCCCCCGCCACCGGGCTGGTCGCGCCGCGTCCGGTCGCGGCCGACGTCAACAACCTCCGCCTCGCGGCGGCGAGCGGCGGGACCTTCCTCATGCAGTCCGCGCAGCTCGGCGCGCAGAAGGCGACCCGGCCCGACCTGCGCCGCTGGGCGCCGTTCGAGGTGAGCGAGCAGCAGGGGCTGATGCGCGCGATGGAGCTCGTGGGGGCCAACCCTGCGCAGCTCGTTCCCACCCCCGCGGACAAGGCGGCGATGCTGCGCGACCTGGAGGCGGCGAACGGACGGGCCTTCGACGGACTGTTCGTCCGCTCCCAGGTCATGGGGCACCAGGAGGCGCTCGGGGTGTTCGAGGCGATGGCGGGCGGCGCGTCCTCCCCGGCGGGCGACCGGGCCATCGCGCTGCTCGCGGCGGACCGGATCCGGGAGCACCTGGCGGACCTCGCGGCGATGGGCGGCATGCGGGCCTGACCGCCCCGTCCGGTCGGTGGCGGCGCCGGGGACGGCGCGGTCGCCGGCCGGCGGCGCGGGGCCGCGCGGAAAGTCCTGGCCTCGCGTGACGGGCAGGCCGTAACATCCGTTACGACCTGCCGCGGAGGCCCCGATGTCCGCCCTTCTCACCGTCCGCCAGCGCCCCGGCGGCACCTACGCCTACGACATGCTCGACACCCCCTGGACGCCGACCGGGCGGCCGGGGCTGTCCCAGAAATCCGTGCGGGCGAGCCGGGAGGCGGGGCAGTATCTCGGGCTCATCGGCTTCGACCCGATGACGCGGAGCGGGCTGCACCAGCACCAGGCGCCGGCCTTCTCCTACTTCCTCGACGGCTCGCTGCACGATTACGACGGGATGGCGCGGAAGGGCGACGTCGGGATCAACCTCAAGGGCACGACGCACGACGCGGTGGCCTACGACCGCTGCGTGCTGGCGGCGCGGCTGGAGGGGCCGGTCTCCTACCCCCCGGAGGAAGGGGCGGACGGGCGGGCGCACACCGGTGCCTACGTCGAAGCCTTCCTGAACCCGGCGCCGGAGGTGCCACCCGACATCAACGTCGCGATCGCCGACCTCAAGCCGATCGCGACGGGGATCGGCGGGCTGACGCGGCGGCTGGCCTTCGACCACCGGGTGATCGGCGAGGACCGCCGGCTCGTGGTGCTGAACCTCCTGCCGGGCACGCGGGTGCCGGCGCACCGGCTCTCCGCAGGCATCGAGTGGTTCGTGCTCGGCGGCGAGGTTCGGGTGGGGGAGGTGCGGGCGCGCGGCGGGGCCTTCGTGATCCTGGAGCCGGGGACGGAGGCGGACATCGCGTCGGACTACGGCGCCCGGCTCATCGCCTGGGCGGACGGGCCGGTGGCGTGGCTCGACGGGTCGGCGCGGGCCGATCCCTACGGGTTCTGAGCGGCATCGGGCTCCGGCGCATCGGGCTCCGGCGCATCGGGCTCCGGCAGGGTGCGGGCCCGCGCGACGAGACGGTCCAGCAGCGCGTCGAGGGTGGCGCGCTCCGCCGGCGTCAGCGCCTCCAGCAGCGCCGCCTCGCGCTCGCGCCCGGAGGGTTCGATGCGGTCGATGAGGGCCCGGCCTCCCGCCGTGATGCCGAGGGCGATGCGGCGGCCGTCGACGGGGTCGGGGCGTCGGTGCAGGCGGCCCTTCGCTTCCAGCGCGCGCACCGCGCGGGACACCGCCATCTTGTCCATGCCGAGCGCGTCGCCCAGCACGCCCGCAGTGAGGGGGCCGGGGGCGAGGGACAGGGCGCGGAGGACGCGCCATTCCGCCAGCCGCAGGTCGTGCGCGCGCTCGTGGACACGCTCGAAGGGGCGGGCCACGAGGTTCACGAGCAGCACGGCCTTGAAGAACGTGGAGGCGGGGCCGCCCGGCGGGCCGGCGCCGCGGTCTCCGGCGGGATCGGGGTGGCGGGGCACCGGCGCATCGTCATCCCCCGGAGGTGCGGGCGCCAGGGGCCGCGCGCTCGCGACGTGGCCGCCGTGCTGCTATCATGGCGACGTCGAATGGGAGGAACGTTCATGACCCGGAACCGCCCGCGGATCGCGCGCCGCGCCGCCCTTGCGGCCGGGGCCGTTCTCGTCGCGCCCGGCGCGCGGTCGCAGGCGCCGGATCGGCCTCTCCGTCTCGTCCTCGGCTTCCCCGCGGGGTCGGCGCCGGACGTCGCCGCCCGGTTCCTCGCGGACGGGATGCGGGAGGCGCTGCCGGCGGGCATCGCCGTGGACAACCGGCCCGGCGCGGGCGGCCTCATCGCCGCGGGGGAGGTCGCGCGGGGCGCGCCCGCCGACGGCAGCGTCCTGCTGTTCGGGGAGGTCGGGGCGCTCGCGATGGCACCCTCCACCTACGCGCGGCTGTCCTACGACCCCGGGCGCGACTTCGTCGCCGTGGCGGAGGTCGCGGCGGTGGACTTCGCCCTCGCCGTTCCCGCGAACACCCCGGCGGCCGACTTCGCCGCCTACCTCGCCTGGGCACGCGCCCGGCCGGCGTTCTTCATGGGCACCGTCGGGGCGGGCACGCCGAGCCATTTCGGCGCCTCGCTACTCGCCGGCGCCGGCGGGCTGCGGATGGAGCCGGTGCATTTCCGCGCCCAGGGGGACGCGACGACCGCGATCCTCAACGGCGACGTGGGGGGCATGTTCGGCACCGTCCCATCCGTCGTGCCGCTCGTCCGGTCCGGCGGGCTGCGGGCGCTGATGGTCACGAGCCCCGCGCGCTCGCCTCTCCTGCCGGAGGTGCCAACGGCGGCGGAGGTGGGTTTCCCCACCCTCACCTTCGACGCCTGGTTCGGGCTCGTCGCGCCCGCCGCGACGCCGGCGCCCGTGCTGGCGGCGCTGGAGGCCGCGGCGCTGCGGGCGCTCGCCGCGCTCGCGACGCGGGTGCGGATGGAGGCGGCGGGGTTCCGCGTCGCGGCGAACGGGCGGGAGGCCTTCGGGACCCGGATGACGGCCGAGCGGGCGCGCTGGGCGGAGGTGGTGCGGGCGACGGGGTTCCGCGCGATCGAGTGAGGGGCGGGTCCGCCCTGCCCCCGGGTCTTGCCGCGGGCGGGCGGGCCGATGATCCTGCATCCTGGACAAGGGGATGCCGATGGACACGAACCTCCCGGTGACGACGATGACGAGGGGGACGGCCGACGCGCGGCTCGACCGCCTCGCGGAACTCGCGGTGAAGGTCGGACTGGGGCTCGCGCCGGGGCAGGAACTCGTCATGACCGCGCCGCTGGAGGCGGTGGCGCTGTCCCGCCGCATCACGGAGCACGCCTACCGCGCGGGCGCGTCGCTCGTGACGACGCTGTTCTCCGACGAGGCGGCGACGCTGGCCCGCTATCGCCACGCGCGGGACGAAGGGTTCGACACCGCGCCGGCGTGGCTGTTCGAGGGGATGGCGGGGGCGTTCCGGGGTAACGCGGCGCGGCTGGCGATCGTGGGGGAGGACCCGTCGCTGCTCGCGGCGGAGGATCCGGCGAAGGTGGCGCGGGCGAACCGGGCGCGGTCCCGCGCCTACAAGCCCGCGATGGACCTCATCGTCGATTCCGCGATCAACTGGACGCTCGTTCCCTTCGCGCATCCGGCCTGGGCGCGGGCGGTTTTTCCTGGGTTTCCGGAAGACGAGGCCGTCGCGCGGCTGTGGGACGCGCTTTTCGAAGTGACGCGGGTGGACGAGGCGGACCCGGTCGCGGCGTGGGCGGCCCACAACGCGGCGCTCGACGCGCGGCGGGGGTGGATGAACGACAAGCGGTTCCACGCGCTGCGCTACCGCGGGCCGGGAACGGACCTGATCGTCGGGCTGGCGGAGGGGCATGCCTGGATGGGTGGGGCCTCCACCGCGCGCAACGGCCTCTACGGCAACCCGAACATCCCGACGGAGGAGGTCTTCACCACCCCCGACCACCGGATGACCGAGGGGACGGTCACGGCGACCAAGCCGCTGTCGTACCAGGGCACGCTCATCGAGGGCATCCGCGTGCGCTTCTCGGGCGGCGCGATCGTGGAGGCGCACGCGACGAGGGGCCAGGCGGTGCTGGAGCAGATGATCGGCACGGATGACGGCGCGCGACGGCTGGGGGAGGTGGCGCTGGTCCCCGCCTCCAACCCCATCGCGCGCACGGGCGTGCTGTTCCTCAACACGCTGCTGGACGAGAACGCGGCGAGCCACATCGCGCTCGGACAGGCCTACTCGAGGTGCTTCGTCGGACGCGACCTGGACGAGGCGGAACTGGCACGGCGCGGGGCGAACCGGTCGCAGATCCACGTGGACTGGATGATCGGCTCGCCGGCGGTGGAGGTGGACGGGCTGCGCGCGGATGGGTCCGCGGAGCCGGTGATGCGCCGGGGGGAGTGGGTGGCGTAGGCGGCTCCGTCCTTGGCGATTCTCGCCACTCTACGGTAGGTTCATCCGCGATGAACGGGAGCCGCGGCCGTGGCAGCGATGACCATCTCAGTGCCCAATCCGATGCGCGACTGGGTGGAGGATCGTGTTGAGAGCGGCCGCCATGCCAGCGCGAGCGACCACGTCCGGGACCTCATCCGTCGGGACCAGCGAGTGGCCGACGCGCATGACGCGCTCGCGGCGGCGCTGGAGGAGGGAGAACGGAGCGGCGTGAGCCCGCGGGACATCCCGGGCATCCTTGCCGACCTGCGGGCGGAACGGCGCGGCACGGGTGAGTCGTCGTAGGCTCTCCGCGGCTGCGGTGGCCGAAATCGAGGCCATCGCGCGGGCCTCGGAACGGCGATGGGATCTTCGTCCTGCGGGTCCTGCACCGGCGCATGCTGCCGGAACGGCACATCGAACCTGTTCGGCGCGCCGAACTGGCATCGGCCCCCGGCGTTCCCCTGGCGGACCGGGTGACGTAACCTCCCGGCCGCTGGGGAGGAGAGGCACCATGTCCGGACGCGCCGGGACCGAGGGGCCGATCGCCCGACACGCCATGGCCTACGTCCTCGCGGGCGGGCGGGGGTCGCGGCTGATGGAGCTGACGGACCGCCGCGCCAAGCCCGCGGTGTTCTTCGGGGCGAAGTCGCGGATCATCGATTTCGCGCTGTCCAACGCGCTCAACTCCGGCATCCGGCGCATCGCGGTGGCGACGCAATACAAGGCGCATTCGCTCATCCGGCACATGCAGCGCGGCTGGAACTTCCTCCGCCCCGAGCGGAACGAGACCTTCGACATCCTCCCCGCGTCGCAGCGCGTCTCCGAGACCGAGTGGTATGCGGGAACCGCCGACGCGGTGTTCCAGAACCTCGACATCATCGAGGGCTACGGGCCGAAGTACATGGTCATCCTCGCGGGCGACCACGTTTACAAGATGGACTACGAGACGATGCTGCGTCGCCACGTGGACAGCGGGGCGGAGGTGACGGTCGGCTGCATCGAGGTGCCGAGCGCGGGGGCCTCGGCCTTCGGCGTGATGCACGTGGATGCGTCCGACACGATCATCTCGTTCCTGGAGAAGCCGAAGGATCCCCCCTCCATCCCCGGGAAGCCCGGCACGTCACTCGCTTCCATGGGCATCTACGTCTTCGAGATGCGGCTGCTGGCGGAGGAGCTGCGGCGGGACGCGGCGGACCCGGGATCGTCCCGCGACTTCGGCAAGGACATCATCCCCCGCCTCGTCGCGCGCAGCACGGCCGTCGCGCACCGCTTCGAGGATTCCTGCGTGCGGTCCGGCGCGGAGGCGGAGGCGTACTGGCGGGACGTCGGCACGCTCGACGCCTACTGGCAGGCGAACATCGACCTGACGGACGTCGTTCCCTCCCTCGACATCTACGACCGCGACTGGCCGATCTGGACGAACGGGGAGGTGACGCCCCCCGCGAAGTTCGTGTTCGACGAGGAAGGGCGGCGGGGGATGGCGACGGATTCGCTCGTCTCCGGCGGCTGCATCGTCTCGGGCGCGCGGCTGCGGCGGACGCTGCTGTTCACGAACGTCCGGGTGCATTCCTACGCGAGCGTCGAGGGCGGGGTGATCCTGCCGGGCGCGGTGGTGTCGCGGCACTGCCGGCTGCGGAACGTGGTGGTGGACAGCGACGTGCGGCTCCCCGAGGGCCTGGTGGTGGGGGAGGACGCGGGGGACGATGCGCGGCGGTTCCGGCGGACGGATCGGGGCGTGGTGCTCGTCACCGGCCCGATGGTGGCGGCGCTGGGTGGCTGAGCGGGTCAGGCCCGCGGCGACCGGCGTGACGGCCACGCCCGCCGGGGCGTCGGCGGCGAGGCCGGACGCGGCGCCCGGCATGACGGCCGGTTCCATGTCGGGGGCAGCGCCCGCACTGGCGCCGAACCCGTCATGGGCCACGTCCGCCCCGCCCCTGCGCGTGCTGTCGGTGGCGTCGGAGTGCTTCCCGCTGGTGAAGACCGGCGGGCTGGCGGACGTGGTCGGCGCGCTGCCCGCGGCGCTCGTGGCCGAGGGGGTGGCCGTCCGGACCCTCCTGCCGGGATACCCGGCGGTGCTGGCCGGGGTCGGGGCGGCCGACGCCGTCGCCGGCTTCCACGACCTGTTCGGCGGACCGTCGCGGCTGCTGGCGACGCGGGTCGCGGGGCTGGACCTCCTCGTGCTGGACGCGCCGCACCTCTACGCCCGGGCGGGCGGGCCCTATGCGGGGGAGGACCGGCGGGACTTCGGCGACAACGCCGCGCGGTTCGCGGCCCTGGGGTGGGCGGCGGCGGCGGTGGGGCGCGGGGTGGTGCCGGGGTGGGTGCCGGACGTGGTCCACGCGCATGACTGGCAGGCGGGGCTGGCGCCGGCCTACCTGAGCTACGGCGGCAATCCCCGGCCGGGGACGGTATTCACGATCCACAACATCGCGTTCCAGGGCTGGTTCCCCGCCGCGGCGATGGGGTGGCTCGGGCTGCCGTCGGAGGCCTTCGCAATCGAGGGCGTGGAATACTTCGGCGGCGTCGGCTTCCTGAAGGCGGGCATGCGGCTGGCGGACCGGGTCACCACCGTCTCCCCAACCTATGCGCGGGAGATCGCGACGCCGGAGGAAGGACAGGGCCTGGACGGTCTGCTGCGGGCGCGGGGCGGCGACCTCTCCGGCATCCTCAACGGGCTGGACACGGTGGTCTGGGACCCGGCGCGCGACCCGCACCTCGCGGCACCGTTCGGGGTGGACGATGTCGCGGCCCGGCAGGCGAACCGGGCCGCGCTGCGGGCGCGGATGGGGCTGGAGGATGATCCCTCGGCGCTCGTCGTCGGGGCGGTGACGCGGCTGACGGCGCAGAAGGGGACGGACCTGATGCTCGCGGCGCTCCCGGCACTGCTGGGGCACGGGATGCGGCTCGCCGTGCTCGGCGCGGGCGACGCGGGGCTGGAGGACGGGCTGCGGGCGGCCGCGGCGACGCACCCCGGCCGGGTGGCCGCGCGAATCGGGTATGACGAGTCGCTCGCGCATCTCATTCAGGGGGGGTGCGATGCGCTGCTGGTGCCCTCGCGCTTCGAGCCGTGCGGGCTGACCCAGCTTTCGGCGCTGCGCTACGGCGCCGTGCCCGTGGTGTCGCGGGTGGGCGGGCTGGCGGACACGGTGATCGACGCGAACGAGGCGGCGCTGGCGGCCGGGGTCGCGACGGGGGTGGTGTTCTCGCCCGTCACGGTCGTGGCGCTGGAGGGGGCGCTGACCCGGCTGGCGGCGCTGTGGGCGGATCGGGCGGCCTGGGACACGGTCCAGGCGAACGGGATGCGGGCGGCGGTGGGGTGGGAGGCCTCGGCGCGGCGCTACGCGACCCTGTATCGGGCCGTGGCGCGCAACGGGGGCTGACCCGGTCCCCGCGTCACTCCGGCCGGATGCCGGCGGCGCGGATCACGCGCGTCCAGCGCTCGGTCTCCGAGCGGATGAGGGCGCCGAAGGCCTCGGGCGGGCCGGGGTCCACCATCATGCCCTGCGACGCGAGCTGCGCCGCGGTGCGGGGGTCGCGGAGGAGCGTGCCGACCTCGGCGTTCAGCCGCGCCACCACGGGGGCCGGCGTGCCGGCGGGGGCGACGAGGCCGAACCAGGTGGCGACGTCGAAGCCGGGCCAGCCGAGTTCGGCGATCGTCGGGACCGCCGGCAGGGCGGGCAGCCGGGCGGGGCTGGGCGTCGCGAGGGCGACGAGCCGTCCGGCGGCGAGGTGCCCCTGGGCGTTCGGCACCTGGACGAACATCGCCTCCACCTGCCCGCCGAGGAGGTCGGTCAGCGCCGGGGGGATGCCGCGGTAGGGCACGTGGAGCATGTCCACGCCGGCGACCTGCTTGAACAGTTCGAGGGCCACGTGGGCGCCGGTGCCGATGCCGCCGGTCGCGATGCGGACCGCCCCGGGCCGGGCCCGCGCCAGCGCGACGAGTTCCGGGAAGGACCGGGCGGGGACGCCGGGGTGGGTGACGAAGACGGTGGGCGACCAGGCCAGGAAGGCGACGGGCGCGAAGTCCCGGGAGGCGTCGTAGGGAAGGCGCCCGGCGAGGAGGCCCTCGTTGATGGCGAGGTCCACGGCGACGACGAGGAGGGTGTGGCCATCCGCTGGGGCGGTGGCGGCGAAGGCGGTGCCGATCGTGCTGCCGCCGCCGGAGCGGTTGTCCACGAGCATCGTCTGGCCGAGTGCTGGGCCGACGCGGTCGGCGATGAGGCGGCCGAGGAGGTCCGTGGAGCTGCCGGGGACGTAGGGGACGACGATGCGGATCTGCCGGGTGGGCCAGTCGGGCGTGGCCCGCTGCGCGGCGGCGGCGGCGGGGAGGAGGGCGAGGGCGGCCGCGGCGCGGCGGCCGAAGGCTCCGGTCATGGGCGCGTCAGGCCTCGTGCTGGCGCTTGGCGCGGTCGCGGAAAGCGCTGATCGGCGGCATGAGGTAGCGGCGGAGGTCCGCCGGGTCCGCGGCGGGCCCGTCCGGCAGGGGCGGCGTGCCGGCGATCGTGACGCGGAGCATGTGGCGCCGGTGGGGGTAGTAGTCGTGCAGGGCGGAGTGCTGCGTCGAGCGGTTGTCCCACAGCACGAGCATGTCGGGCGACCAGTGGTGGCGATACTGGTATTCGTGGATCAGCGTCCGGCGGAACAGCATGTCGAGGATGGTGCGGCTCTCGTCCTCCGCCATGCCCTTGATCCGCAGGGTGAACTGCGGATTGACGAAGATGACCTTGCGGCCGGTGTCCGGATGCACCGTCACCACGGGGTGGGTGACCGGCGGGTAGCGGTCCTCGTAGCCGCGGAGGCGCTCAATCCCCGCGCGATCGCTCCCGAACAGGCCGCGGAACGGCTTGAAGTCGTGCACCGCCTCCAGGCCGGAGAGGAGGCGCTGCATCCGGTCCGACAGGCCTTCGTAAACCGCGGCCATGGAGCAGAACGCGGTGTCGCCGCCGACCTCCGGCACGATCCTGGCGCAGAGGGCGGTGGCGAGCGGCGGGGCGGCGCGGAAGGTCTCGTCGGAGTGCCAGATGTCGGTCGCGGCGGGCGGGTTGCCCTCCTTGTTGTCGAAGATGATGAGTTCGGGGTCGCCGGCGGCGTTGGTGGAGAAGGGGTGGACGCTCAGCGGGCCGAGGGTGCGGCCGAAGCGCTTCAGGTCCTCGCCGTCCAGCTTCTGGCCCGGGAGGACGAGGACGGCGTGTTCGGCGAGGGCGCGGCGGAGGGTGCCGACGATGGCGTCGTCGAGCGGGCGGGTGAGGTCCAGGCCCGTGACCTCGGCGCCGAGGAAGACCCCGAGGCGGCGGATGGCGAGCGAAGTCGTGGCGCGGCCCTCCACGAGCGCGACGTCGTCCATGGCCGGTCCCCCCTTGTCGTTGCCCCATCCTAGCGCGGGGCGGTGGGGGCGGGACAAGCCCGCGGGTGGTTGCTTAATCTTTACCGGCGGGGCCTAACCTGTGGGGATCAGGACCGCGCCACCCCGGGGGACCAACGCATGAACGAATCCGCGATCGCGCCCGCCGCCGTGCCCGCCATCGGTCGCGCACCGACCGAGCGGGAGGTGGAGGCGTTCCGCGGGGCCATCCTCTCGAAACTCGCCTACCAGGTGGGGGGGCGGCGGGACCGGGCCTCGACGCGAGACTGGTTCGTGGCCACCGCCCTCGCGGCGCGGGACCACGCGGTGGACGCGTGGCACGCGAGCAACGACGAGACACGGGCCACGGGGCGCAAGGTGGTCTGCTACCTCTCGCTCGAGTTCCTCATCGGTCGGCTGATGTCCGACGTGATCGGCAATCTCGGGCTGACGGAGGTGGCGCGGGCGGCCCTGCGGGGCCTCGGCGTCGACCTGGACGAGGTGATGGCGGAGGAAGCGGACGCGGCGCTCGGCAATGGCGGCCTCGGGCGGCTGGCGGCGTGCTTCATGGAAAGTATGGCGTCGGTGGGGGTGCCGGCCTACGGCTACGGCATCCGCTACGAGCACGGGCTGTTCCGGCAGGTGTTCTCGCACGGCGAGCAGCGGGAGGTGCCGGAGGAGTGGCTCACCCTCGGGAACCCGTGGGAGTTCGAGCGGTCCGGGCTGAGCTACGAGATCGGGTTCGGCGGCACGGTGCGGATGGGCGCCGGCGCGGCGCGGCCATCCTGGGTGCCGGGGGAGGTGGTGCGGGCCATCGCCTACGACACACCGGTGGTGGGCTGGCGCGGCAAGCGGGTGAACACGCTTCGGCTGTGGTCGGCGCGGGCGATGGCGGCGCTGGACCTCGGCGACTTCAACCGCGGCGACCACCTCGGCGCGCAGGAAGGGCGGATGAAGGCGGAGGCGATCTCCCGCGTCCTCTATCCCGGGGACGAGACGGCGTCGGGACAGGAGCTGCGGCTGCGGCAGGAGTACTTCTTCGCCTCGGCGTCCTTGCAGGACATCATCCGGCGGCACCTGTCGCGGCACGACGACCTGCGGTCGTTGCCGGACCACACCGCCGTGCAGCTGAACGACACGCATCCGGCCATCGGCATCGCGGAGATGATGCGGCTGCTGATGGACGTCCACGGCATGGCCTGGGACGATGCCTGGGAAGTGACGCGCGGCACCTTCTCCTACACCAACCACACGCTGCTGCCGGAAGCGCTGGAATCCTGGCCGGTGGGGCTGATGGAGCGCCTGCTGCCGCGGCACATGGGGATCATCTACCTGCTGAACGCCGCGCACCTCGACGCGGCGCGGGAGACGGGGGCGGACGAGGCCACCGTCTCCGCCGTGTCGCTCATCGACGAGCACGGGGGGCGGCGGGTGCGGATGGGGCATCTCGCCTTCGTCGGGTCGCACAAGGTCAACGGGGTGTCGGCGCTGCATTCGCGGCTGCTGCGCGACACGGTGTTCGCGGAGATGGACCGGGTGCTGCCCGGGCGGATCACGAACAAGACGAACGGCGTGACCTTCCGGCGCTGGCTGCACCGGGCGAATCCCGGGTTGACGGCGCTGCTGGTGGAGGCGGTGGGGCCGGGGGTGCTGGACGATCCGGGGGAACTGGAGGACCTCGTGCCCCTGGCGCGCGACGCGGCGTTCCGGGAGCGGTTCGCGGCGACGAAGCGGGAGGCCAAGGCAAGGCTGTCGGACCTCGTCTCGGCACGGCTGGGATTGGCGCTGGACCCCGACGCGATCTTCGATATCCAGATCAAGCGGATGCACGAGTACAAGCGGCAGTTGCTGAACGTCGTGCAGACGGTCGCGCTGTACAATGCCATGCGGGCGCAGCCGGGGGTGGCCTGGGTGCCGCGGGTGAAGCTGTTCGCGGGGAAGGCGGCGGCGTCCTACCACGTGGCGAAGGCGATCATCCGGCTGACGAACGACGTGGCGGCGGTGGTGAACGACGACCCCGCGGTGCGGGGGCTGCTGAAGGTGGCCTTCCTGCCGAACTACAACGTGACGCTGGCGGAGGCGATGATCCCCGCCGCCGACCTCTCGGAGCAGATCTCGACGGCGGGCTACGAAGCGTCCGGCACAGGGAACATGAAGCTGGCGTTGAACGGGGCGCTGACGATCGGCACGCTGGACGGCGCCAACGTCGAGATCGCGGAGCGCGTCGGGGCGGAGAACATCTTCATCTTCGGTCTGACGGCGGCGGAGGTGGCGGCGCGCAAGCGGGCCGGGCACGACGCGCGGGCGGCGGTCGCGGCGTCGCCCGACTTGTCGGGGGCGCTGGAGGCGATCGCCAGCGGCGTGTTCTCGCCGGGGGAGCCGGGGCGGTATCGCGGGTTGGTCGAGGGGCTGCTGAACGACGACCGCTACCTTCTGACCGCCGATTTCGACTCCTACCACGCGGCGCAGCGGGACGCGGGGCGGCGCTGGAAGGACCCGGCGGCATGGTGGAAATCCGCGGTGCTGAACACGGCGCGGGTGGGGTGGTTCTCCTCGGACCGGACGATCCGGGAGTATGCGAGCGAGATCTGGGACGTGACGCCGGGCTGATTGCCGCGGTCTTGGGCAGGGGGCGGCGCGGCGGCGCGTCCTCGGGGTTCGCGGGCCGCTTGCGCCAGCGTTCCGGGGAACCGTAGGCTTCGCGGGCCGCGACGCGCGGCCTGCGGGGATTCTCGACCATGACCGATCTTTCCATGCGGCGCCGCGCCGTGATCGCGGGCCTCGGCGGCGCGGTGGCCGCCCCCGGCGTGCTGCGGGCCCAGGGCGCGACCGGAACGCCGGTGCGGATCGGCGAACTCAACTCCTACGCGCGCATGGCGGCCTTCGCGGTGCCCTACCGCAACGCGATGCAGCTGGCGCAGGACGCGATCAACGCGGCCGGCGGCGTCATGGGCGGGCGGCGGCTGGAATTCGTGTTCCGCGACGACGGGTCCACCCCGGGCGACGCGGTGCGCGTGGCGGAGGAGTTGCTGACACGGGAGAACGTGGCCTTCCTCGTCGGGACGTTCCTGTCGAACGTCGGGCTGGCCGTGGCGGATCTCGCGAACCAGCGCAAGCGGCTGTTCGTGGCGACGGAGCCGCTGACGGACGCGATCACCATGGCGCAGGGCAATCGTTACACCTTCCGGGTGCGGCCGGGGACCTACATGCAGACCCGGATGCTCGTGGATTCCATCCGCGGGCGGACGGAGAAGCGCTGGGCGCTCGTGAACCCGAACTACGAGTACGGGCAGTCCGCCGCGGCCAATTTCAAGCGGCTGATCGCGGCGGCGATCCCGGGCGCGGAGGTCGTGACGGAGCAGTTCCCGGCGCTCGGGCGCGTGGATGCGGGGGCCACCGTGGGGGCGTTGCTGCAATCCCGGCCGGACGCCATCTTCAACTCGCTCTTCGGGCCGGACCTGACGGCCTTCGTACGGGAGGGCAACACGCGCGGGCTGTTCGAGCGGCGGCTCGTGGTGTCGCTCCTGACCGGTGAGCCGGAATACCTCATCCCGCTCGGCGACGAGACGCCGGAGGGGTGGATCGTCACGGGCTACCCGCCGGACCAGGTGCCGGCCGGGGCGCACAAGGACTTCGTGGATGCCTACACGCGGCGCTTCAACGGGGTGCCGCGGAAGGGGTCGCTGCTGGGCTACGTGACCGTGCAGATCATCGCCAACCTGCTGAACACGGTGCGCGACCTCGACAACGAGAAGCTGATCGACGGGCTGCGCGACCTGTCCACGCCGACGATCGTCGGGCCGGTGGTGATGCGCGGGCTGGACCACCAGGGCACGCTCGGCACCTATGTCGGGGAGACCACCCTGCGGGGGCGGAACGGCGCCATGCGGAACGCGCGCTACGAGGACGGGGCGAAGTACCTGTTCCCGGAGGCGGAGGTGCGGGCGGCGCGTCGCACGTCGTAGGGCGTGGACCCGTCGCTTCTCCTCGCGCAATCCCTCTCGGGGCTGGCGGGGGCGTCTTCCTTGTTCGTCATCGCGTCGGGGCTGACGATCGTGTTCGGCGTGACGCGGATCGTGAACTTCGCGCACGGATCGTTCTACATGCTCGGCGCCTACGTGGCCGTGACGATCGTACCCTGGTTGCTGGAGTTCGACCGGTCCCCCACCCTGTTCTTCGTGGGGGTGGTGGCGTCGGCGTTGGTGGTGGGCTTGCTCGGCGTGGCGATGGAGGTGCTGCTGCTGCGGCGGCTGTATCGCGTGCCGGAGCTGTTCCAGTTGCTCGCGACCTTCGGCGTGGTGCTGATGGTGCAGGACGTCGTCCGCTACGTCTGGGGGCCGGTGGAGATCCCGGGGCCGCGGGCGCCGGGGCTGCGGCACGGGGTGGAGGTGTTCGGGCAGCGCCTCCCCGCCTACGAACTCTTCCTCATCGGCGTCGGGCCGGCGGTGCTGTTGGGGCTGTGGCTGCTGCTGCACCGGACGCGCTTCGGCGTGCTGGTGCGCGCGGCGACGCGGGACCGGGAGATGGTCGGGGCCCTCGGGGTGAACCAGGCGGTGCTGTTCACGGCGACGCTGTTCCTCGGCGCGGCGCTGGCGGGGCTCGGCGGGGCGTTGCAGATCCCGCGCGTCGCGGTGTCCGGGGGGATGGACCTGTCGGTCATCACGGAGGCCTTCGTGGTGACGGTGGTCGGCGGGATGGGGTCCATCTTCGGGGCTTTCGTGGCGGCGGTGATCATCGGGCAGTTGCAGGCGTTCGGGGTGCTGGTGTTCCCGAAGATCACGCTCGTGCTCGTGTTCCTGCTGATGGCGGCGGTGCTCGTGGTGAAGCCGTGGGGGCTGTTCGGGCGGCCGGAGACGGTCGGGCGCGCGGCGCTGCCCGAGGGAGTTCTCCAACTCCGCCGCTTCGGACGGGTGGAATGGGTCGTGACCGCGGCGGTGCTGGCGGCCATCGCCGCGCTGCCGCTGTTCGCCGACGATTACCTCATCAAGGTCGCGACGGAGGTGCTGATCTTCGCGCTCGCGGCCTTCTCGCTGCACCTGCTGGTGGGCATCGGCGGGATCGTGTCCTTCGGGCACGCGGCGTATTTCGGCCTCGGCGCCTACGGGGCGGGACTGGCCGTCACGCGGCTGGGGCTGCCGATGGAACCAGCCCTTGTCGCGGCGCCCCTCGCGGCGGGGGTGGTGGCGGCGGCGTTCGGGTGGTTCGTCGTGCGGCTGTCCGGCATCTACCTCGCGATGCTCACGCTCGCCTTCGCGCAGATCGCCTACGCCGTGTGCTTCCAGTGGGTGGAGGTGACGGGGGGCGACAACGGGATCGTCGGGGTGTGGCCGTCGCGCTGGGCGGCGGGGCGGACGACCTACTACTACCTCACGGCGGTGCTGTGCGTCGGCGCGATCGCACTGCTGCGGCGGGCGATCCACGCGCCCTTCGGCTACGCGCTGCGGGCGGCGCGGGATTCGGAGGCGCGGGCGGAGGCGATCGGGATCGGGGTGCGCGACCACCGCTGGCTCGCCTTCACCGTCGCCGGCGCGGCGGCGGGGCTGGCGGGGGGGATCTATGCCTTCACGCGGGGATCCATCGACCCGACGCTCGTGTCCATCCCGCTCTCCGTGGACCTGCTGTCCATGATCCTCCTCGGCGGCATCGGGACGGTGCTGGGGCCGCTGGCGGGGGCGACGGCGCTGCACATGGCGAAGGACCTGTTCCTGCCGCTGACCGACTTCTGGCGGTTCTTCCTCGGCCTCTCGATCATCGCGGCGGTGCTGCTGGCGCCGCGCGGGCTCGGCGGGGCCTGGGGGGCGTGGCGGCGGTGAGGGCCGCGCTGGCGACCGCGACGGCGCCGCTGCTGGATGTGCAGGGGTTGCAGAAGCGCTTCGGCGGGGTGGTGGCGGCGCGGGACGTGTCCTTCTCCCTCGCGGCGGGGGAGATGCTCGCGCTCATCGGGCCGAACGGGGCGGGGAAGTCCACCACCTTCAACATGGTCGGCGGGCAGTTGCGGCCGGATGCGGGGCGCGTGGTCCTGAACGGGACCGACGTGACGGGGCTGCCGCCGCGGCGCGTGTGGCGGATGGGGGTGGGGCGCACCTTCCAGGTGGCGCAGACCTTCCTCTCCATGACCGTGGCGGAGAACGTGGCGATGGCGCGGATGAGCCATCACCGGCGACTGGCGAACCCCTGGGCGCGGGCCTCCGACCTGTATCGCGACGACGCGGTGGCGCTGCTGGCGCGGGTGGGGATGGAGGAGGCGGCGGACCGGCCGGTGTCCGAACTGGCCTACGGCGCCGTGAAGCGGGTGGAACTCGCGGTGGCACTCGCGGCCGACCCGCGGCTGCTGCTGATGGACGAGCCGACCGCCGGGATGGCGCCGCGCGAGCGGGCCGCGCTGATGGCGCTGGTCGCGGGGATCGCGCGGTTGCAGGGGATCGGCGTGCTGTTCACGGAGCACGACATGGACGCGGTGTTCGGCCACGCCGACCGCATCCTCGTCCTCGTCCGCGGCGAGATCGTCGCCCGCGGCACGCCGGCGGAGGTGCGGGCGGACCCGGAGGTGCGGCGCGTCTACCTCGGCAACCATGGCTGAGGCGGTCCTCGACGTTTCCGACCTGAGGGCGGGCTACGGGCCGGCGCAGGTGCTGTTCGGGGTGACGCTGGCGCTGCGGCGGGGCGAGGTGCTGGCGCTGCTCGGGCGCAACGGCGCGGGCAAGTCCACGACGCTGCGCGCGATCATGGGACTGCTGCCGCCGCGCGGGGGCCGGGTGCGCTTCGCGGGGCGGCAGATCGCGGGGTGGCCGCCCTACCGCATCGCCCGCCTCGGGTTGGGCTACGTCCCGGAGGATCGACGCATCTTCACCGACCTGACGGTTGCGGAGAACCTGGAGGTCGGGCGCCGCGCCGCGCCGTCCGGCACGCCGCCCTGGACGCCGGACCGCCTCTTCGCGATCTTCCCCAACCTCGCGGAGATGCGGGGGCGCCGGGCATCCGCCATGTCGGGCGGGGAGCAGCAGATGCTGACGATCGCGCGGACGCTGATGGGCAACCCCGCCGCCGTCCTGCTGGACGAGCCGTCGGAGGGGCTGGCGCCGGTGATCGTGGAGCAGATGGCGGACGCGGTGCGGCGGATGAAGGCGGAGGGGCTGGCCGTGCTGCTGAGCGAGCAGAACCTGCACTTCGCCGGAAGCGTCGCGGACCGCGCCGCGGTGATCGAGCGCGGGGCGGTGCGCTACGAGGGCACGATGGCGGCGTTGCGCGCGGACGAGGGGGTGCGCGACGCGTATCTCTCGGTATGACGCGCCGGGTGGTCGGCGTGGATGTGGGCGGAACCTTCACGGACCTCCTGTTCCAGGATGCGGACGGGTCCGTGCGGCTCGCGAAGGTGCCGACCACCGCGGCGAATCAGGCGGAGGGGGTTCTGGCGGCGATCGAAGCGGTGGGGATGACGCCCGCCGACCTCGACCTGATCGTGCATGGGACGACCGCGACGACGAACGCGGTGCTGGAACGCAAGCTGGCGCGGGCCGGGCTGATCACGACGCGGGGGTTCCGGGACATCCTGGAGCTCGGCCGCCGGACGCGGCCGCGGGCGTATTCGCTCATGGGGAATTTCGAGCCGCTGATCCCGCGGGAGCTGCGGCTGGAGGTGGCGGAGCGGATGGACGCGCGCGGCGGGTTGGTGACGCCACTGGACGAGGACGGCGTCGCGGACGCTGCGCGGGCGCTGCTGGCGGCGGGGTGCGAGTCGGTTGTGGTGCATTTCCTCCACGCCTACGCAAACCCGACGCACGAGAGTCGCGCGGGGGAGATCGTGCGGGCGATCTGGCCGAACGCCTACGTCACCCTCGGGCATGAGTTGCTGTCGGAGTTCCGGGAGTACGAGCGCGGGACGACGGCGAGCGTGAACGCGGCGGTGCAGCCGATCCTCGATCGCTACCTCGCGCGGCTGCAGGGGGAACTCGTGACGCGCGGGCACCGGCGCGACCTGCTGGTGATGAACGGCAACGGTGGCACCGTCCCCGCGCGTTCGGTGGCGCGCGAAGCCGCGAAGACCGTCATGTCCGGGCCGGCATCGGGCGTGATGGCGGCGGCGGCGACGCTGGCGGCGGCGGGGCTGGCCAACGCGATCACCCTCGACATGGGCGGCACCTCCACGGACGTGGCGCTCATCGCCGGCGGGGTGCCGGAGGTGTCGGCGGAACTCTCCATCGCCTACGGGCTGCCGATCCACCTGCCGATGGTGGACGTGCGGACGGTCGGCGCGGGCGGCGGGTCCGTCGCGTGGCTCGACGCGGCGGGGATGCTGCGTGTGGGGCCGGAGAGCGCGGGGAGCCAGCCGGGCCCGATCGGCTTCGGGCGCGGCGGGACGCGGCCGACGGTCACCGACGCCAACCTCGTCCTCGGGCGGCTGGATCCGGCGCGGCTGATGGGGATCCGGGAGGCGGTCCCGGTGGAACGGGTGCGCGAAGCGTTCGCGACGGTGATCGGTGGCCCGCTGGGAATGAGCGTGGAGGCGGCGGCCGAGGCCGTGCTGCGGCTGGCGGATGTCCGCATGTCCGGCGCGATCCGCACCGTGTCGCTCTCGCGCGGCCATGATCCCCGGGACTTCGTGCTGTTCGCCTTCGGCGGCGCCGGGCCGCTGCGGGCGGTGGCGCTGGCGCGGGAACTCGGCATCCCCGAGGTGCTGGTGCCCGCGCGGCCGGGGCTGACGAACGCGCTGGGCTGCCTCGTCGCGGATCTGCGGGCGGATGCGGTGAACACGGTCAACCGTGGGCTGGACGAGGTTGAGGAAGCGGAGGTCGCGGCGATCCTGGCGGCACAGCACGACCGGGCGGGGGCGACCGTGGCGGGGGAGGCCGGGGAGGTCGTCTCGACCGAGGTGACCCACGCCGCGGACATGCAGTTCCGCGGGCAGACCCACCTGCTGCGCGTGGCGCTGCCGGACGCGGCGCCGACGCGCGCGGCGATGGCGGCGATGTTCGAGGCGGCCTACCTCGGGCGCTTCGGGGTGCGGCTGCCGGAGATCCGGGCGGTGCTGGTGAACCTGCACACCACCGTCGTCGGGCGGCGTCGGCCGTTCGACCTGGCGTCGCTGCTGGGCGAGGCGACGGGCGAGGCGCGCGCCGGAACCACGCGGTTCTATGCGGACGGGGCTTGGCAGGAGGCGGCGGTGTGGCACCGCGAACGGCTGCGGCCCGGTGCGCGGGTGGCGGGGCCGGCGGTGCTGATCCAGGCGGATGCGACGACGATCCTGGAGCCCGGATCATCCGCCGTCGTGGACGCCATCGGCAACCTGCGGATCGCCGCATGAGGACCGATCCTCTCACCCTCGCCGTCGTGCAGGCCGGACTGTCGCAGGTGTGCGACGAGATGGACGTGGCCTTCACCCGCGCCGCCTTCTCCCCCGTGATCGCGGAGGCGGAAGACCGCGCGGACGGCATCTACGATGCGGCGGACGGCGCGCTGATCGCGCAGGGGGAGCTCGGGCTGCCGGTGTTCGTGGGCGTGATGCAGCACTCCGCCGGCCACATCATCCGGCTGATCCGGGAGGGCGCGGTGGCGGCGCCGGAACCCGACGACATCTACTGCGTGAACGACCCGTATCTCGGCGGCACGCACCTGATGGACGTGCGCTTCGCCAAGCCGGTGTTCGTGGACGGGCAGGTGTTCTGCTGGCTGCAGAACACCGGCCATTGGCCCGACGTAGGCGGCATGGTGCCCGGCGGGTTCTCCGCGCATGCGACGGAGGTGGAGCAGGAAGGGCTGCGCCTCCCGCCCGTCAAGCTGTTCAAGCGCGGCGAACTGGACCGGGAGATCCTGTCGATCATCCAGTCCAACATCCGCGTCGCGGACCAGCGGATCGGCGACATCAAGGCCCAGGCAGCGGCGCTGCTGGTGGGCGAGGCGCGCTCGCGCGAGATGATCGCACGCTACGGCGCCGACGGGCTGCGCAACGCCATCGCCCTCATCCGCGAACGGTCGGCGGACCGGATGCGGGCGGAGGTGCGGCGCATCCCCGAAGGCACCTACCACGCCGAGGCCTTCCTGGATTCGGACGGCGTGGTGAACGAGCCGTTGCGGATCGCGCTCGCCGTGACGCGCGCGGGCGACACGCTGACCTTCGACTTCGGCGGCTCGTCGCCGCCCTGCCGCGGGCCGATGAACTCGGTCTGGGCGACGACCTGTTCCGCCGTCTACCTCGCGATCCGGCACGTGTTCCCGGACGTGCCGCTGAACGCCGGGGCCTTCGCGCCGCTCGACGTGGTCCGGCCGGAGGGCACGTTCCTCGACGCCCACTACCCCCGCCCCGTGTCGGGCTGCGCGGCGGAGGTGTCGCAGCGCGTGGCGGAGGCGGTGTTCCTCTGCCTCGTCCAGGCCATCCCGGATCTCGTCTGGGCGGCGCCCGCGGGGACTTCGGGGAACTTCGCGCTCGGCGGCAGCGATCCGCTGCGGGGGACCTCCTACGTCATGTACCAGATCACCGGCGGCGGCTACGGCGGCACGCTCGCGGCCGACGGGCTGACGAACGGCTGCTCCACCATCGGCATCTCCAAGACCGCGCCGGTCGAGGTGATGGAACAGGCTTTTCCCGTGCTGTTCCGTCGCTTCGCGCTGCGCGAGGGATCCGGCGGCGCCGGCGCCACGCGGGGCGGGTTCGGGGTGGAGTACGAGGTGGAGGTGCTGCGCGGCGAGGCGCGGGCCTCCTTCGTGATGGACCACGGGCGGTTCGGGCCGCCGGGCGTGCTCGGCGGCGCGGACGGGGCGCCGAACGTCGTGCGCGTGCATCGCGGCGGGGAGACGACGATCCCCGCGCACCTTTCGAAGGACCAGGGCATCGCGCTGGCGCCGGGGGACCGGGTGGAGGTGCTGACGCCCGGCGGCGGCGGCTACGGCGACCCGTTGGCGCGCGATCCCGCGCTCGTCGCGCGCGACGTGGCGCGGGGATACTACGCGGCGGCGGATGCGCGACGCCTGTGGGGCGTCGCCCTGCATCCGGACGGCAGCGTGGACGAGGCCGGCACCGCTGCCGCCCGGGACGTGACGGGGGAGGCGGCGGAGTGAACACGCCTCCACTCGCCCGCCTCTCCCCCGAGGCCCGCTCCGCCGCCTTCGGTCAGGCGGAGGGCGACGGCATCGTCCGCTGCGACGCCTGTCCCGTGCTGTGCCGCATCCGCCCCGGCCGCGCCGGCGCGTGTTCCCGTTACGCCAACGACGACGGGCGGCTGGTCCGCACCGATCCCGCCCTCGTCCTCACCACCGCGCTGGAGGCGGGGAGCGGCGTCGTGCCCTTCGCGAACGCGGAATGGGACGGTCGGCTGCTCGATCCGTCGCGCGCCTTCGTCACCGGCGTCGGCGCGGGGACCACCTATCCCGACTACAAGCCGGCGCCGTTCATCGTCGCCTCCGAACACGCCGGCGTGGACACCGTGACGGTCGTGACGGAGGGCATCTTCTCGTATTGCGGGGTGAAGGTGAAGTTGGACACCGACCGGCACCTCGGGCCAGAATCCGCGCCCGTCCGTGCGCGGGGAGAGCAGGTAGGACACGTCACCACCGCGGAATACGGCTCGCAGATGCTTTCCCTCGGCGGCGTGCGGCACCTGACGGGCGGCTCCAAGCGAGAGGGCACCGTCACCTGCGAGACGCTTCTGACCCTCTGCGCCGGCGGGGAGGTCGAGTTGACGATCGACGGCGGCCACGCCGTCCGCGTCGCCGCGGGCGCGCCACCCATCGTGGACGGCACGCCGGAACGCCGGATGCGCGTCGGCTGCGGCTCCGCCACCGTCGGCATCTTCGCGAAGCAGTGGCTCGGCCACGCCGACGAGGTGATCGTGGTGGACGACCACATCACCGGCGTGCTGTCGGAACACCAGGCGGGGAAGGTACTGGGGATGCGGCCCGCGGGCATCCGCGTGCGGGGGCGGCGATCCACCCCGGGCCGCTACTTCCAGGTGGCGAATCCGGGTCTAGGCTGGGGCGGGACCGACATCTCCGACCCGCTCTCGATCATCGAGCGGGTGGACCCCGCGGTGGCGTGGCCGGGCCTGCGGCTGCTGCTGACCTCCACCACCGGCGACCACGCGATGTGGTGCGTGCTGGACGAGGCGTTGCGGCCGGTGGAGGCGGAGATGCCGCCCGCCGTGCGCGTCGTGGTGGACCGCATCGGGGAGAACTGCGAGCCCTCCCTCTGCACCGTGCTGTTCATGGCGGGCGCGGGCGGGTCGCTTCGGGCCGGGGTGACGGAGAACCCCGTCCTGCTCACCCGCTCCGTCGCGGCGGGGCAGACGCGGGTGACGATGGGCGGGGCGCCCGCCTACCTGTGGCCCGGCGGCGGGATCACGGTGATGGCGGACGTCACGCGCATGCCCCGTGGGTCGTTCGGCTCGGTGCCCACCCCCGCCCTCGTCGCGCCGATCGAGTTCACGCTGCCGCGGGGCCTCTATGAACGCCTCGGCGGGCACGCGGCGGACGTGGTGCGGCTGGAGGACGTGATCGCGTCGCTCGGGCCCTCCCTGCGCGTGGAGCCGTGGATCGCCGACAACCCCTGGCCTTTCGCACCGTGATGGCGCGGCTGCCGGACGGCCGGCTGCGAATGGTCCACGGGCCGGTGGACGTGGTGCTGCGGGCGTGGGGGGCACCGGAGGCGGTGCGCGCCGCGGAGGCCGCCGCGGCGGCGCGCTTCCCGGCGATCCTGCCGGAACTCTGCGGGGAACTGGGCGAGCTGCGCCGCGCGATGGCGGGGGCGCCGCGTGTCGCCGGCGCCGTCGCGCGCCGGATGGTCGCGGCCTGCGCGCCCTTCGCGCCGACCTTCGTCACGCCGATGGCGGCGGTGGCGGGGGCGGTCGCGGATGAATTGCTCGCCGCGATGCGTGCCGCCGCGCCGCTGGATCGGGCCTTCGTGAACGACGGAGGGGACGTCGCCCTTCACGCCGCCCCCGGCCACGCCCTCACCCTCGGCCTCGTCGCGCATCCCGACGCGACCGACGGGATCGCCTGGGACGGGGCGCTGACGATCCCCGGCGGGTCGGGGGTCGGCGGCGTCGCGACCTCCGGCCGGCACGGGCGGTCCCTCTCCCTCGGCATCGCGGACGCGGTGACGGTGCTGGCGGATGACGCCGCGACGGCCGACGCCGCGGCGACCCTCATCGCCAACGCGGTGGACACCCCCTCCCCTGCCGTGCGTCGGGTGCCCGCCCGGCACCTCGATCCGGACAGCGACCTCGGCGACCGCCTCGTCACGGTGGCGGTCGGGGCGTTGTCCGGGGGCGAGATCGCCCGGGCGCTCGATGCCGGGCTGGCCCGGGCGGAGGGCTACGTCGCGCGCGGGCTGATCCGCGCCGCCGCGCTTCGCCTCGCGGGCCGCGCCCGCCTCGCCGGCACGTTGGAGCGGATCGCCGCATGATGATCGAGATCCGCAAGATCGTCACCGCGGTGGAGGAGGTGCGGCACGATGGCGGGCCGCCCCTCGTCACCCCGATCCTCAAGGGATGGGTGGCGGTGGTCCTGAGGAATCCCTTCGCCGGCCGTTACGAGCCGGACATCACCCCGATGCTGGAGGCGCTGAAGCCCCTCGGCCTGGAATGCGCCACCGCCCTGCTGCGCGCCATGGGCGGCGACGCCGCGCGCATCGAGGCCTACGGCAAGGGCGGCATCGTCGGCGCGGCGGGGGAGCTGGAGCACGGGGCGCTCTGGCACGTGGCCGGGGGCTACGCGATGCGCGGTCTGCTCGGGCGGGCGCTGGCCATCGTGCCGTCCATGACGAAGGTGGGGCCGATGGGCGCGCCGCTCGACATCCCGATCCACCACAAGGACGCGGCCTACGTCCGGTCGCACTTCGACGGGATCACCTGCACCGTGCCGGACGGGCCGCGCGCCGACGAGATCCTGTTCGCCCTGGCCATGACCACCGGCGGACGACCGCACGCGCGGGTCGGCGGCTTGACCCAGGACGGCATCGAAAAATGGGACGGGCAGCGTTGAATACCTGACGCTGCGGGTCGGGAATGCCCATATCGGTCGGGTGACGCCGGTCCCGAAAACCCTCCTCGACATCGGCCGCATCTTCGTCGAGCCCGCGGCGGAGGATCACGCCCGCGGGCGCGAGATCCTCGCGCGGTTCCCGGACGCGGAACGCATCCCCGTGGCGTCCCACTGGCGCATCCCGGACCTGCGGGAGGCCGAGCCGGCCGACTACCTGCGGATGAAGCGGGACACCCTCGTCCTCGGGATCAAGAAGGGGCTGACGTTCCGCCCGAACGGGCGGTCCGCGGACTTCATCGCGCCCTCCACCTCCAACGGCTGCGCCATGGCCTGCGCCTACTGCTACGTCGCGCGGCGGAAGGGCCATACCAACCCGATCACGGTGTTCGCGAACATCGGGGAGATCGCGGCCTCCATCGACCGTCACGCCGCGCGGCAGGGGCCGAAGGCGGAGGCGAACCAGGTGGACCCCCTGGCCTGGGTCTACGACCTCGGGGAGAACGGCGACCTGTCGGTGGACGCGCTCATTTCCGACAACGTCCGCGACCTCGTCGCCCTGTTCCGGGGCCTGCCGCACGCGAAGGCGTCCTTCGCCACGAAGTGGGTGAACCCCGACCTGTTGGACCACGACCCGCAGGGGCGGACCCGCATCCGCATGTCGCTCATGCCGCCGGACATGGCGCGGCTGCTGGACGTGCGGACCTCCCCCGTGGCGGAGCGGATCGCCTTCCTGCCGGACCTGCACCGCGCGGGCTACGAGGTGCAGCTGAACTTCTCGCCGGTGGTGCTGCGGGAAGGGTGGGAGGGAGAGTGGCGCGACCTGTTCGCGGCGTTGGACGATACGCTGCCGGCGGCGGTGAAGGACGGGCTGGCGGCGGAGGTCATCATGCTCACGCACAACGCCGGGCTGCACGAGACCAACCTCGCGTGGCATCCGAAGGCCGAGGAGCTGCTGTGGCGGCCCGACATCCAGGAGGAGAAGCGGAGCGAGGGCGGGCAGACCAACCTGCGCTACCGGACCGGTTGGAAGGGCAGGTGGCTTCGGCGGTTCCTCGATCTGCTGGAGTCGCGGATGCCGTATTGCCGGGTGCGCTATGCCTTCTGACGTCGCCGTCGCGTCGGCAGCCCCCCTCCCCCCTCCCGCCGAGCGTGCGACGCGCCCCTGGGTGCCGGCGCGCGTCCTCGTCACGCCCGGGGCGTTGTCCTGGCCGCACGGGGCGGCGATGGTGGAGCGGGCGGCGGCGCTCGGCGCGGAGGTGGTGCGGCTGCGCGCGGACCGGCTGTCGGGGCTGCCGGGCACGTATCGCGACGCCAAGCGCACCCTCGCGGTCGTCGTGGCGTCGCCGTCGCGGCGTCGGCCGCAGCCGATCCCGCCCTCCGCCGACTGGCGCTTCGACCTCGCGGAGGGTTGCCCGGCGCATTGCTCCTACTGCTACCTCGCGGGCTCGCTCGCGGGGCCGCCGATCGTGCGGGCCTACGCCAACCTGCCGGAGATCCTGGCGGAACTGCCGCCGCTGCTCGGACAGGGCACCGTCACCTCCCGTGATGCGGCGCGCGCGGCGGAGGGCACGACCTTCGAGGCATCCTGCTACACCGACCCGCTGGGCGTGGAGCATGTCACGGGTTCGCTGGCCGAGACGATCCGGCACTTCGGCGCCTGGGACGCGGCGGTGCAGTTGCGCTTCACCACGAAATACGACGCGGTGGGGCCGCTGCTGGACCTGCCGCACGGCCGGCGCACCCGCATCCGCTTCTCGCTCAACGCCCGGGGGACGGAACGCTTCGAGGGCGGGGCGCCGCGCGTCGCGAACCGGCTCGCGGCGATGCGGCGGATCGCGGCGGCGGGATACCGGATCGGGCTGACGATCGCGCCGATCATTCCCGTGCCGGACTGGGAAGCGGCCTACGACGACCTGCTGGCGGCGTGTGGAGAGGCGCTGCGCGACGCGGCCGACCCCGACCTGACGGTGGAACTCATCACGCACCGCTTCACCGAGGGGTCGAAGACGGTGCTGGACGGGTGGTATCCGGGGTCGGCCCTCGACATGGACCCGGCCAACCGGACGCGGAAGCTGACGAAGTTCGGCTCGGCGAAGTTCGTCTACCCGAAGGCGACGATGACGGACCTACGGCGCGCCTTGGAAGGGTCGGTCGCGCACCACCTGCCGATGGCGCGCGTCCTCTACTGGACCTGAGGGTCATATCCCCGCCCGATGCACCACCCGGCCCTCCACCAGGGTCATCAGCGCACGCGTCTCGCGGATGCGCTCCGGCTCCACCGCGAGGATGTCCTGCGACAGCACGACGAGGTCGGCGCGCTTGCCGACCTCGACGGAGCCGAGTTCCTCTTCCGCTCCCATCAGCACCGCGCCGTCGCGCGTATAGAGGCGCAACGCCTCCGCGGGCGTGATCGCCTGCTCCGGGCCGAGGCGGTAGCCGGCGAGGGTGCCGCGCGTCGTCATCCACCACATCGCCTGGAAGGGGTCACCCGGCACCACCGGCGCGTCGGTGCCGCCGGCGACGTGGATGCCGGCGTCGAGCATCGCGCGGATGGGGATGGCGTAGGCGGCGCGCTCGTCCCCCCACCACCGCCGCTGGTTGTGGCCCAGCAGCACGGGGTGGTTCTGCGCGGTGACCATGATGCCGAGGCGGGCCATGCGCCGCAGCGAATCCGGCGTGGGGAGGAAGGCGTGCATCACCGTCCAGCGCAGCGGCCGGATGGCGCCGAGTTCGCCGTCCACCCGTTCGTACAGGCGGGTGATGAGGTCGATGGTGTGGTCACCCACCGCGTGGGTCTGGATCTGCAGCCCGGCACGGTGGATCAGGCGCAGCCCCTCGACAATGTCGTCCTCGCCGCCCGCGGGGAGCAGGAGGATGCCGCGGTATTCCGGGTTGGTCTGCTCGCCCGGGACGATGCGGTAGGGCTCGCTCATCCGCCCGCCCTCGACGCCGCCGTCCAGCAGCACCTTGATGCCGGCGGTGCGGAGCATCGGGTGCTGCGGCCAGTCGCGCTGCGCGGCGATGCCGCGGGCGATCGTCTCCCGGTTCGCGGCGCGCCACAGCAGCCAGGTGCGGATCGTCATCCGGCCCTCGTCGCGCAACGTGCGGTAGATGCCGGCGACCGCGTCGTCCAGGCCGGGCTCGACGGCGGCGGTGATGCCGAGGGCGTTGAGTTCGCGCATCGCGTCCACCATCAGCCGCGCCTGCACGGGGGCGGGCGGGGGCGGCGGCAGGGCGCGGCGGGCGATGGAGATGGCGCCGGAGATCAGCAGGACGCCGGTGGCCTCCCCGTCCTCCCGCCGCACGATCACGCCGCCGGTGGGCTGCGGCGTCTCCCGCGTGATGCCGGAGCGACCCAGGCCGAGCGAGTTGACGGTGACGACGTGGCCGCCGCGGGGGATGAAGACCGGGTTGTCCGGCGACACCGCGTCGAGTTCCCAGCGGGTCGGAAGACGCCCCTCGGCGAGGAGGCTCTCGTGCCAGAGGGAGGAGGCGATGACCCATTCGCCCGGCGGCGTGGCGCGCGCCCGCTCGCCGATGGCGCGGGTGACGTCGGCGATGGAACGGGCGCCGAGGAGCTGCACCGTCGGCGCGTTCATCGCGTAGCCGTGCAGGTGCAGGTGGGTGTCCATCAGCCCGGGGATGGCGGTGCGGCCGCCGAGGTCCACGACCTCCGCGGCGCCGACCGCCATCGCCTCGGCGTCCGCGCCGAGGGCGACGAACCGGCCGCCGCGGATGGCGACCGCGGTGGCCGTGGTGCCCGCGCGGTCCACCGTGTGGATGCGTGCGTTGCGGAGGACGAGGTCGGCGGGCTGCGCCAGCGCCGGCCCGGCCCAGGCGACCGCCGCGGCGAGGAGGAGGGCGCGCATCAGCCGACCGCCACCGTCGCGTCGCGCAGCACGAGGAAGGCGGGCATGCCCGGCTCGTCGCGCGCGGCGGGGTCCAGCGCCAGCTTCCCCTCCACCGTGACGGGCACGTAGGGCGAGGCGAGGTGCGGCGCGCCCGGGGCGTGGACGGCGACGACGCCGGTGGGCCAGTCGTGCGTCAGGCCGCAAAGCCCGCAGGGGGCGAGCGAGACCTCCGCGAGGGCGAACCATCCCGCGGCGCCGCTCGGCACGGGGGCGGGATAGCCCGCCAGGGCGACGCGACGCCCGGCGAGGGCGCGGGCGGCCGCGGAGGGGGCGGTCCCCGCCTCGTCGTAGAGGTCGCGCGGCGACGCGATGCCGCGGGCGTTCGCGCGCGGGGGCGCGGCGACGGAGGCGGCGGCGCACAGCAGCGCGGCGCGGCGGCCGAGCGGGGATCGGATGCGGGGTGTGGGCATGGTGCGTCTCCTCGGCGGCGTGGTGGCCGCGGGAGGGTAGCGCCGGTCCGGCGCCGGACGCAGCCATCTTCCGCGCGTCCCCGGGTCACGTCTCGTGCGGCCGTCGCCGGATGGCACGGGCTCGCCTGGACCGGCCCCGGGTCGGGGTCCGTTAACCCCCCGCGCGCAATCTCCCGGGCCCGGCGCACCCGCGTCGGCGGAGGAAGCGGCGCGATGGACGTGGGGCTGGTGGAACGCGCGGACGTCGCGGGGGCGGAGGCGGGCCGGCTGCGGCAGCGCCCGCCCGGCGAGGCAAGCGGCCTCGGCACCCCCGCCCCGGCGCGCCTTGCCGGCCTCCCGCCGGTCGAGCGGCGCTGGCCCTGGCTCGTCCCATTGGCCGTGCCGCCGCTGGAGGCCGCGGGCATCCTCCTGTCCGCCGTCGCCATCGTCGGGGACGGGACGCTGCCCGCAGCGCTTGCGGTCATGGGATGCCACCTGCTCCTCGCCGCCCGACCCGCGGCGCGGACGTCGGGAGGAGGAACGGCCGCGCCCCCGGGCGACCTCGTCGTCGCCTTCGCCTGCGGGCTCCTCGCCTCGCTCGTCGTCGGCGGTCTGCCGACGGCCCTTCCCGCCACCGCCGCCTGGGTCGCGGTCGCCCTCGTCGTCTCCGTTGCGATCCGGCAAGGCGCCGCGCGGATCGCCCGCCGCGCGCCCCTGCTGGGCCCGCCGCGGCGCCGGGTCGCCATCGTCGGCAACGGCCGGGGGGCCGCCTCGGTTCTCGACGCGCTGGACCGCGCGCCCGGCGGGGCCGTGGACATCGTGGGCTACTTCGACGACCGGGTCGGCCGTCCCGGGCCGCTCACGGGGCGCCTGCCGCACCTCGGGCCGGTGGACCGGCTCGTCACCTTCGTGGAGGACGGGGAGCTTTCCGACATCTACCTCGCCCTCCCCTGGTCGGCGGGCGGGCGGATCGCCGAGATCGCGGATGGGCTGCGCTTCCTGCCCCTCACCCTTCGCCTCGTGCCCGACGAGGCGCTGCCCGCGGCGGTGGAGGACGAGGAGGCGGACCGGGTCGTCCACCCGGTGCTGCTGCGCCCGCCCATTCCGCCCGCGGGCATGCGGGCGAAGGCGGCCTTCGACGCGGTGGGCGGGCTCGCGCTGCTCCTCGCCTTCCTGCCCGCCTTCCTCGTGGTGCCAGTGCTCATCCGGCTCGACAGCCCGGGGCCGGCGCTGTTCCGGCAGACCCGGATCGGGCGGTTCGGGCGGCGCTTCGCGATCCTCAAGTTCCGCACTCTGCGGGCGGAGGCCGCGGATGCGGGCGCGGAGACGCTCGTCACCAAGGGTGACCGCCGCGTGACGCGGGTGGGGCGGGTGCTGCGGAAATACTCCCTCGACGAGCTGCCGCAGATCCTCAACGTGCTGCGGGGGGAGATGTCGCTCGTCGGGCCACGTCCGCACGCGCCGAAAGCGAAGGCCGACGGGCGCCTCTACGCCGACATCGTGCCGGACTACCTCCGGCGCTACCGGGTGCGCCCGGGGCTGACGGGCTGGGCGCAGGTGAACGGGTATCGCGGGGAGACGGACACGGAGGAGACGCTGCGGGGCCGCGTGGCCTACGACTTCGCCTACATCCGCCGCTGGTCGCTCCTCCTCGATCTCCGCATCCTGCTGCGGACCATCCCCGCCACGCTCGCGCCGCCCGCGCACAACCGGTGAGGCATCATCCCACCCGCGCCGGCATCGCCGTGAAGCCGCGGAAACGGGCACGGCGCGCGCGCGCCGGCGGCGCGGTCAGGGCGTAGGCGGGGAAGCGCGCGAGGAAGGCCGCGAGGGCGATCCGCGCCTCCATCCGCGCGAGGTTCATGCCGACGCACATGTGCGCCCCGCCGGCGAAGGCGAGGTGGCGGTTGGGCTGGCGGGCCACGTCGAAGCGCTCGGGGTCGCCGAAGCGCGCGGGGTCGCGGTTGGCGGCGCCGATGCAGAGGGTGAGGAAGGTGCCGGCGGGGACGGGGACGCCGCCGATCTCCGTGTCCTCCGCCGCCCGGCGGTTGCCGAGCTGGTTGGAGGATTCGTAGCGCAGGACCTCCTCGACGGCGGTCGGCATGAGGGTGGGGTCGGCGAGGAGGAGCGCGCGGGCGTCGGGGAGGCGGTGCAGGAGTTCGAACGCGTTGCCGATGAGGTTCGTCGTCGTCTCGTGGCCGGCGTTCAGCAGGAAGATGCACTGGTGCAGGAGTTCGGTCTCGGTGAGGCGTTCGTCATCGCGTTCGCCCCCGATCAGGCGGGTCAGGACGTCGGTCGCGGGATCTCCGGGGTGGATGCGACGGCGGGCGACGAGGGTGCGGAGGTAGGCGAGGAACTCCGTCACGGCCGCGTTGCCGCGGGCTTCCCCCTCCGGTGTCAGGCGGGGTTCCAGGGCGCCGAGGATGGCGAGGGACCAGCCGCGCAGCGGGCCGCGCTCGTCGGCGGGGATGGCGAGGAGGTTGCCGATCACCTCGACGGGGATGGCGGCGGCGAAATCCTCGATGAGGTCGGCGTCGCGCTTCGCGGCGAGATCGTCGAGCAGGCGGTCCACGAGGACGCGGAGGCCGGGCTCCATCGCGTTCAGCGCGCGGGGCATCAGCGCCCCCGCGATGAGGCGACGCACCCGGGTGTGCAGCGGCGGGTCGTTGAAGACGAGCGAGGTGGTGTGGTGCTCGAACAGCGGCGCGTCGCCGTATTTCGCGCCGAACTCCGCCCGCTTGTCGGAGGAGAAGGTGCGGGTGTCGCGGTAGATGCGGTCGAGGTCGGCCCAGCGGGTGAGGAAGAGGGAGCCGTCGGGCATGCGGTGGACCGGGTCCGTCTCGCGCAGCGCACGGTAGAGGGGGAAGGGGTCGGCGTAGAAGGCCTCGTCCAGGCGCGCGAGGTCGAAGGCGGCGACGGAATCGGCGGGCGGGCGCGGACGGGCGGCGGACATGGGGGGAGCATAGGCCGATCCCGGCGTGGCCGGGCCACCCTTGCCAAGGGAGGCCGGGACGCGCGACGCATCGGGCATGGCCTCCCCGCCGACCCCTCCCCCCCGCGCCGCGACCGCCGGCACCGCGCGCGGGCAGCGGGCGGA